>JBIOWB010000001.1:0-9907 GCA_044868125.1 Solirubrobacterales bacterium
AGCCGGCCGGCTTCAAAGGCAGCACCTTCACCCCGGCCCTGTCCAGCGCCTGGCGCAGCTTGCCGTCGAGGGCGATCGTGATCGTCGAATTGCCGGCGATCCCGCCGCCTTTGGAGGGATAGGCGGCGGCTCCGACGGGCAGGAGCGCCAGCAGCGCGAGCGCGAACAGGGGCGAGACGAGGCGGCGAATCTTCAGGTTCTTCATCGTGCCAATCTGAACACAGCGACCCGACGGCAGGTGCGGTGGCTAGAGGCGCTCGAAGAGGCGCGGATCGTTCGAGCAGATGCCGTGGACGCCGGCCTCGACCAGCTTCCGCATCCGCGGCTGGTCGTCGACGGTCCAGGCGATCAGCTCGACCTCGGCGAGGTCGCAGATGCGGGCCAGGCGCGGCGTGATCAGCGGATGGTAGGCCCACATCGCGGCGACGTCGAACTGCGGCAGCTTCTCGGCCGCCAGCCCGGGCAGGCGGGTCCGCATCCCGATCAGGGCCGCCCGCATCGGCAGCGCCGCCCAGCGCCTCGAGGTCCAGTCCCTGGTCACCTTGGGATAGGTCCAGCCGCGCCGCAGCTCCGGCTCCAGTTCGAGGATCCGTTTGAGCGTGTGCATCTCCATCGTCGAGATCATCGAGCGGCCGACGAGGTCGCGCTCGCGCAGCGCCTCGACCACCTCCTCCTCCCTACCCGGGAGCTTGATGTCGAGGTCGATCTCGACCTGGTGCAGCGGCGGCTCGAGGAAGGCATCGAGCGCCTCGGTCAGCTTCAGCGGCGTCCGCCGCCTCGCGTCCTCCCAGTCGTGCGCGACCACCAGCGGGTGTCGCTGCTCCAGCGGCAGGTGCGCGTCCTGCAGCCAGAGCACGTCCATCTCGATCATGTGCACGCCCGCTTCGACCGCGGCCTGGAACGACTCGATCGTGTTCCCGGGCGCGATCAGATCGGCCCCCTTGTGGCCGACCAGGCGCAGCTTGCGCGGCTCCTCGGGCAGAGCGTTCAGAACAGCTGGTTCTCGCCCGCGAAGATCTCGCTCACCGAGTCATCGGTGAAGATGCGGCGGATCGAGTCGGCGAAGGTGCTGGCGGTGGAGAGGACGGCGATGTTGTCCGGGGCGCCGGGGCGCAGCGGCACGGTGTCGGTGACGACGATCCGCTCGATCGCCGAGGCCGCGAGGCGCTCGTAGGCCGGGCCGGAGAAGACCCCGTGGGTGGCGCAGGCGATCACCTTGGCGGCACCCTCGTCGAGCACGGTCTGCGCAGCGGCGCAGAGGGTGCCGGCGGTGTCGATCATGTCGTCGACGAGCACCGCGGTCTTGCCCTCGACGTCGCCGACCACGTAGCCGATCTCGGCCACCTGCTGGGCGGGCCGCTCCTTCTCCATCACCGCCCACTGCGTGCCGATGCGGCGGGCGAAGTTGCGGGCGGTCTTGACGCGGCCGGCGTCCGGGGAGACGATCACCAGCTCTTCGGTCATTTCCTGGTCGACGAACCACTGGGTCAGCATCGGCATCGCGGTCATGTGGTCGACCGGGACGTGGAAGAAGCCCTGAACCTGACCGGCGTGGAGATCCATCGTGAGGACGCGGTCGACGCCGACGCCCTCCAGGCACTTGGCGACGATGCGAGCGGAGATCGGCTCGCGCGGCGCCGACTTCTTGTCCTGGCGGGCGTAGCCGTACCAGGGGAGGACGGCGATGATCCGGTGCGCCGAGGCGCCCTGGGCGGCGTCGATCATCGTCAGCAGCTCCATCAGGGCGTCGTTGGGAGTCATTCCTTCCTGCTCGTTGGCGCAGGTCGACTGGACGAGGAAGACGTCGGCACCGCGGATCGACTCCTCGTAGCGGCAGTAGACCTCACCGTCGGCGAAGGTCTTCAGCGTCACCTGCCCAAGGTCGAGTTCGAGCTTGCCGGCGACCTTGGCCGCCAGGTCCATCGAGCAGCGGCCACCGAAGACCATCATCCGCTTCGAGTAGTCGTGGTCGATGGCGGTAGCCACCTGCGGTGCCTCCTCGATCGTGCTCACCGGCTCTCGTCCTCTCGCATTTGGGCCGCCTTGCGAGCGGCGTATCCGTCGATGTTCCTCTGCGCGTTCTCGCTCACGGCCAGGGCACCCTCGGGCACGTCGTCCTTGATCACTGCGCCGGCCCCAGTGTAGGCGGAGTCGCCGACTTCTACAGGTGCGATCAGCATCGTGTCAACGCCGATTCGCACGTTGCGGCCGATGACCGTCCGGTTCTTGCGGAAACCGTCGTAGTTGGCGGTGATCGTGCCGGCGCCGAGGTTGCTGCCGGCGCCGATCTCGGCGTCGCCGACGTAGGCGAGGTGCGGGACCTTGGTCCCCTCGCCGACCCGCGAGTTCTTGACCTCGACGAAGGTGCCGGCCTTGGCCGAGTCCTCGAGCAGGGCGCCGGGGCGCAGGTAGGCGAAGGGGCCGACCGAGCAGCCCTCGCGGACGTCGCACTCGACCAGGTAGGAGTGCAGGATCTGGGAGCCGGCGCCGACCGAGCTGTCGATCAGGGTGCTGAGCGGGCCGACGACGGCGCCCGCGCCGATCACGGTCGCGCCGCGGAGCGTGGTGCCGGGCTCGATCCGGGCGTCGGCGGCGATCTCGACGCCGACGTCGATCCAGGTCGAGGCCGGGTCGACGACGGTGACGCCGGCGAGCATGTGCGCCTCGAGCAGGCGCCAGCGCGCCTCGGCCTCGGCGGCGGCGAGGTCGAGGCGGTTGTTGATCCCGAGCGTGACGTGCGGATCCTCGGCGATCAGGGCGCCGATCGAATGCCCCTCGTCCCGGAGGAGGGGAAGGACGTCGGGCAGGTAGCGCTCTCCCTGGGCATTGGCCTGGCCGATCCGCTTCAGGGCACCGACCAGGGGCTTGACCTCGAAGGCGTAGATGCCGGCGTTCACCTCGTCGATCTCGAGGTCAGCCGCGGTCGCGTCCCCCTCTGCCTTGGTCTCCACGACGCAGTCGACGGCGCCGTCGGGAAGTCGGCGGACCCGCCCGTAGCCGCTGGGGTCCTCGAGCCGCATCGTCACCATGGTCGCGGCGTCCCCCTTCGCCAGGTGCGTCTCGAGGAGGGATTCCAGGAATTCAGGGGTGATCGCGGCATTGTCCCCGGAGAGGACCAGGACCGTGTCGCACCCGGCGAGCGCCGCCTCGGCGGCACGGACGGCCCCTCCGGTTCCGTTCGGCTGCGGCTGGACCACCACCTCCGTCCCGGCCGGGATCACGTCGTCGTAGGGAGAGTCGGGCGGGACGACCACGATCCTCTTGTCGATCGAGGAGCCGCAGGCCGCCCGCAGGGGCCAGGCGATCATCGGCGCCCCGCAGATCGGGTGCAGGAGCTTTGGGATCGCCGACTTCATCCGGGTGCCCTTGCCCCCGGCCATGATCAGGGCAGCCGTCTTCACGGTCACCTCGCAATCCTAATCTCAGCGCCTTAGGATCGGGGTCTCTCGCGCGCCGCTGCAGGGAGGATTGAGAAATGCCCCAGACCGCTGACTTCTCAGCCACCTTCCTCGAAAGCGTCGGACTGAAGATCCTCCTCTCGGTGCTCTTCCTCGGAGTCGGCGTGGTGGCGGCGAAACTCCGCGAGACGCTGCCGAGCCGACGCATGTGGATGATCAAGGAGCCCTCGAGCGTGGTCATCTCGGTCGCGCACTCGAGCCAGTCGGACACCGGGGAATACATTCGCCCCGCAACCGGGATCGGTCAGGTCCGCGCCTTGGCGCTGCTGATGCCCTCGCTGCGGCGCGCCTACGCGAACCTGCAGATCCGGAACATCTACCTCTCGAGCGATCCGCTCCTCGACCGCGTCGAGGGCGACCTCATCTGCCTGGGAGGCACCAAGAACAACGAGGTCACGGGAGACGTCCTGGCGCAGCTGGGGGAGGCGTGCCCGCTCTCGATGGAGGGCAGCCGCATTTTCTGGAGCGAGGAGGGAGAGGATCCGGTGCTCTACGAGGGAACGATCGAGAACGGAAGGGTCGTGAAGGACATCGGCCTGATCGTCCGTGCCCGCAACCCCTTCCGAACCGATCGAACCGTGGTCCTGCTGGCCGGCTCCCACACCTACGGCACGATCGCCGCCGCCCGCTTTTTCTGCGAGCAGCTGCACTCTCCCTTCCGGCGTTGGCCGCGCTCGTTCGCGGCCGTCGTGGAAGCGCCGGTGAGAGACGGCTATCCCTCCGCTCCGACCCTCATCCGCAAAACCGAGATCCGATAGGGCGAGCATGCGGCTGATCGAGAGCTTCGTCGAATCGAAGGACCGCGATCCCGCCGCCTGCGAGGACCGGATATTCGAGAGCGACGCGTTCGTGGCGGTTTTCGACGGGGCCACGGACAAGACCGATGCCCGATACGCCGATATGCCCGGTGGCCGCTTCGCGGTCGAGGTCCTCGCCCGCAGCCTCGGAGCGCTGGACGAGGACGCCTCCGGCGCCCAGTGCATCGAGGCGCTCTCCGAGGAGCTGCGGCGCGCGATCGACGACCATTCCCCGGAGTCCAGGCCCGAAGACACTCCCAGCGCCTCAGCCGTCATCTACTCGGCGGCCCGGGGGGAGATCTGGCGGGTGGGCGATTGCTCCTGGCGACAGCTCGATCGGGTGCAGGTGGGCATGAAGGCGATCGACGGCATCGTCGCCGCCGCCCGGGCGGCTCTGCTGGAGGCGCTCCTGAGGAAGGATGTCCCGCTGGACTCGTTGCTCGAATCGGATCCGGGGAGGGAGATGGTCCTGCCGCTGCTCGAAGAGCAGTACCGGTTCCGCAACCTCGACGACCCCTCCTGCGGGCTGGCCTTCGGCGCTTTGGACGGCAAGCCCGTGCCGGTCCGGTTCATCGAGATCTCCGCTGCCGAGCCCGGTGCGGAGCTGGTGCTGGCCACCGATGGCTACCCCGACCTGATGCCGACGCTCGCCGAGAGCGAGGAGTGGCTGGCACGTGACCTCGCCGAGGACCCGCTGCGGATCGGCCGGCACAAGACCACCAAGGCGGTGACGCCCGGTCACGCCTCCTTCGACGACCGCGCCTACGTGAGGCTCATGCCCTGAACGGGCCGCGCTGAGGAAAGGGCCTCGCTTAAGCGGCGTCGCGGCCCGCGAGCTCCTTGCCGAGCAGGGCGACGCTGGTCAACGTCCAGCCGGCGAAGATGAGGTCGATCCCCACCAGCAATCCGATCGCCCAGTCGGCGGAGCTGGGGAACTTGGCAAGGACGAGGATCCCGATCAGGAGGCCGCAGACGCCGCTGAGGCCGAGCCAGCCCGCGTTGGGCTCGCCGCGGGCGACGAAGGCGATGGCGATGCGGGTGACGCCCATGAAGAGGAAGTAGATCCCCAGCACCAGGGTCAGGGTCAGCGTGCCGTTGTGAGGCTCGACGATCAGCCAGAGGCCGACGATCACCGTCAGCACCGCCCAGAGCATCCGCCACAGCAGCGTCCCCACCGAGTGCGCCGAGAACGCCGCCGCGACCATGAAGGCGCCGACGATCAGCAGCACCCAACCGATGAAGATCGCCGTCCCGACCGAAGCCACAGCCGGCACCAGGATCGCGATGCAGCCGATGACGATGGCGATGATCCCGACCGTCATCAGGCCCTTCCAGCTGCGACTCAGTCCGTCACGCACCTCCGGGTCGAGCGAAGCTCCTCCGATCTCCATGGGAAGAACCTAACCGCCTACACGGACGATTCCAACCCGTTCCGCTCCCGCTCGTAGAACTTCACCCACTTGCGGACGGCGTTGTCCGAGACCCCATATTTGCGACCGACCGCGCAGTAGCCACGGGCGTCGATTTCGGCAAGGAGCTGCTCGTATGGCGGTCGGTTCGTGCGCCTGTATTCCGGTTTTGGGCGACCGCGCAACTTCGCACGGTCCCAGCGACTGCCGCAGGAATGGGAGCAGTAGCGATGGTCTCGGTACTTCGCCTGAAACTCCTTCCTGCACCGCCGGCAGTTGCGGATCTCGGGCTCGCGTCGATTCTTCCGCCCACAGTGCGTGTCAAGCGTCGCGGCGCAGTTAGGGCAGACGATCCTAAGGTTCTCCAGCCGGTTGTCGTCAGGAACACCGTTGATGTGATCGAGGATCAGCGACATCGTGCGTCCATGCCAGTTTTCGTCTTGACCGCACATCTCGCAGCGCCGCTCCTTTAGACCCTCCTCGTATAAGCGCGACTTCAGGTTGCCTCGTGAGTAGGTTGAGCCTTGGACGAGCACACGCTCGAGCGGGACTCGCTCTCTTGGGGGAAACCGGCGGCCCCCGCCGTCGAAGTGATCGGTTGGGATCTTCCAAATTTCGTCAAGGTATCTCCGAAGGACCGAATGATTGCCACCCGCCGGACGCATCCCAAGCCGTCTCAGAACGTCGGAGTAGGACCGCGAGACGGCGACGGCTTCACGGGCTTCCTTTTCGGTGTATCTCGGCATGCCTGAAATCTATAAGTCTCGGCAGACAGAAAATTGCGCACCCGCTTGGCTGTAATCTGCAGACACCCTTTCCGGGGTGGTGTAATCGGCTTAGCACGTCAGGTTTTGGTCCTGAAGGAGTGGGGTTCGAATCCTCCCCCCGGAGTACTGCCGGTTCGAGTTATTCCTCCGTCGCCCGCGCAACTTTGCCGCCTTTCGCCCCCGGCTCCATCGCCGGGCCGCGCGGTGAGGCGATGCCGAGGACGCGCATCGCTTTCAGGCCGAGGCCGAGCTTCTCGCGGCCCTCGGTGCCGGCGACGTCGTGGCCGCAGAGCTCGCGGACGCGCTCGAGGCGGTAGCGGATCGTGTGGCGGTGGGTGAAGAGCTGTTTGGCGGTGGCGGCGACGTTGCCGTCGTTGTCGAGATAGGCCTCGACCGTCGCCACCAGCTCGGTCTCGTACTGCTCGTCGTACTCGACCAGGGGCTGGATCGTCTCCGCATAGAAGCGTTCGAGCTCGGCCGGATCCTCGCTCATCGCCGGCAGCAGCAGGCGGTAGGCACCGGTGTCCTCGAAGGCGAGCAGCGAGCGCCCCTCGGCCTCGCCGACGTTGACCGCCAGGCGCGCCTCGCTGCCGGCGCGGTAGAGGTCGACCGGGTCGGCGGCGCGGCGGCTGCGGCCGACGGTGAGGTGGAAGCCACCGAGGCTGTCGTCGAGCTCCCGCGCAAGCCCCGCGGCGGCGCGGGCCAGCCGCTCGTCGTCCTCGGCCGGGACGATCGCCGAGATCTCGGCCGCTGCCTCACCGCCGTCGCTGGTGGCCAGCGACCCCGAGGCCAGCGAGCGCAGCGCCCGCTGCGCCAGCACCAGCACCCGCTCGCGCCACTCGCCCGTCTGCGCCGCCCGTGGCGCCGCCCGCAGGACGACCACGCCCGCGCCGCGGTCGAGGTCGGCGCCGAGCTCCTCCGCCTGGGCGACGATGTCGCGCCGGTCGGTCACTTCGCGCCGCAGCACCGCCGTGACGAAGGCGCCGGCAGCCTCCTCGCTCTCCCACTCCGGCGAGCGCGAGCGCTCCAGCTCCAGGGCCAGCAGCGTCGTCACCATCCGCGCGATCGTCGCGTCCGGAGCCGCTTTCGCCCGGTAGCGCAGCTCGCCGACCACGGTGTCGGCGACCCGCAGCTCGACCCTCGTCACCCCCTCCCCGCCCGAGAGCAGCTTCTGCTCCTGGTCGGAGGAGGCGCCGGCCACCGCGAGCACGGCGCTGGAGCGGTCGATCAGGGCGACGCTGGCGTCGAGCAGCCGCGCGGCCGCGCGTGCCACCGCGGGCAGCCCCGCGCCCGACTCGACCGCCTCGGAGAGCGCGTCGAGCAGCACCGCACGGTCGGCCCTTGCAGCCGTTTCGGCCTCGTGCTTGGAGGGTGCAGGCATCGCGCAATTATCAACAACGGCTGGGAGCTGGGGGTGGGCTGGCGAGACATGGGTGCCGGCTGGGGGCGCCGGACCAAGCCGGCCAAGGACGCAGGGAGCCCGAATAGCAGCGCTATTCGGGCGACTGAGGACACCGGCCGGCGCCGGTCCGCCGCCGCCAGACGGGTGCCCAGGGCTCGTCCAGCCCGCCCCTAGCTCCCATGGACGAAATTAACTATGTCGGTGTAGTAGTAGACGACGACGAGGCCGATCACGACCCCGCCGATCACCAGCGCGGCGAGGACGAAGAGCGAGAGGAAGCCCGCCGCCGCTTTCTCCCAGATCCGACCGTAGGCGCTCAGCGCCGGGGTGAGGATGAGGGCGACGAAGACGACCAGGCAGATCGCCGCGGCGATGCCGTAGAGCAGGTACTGGTGGTCGATCCTGTCCAGCGCGAAGACGATCACTGCGCTGGATTCTGGCGCACTTGCGAGACGACCAGCCCCACCGCGGCGCAGAAGGAGAAGGCGGCGGCCCCCAGCGCCCAGCCGGAGCTGACGTCGCTGAGGTAGTGGACGCCGAGGTAGACGCGCGAGAGCCCGATCAGCGCCGTCAGCGCGAAACCAGCCGCCACCACGGCCGCTCCGCGCGCCATCCCCGGCCGCAACCGCAGCACGATCGTCACCGCCAGCCAGAGGTAGAAGACCGAGTGGGCGGCGTGGCCGCTGGGGAAGGAGGAGCCGGAGGCAGAGACGACCGGGTCCGGCGGGCGCGGCCGGTCGACCGCGTCCTTGATCCCGTCGATGCCGACCTGGGTGATCGTCATCCCCGCGACCAGGACCCAGAACTCGGCCCAGCGCCGGCGCCAGGCGAGCAGCGCCGCGCAGATCGCCGCCAGCGCCCAGACCACGACCCCCGAGCCGAACCAGGTGACGACCTTGGCGACGCTGACGAGGGCGGCGCTGTGCAGGTGGCCGACGATTTCCCGGGCGGTTTCGTCGCCGGGCGTCGGCCCCGGGTTTTCGCCGACGACGACGGTGTAGGCGACGAGGACGAAGGAGGCGACGGCGAGGGTCGCCATCAGCGAGGTGAATTCGAGGCCGAAGGTCCCACCCGGCGTCACCCGGTCCCAGAGGAAGCGGAATTGCGGCCGGCGGGCGAGCTCGACCAGCCAGCCCGTCGCCCGGTGGCGCTCCATCCAGCGCACCGCCCCCGCCCGGTTCTCCTCCTCGCGGAAGTGGCGATAGAGGAAGATCGCGCCGGCGACGATCACGATCAGCGTCGCCAGCAGGAACGCCCCTTTGGCGGCGTACTTGCCCGCCGTCTCGATGCTGCGCGAGAAGAAGTAGCCGACGAGGATGTGGGCGGTCGCCCAGAGGCCGGTGCCGAGGATCGAGTAGGGGACGAAGGCCCGGTACTGCATCCCCGAGCTGCCGGCGATGAACGGGGCGAAGGCGCGGACGAGGCTGATGAAGCGGCCGACGAAGATCGTCTTGCCGCCGTGGCGGCCGAAGTAGTCCTCGACTTTCTCGAAGCGCTCGTGGCTGATCCCAACCTTCGGCCCGTGGTCGAGGACGAAGTTGCGGCCGAGCTTGCGGCCGAGGAAGAAGCTGGTCGTATCGCCGAGCCAGGCGGCGAACCAGGCGATCGCGATCAGCAGGTAGATGTCGATCGCGCCCTGGCCGGCGACGGCGCCGCCCAGCAGCATCACCGTCTCCCCCGGCACCACCAGGCCGACGAAGGCGCCGGTCTCGGCGAAGGCGAAGACGCCGACCAGCAGGTAGGTCCAGGCGCCCAGCGTTTCGGAGATGTCCTCCAGCAGGCTGTGCAGGTCGAGGCTGCCGAGCTGGCGGCTGAGGAAGAAGTAACCGGTCGCTATCGCCACCGCGACGATCGCGAGAACGATCCGTTTGCGCGTGATCGGCCCCTCGCCCTCTCCTTCCCCGGGCAGCCTCATGACGCCAGTCTCGCGTGTCCGGCGGCGCAGACGATCGCTTCGCTCGTGTCGAGAGACTGGCGTCATGAGGCTGCCCGGGGAAGGAGAGGGCGAGGGGCCGATCACGCGCAAACGGATCGTTCTCGCGATCGTCGCGGTGGCGATAGCGACCGGTTACTT
>JBIOWB010000002.1:0-57385 GCA_044868125.1 Solirubrobacterales bacterium
AGATGTCTCGCTCAACCGCCCGTCACCCCTTTGACGGCCTCCTCCAGCTCGTCGACCCCAAATGCGCCCTCGATCTCGGTTCGAATAACGCCCTTTCGATCGATGACGAATAGCCACGGCTCGCTCGGCAGATTGAAGGCGCGCACCTGGGGCCGGACTCCCTTGCTCGGATCGTTGTCGTTGTAGATCTCCATGTGGATGAACGCAGCCTCGTCGCCGTACTGCTCTTTGACCTGCTCAGCCACGTCTACGACGGGGCCGCATACCCGACTCTGGCAGAACTGGGGGGTCGCAAACAAGAGGACTATCGGTTCTTTGCCCAGAGCGTCCGCGTAATCCACCTTGTTCTGCGTGTCCGGGGGGATGCGAGTCGTGATCTTCGACAGGTCCTCGTGCGCGTCCTGCGCGGTCGGCGTGTGGATGAGGGGCGCTTTCTGCCCCACTTTCGGGACCTTTTTGAATTCCCCGACGAGCGCGCTGGGAAGCAGCGTCCCCTTCAGTTCCCCGTCTTCCTCGAGGATCGCGGCGAGGCGCCAGTCGCCGTCGCCGGGGAATTCGAGGGGGACGGAGTAGACGACACCGGCGGCATCGGGGTCTTCGCTCGTCGTTTGCGCCCGGAACTCCGGCTTGGCGGCGAGGCTTTCGATCGAGGCCGGGAACGGGCCCTCAGCCGGCTGGTCGAGCGCCTGGGCTTCGGCCTTCGCCGCCTGGCCGCGGACGCCGGATCTCGATCTGGCTCCCGGGTTCGGCGCCGGCACCCTCGCGTAGTAGAGGGCGACTTCGGCATCGTCGACGGGGGCTTTGCTCTGGCGTTCGACGACCCCGAAGGGGTAGCGGTTCTCCCCCGGGTGGAAGACGACGGCGGCCGGTTCGACGACGAGCTCGGCGGGGCCGTCGGCGGCCTTCAACACCTGTCGCAGGGTCCTCCCTTCCGGGCTCGGGAACTCGGACTTCGGCGGCGCCGGGCGGCTTTCGGCCGTTGCCACGGCACTCGGTCCCGAGCTGGCGGAGTCGGAGTCGTCACCGCAGCCGAGAAGCGCTCCCGCCACGAGCAGGCAGAGCAGCGCTGGGGCGAGGGGGGCGGCGCGCATCGGCGGCATGTTATGGAGAGATAGGGTCCCCGGGGTTCTCGACGAGAAGGAGATGGAGATGGCCGATCGAGCGGCGTTGGTAACTGGGGCATCGAGCGGGATCGGGCTCGCGATCGCGAAGGTGCTCGGCGAAGAAGGCTATGCGCTGACGGTCGCCGCCCGGAGGCCGGAGAAGCTCGAGGAAGCCGCCGCGGGACTGCGCGGCGAAGGCTTCGAGGTCGAGCCGATCCCCGCCAACATGGCGGAGGAGGACCACGTCGTCGCCATCTTCGCCGCCCACCGGCAGAAATACGGCCGGCTCGACGTGCTCGTCAACAACGCCGGCGTCGGGATCGGGGCGCCGATGGAGCAGATCCAGACCAAGCACCTCGACATGCAGCTGGCGGTCAACCTGCGGGCGCTGATCCTCGGTACGCGCGAGGGCCTGCCGATGCTGCGCGAGGCCGGCGCCGAGCACGGCAAGGCGTTGATCGTCAACACCGCCTCGATCGCCGGCAAGGGCGGCCAGGCCTGGCTCTCGATCTACGCCGCGACGAAGGCCGCGGTGATCAACTTCACCCAGTCGACCCATCGCGAGGCCGGCGCCGCCGGGATCCAGTGCACGGCGCTGGCGCCGGGCTTCGTCGAGACGCCGATGACGGAGTTCGTCCAGGGCCAGATCCCGCCCGAGGAGATGATCCGTCCCGGCGACCTCGGCGAGGCGGTGCGCTTCCTGCTGCGCACCTCGCCCAACTGCCACATCCCGGAGATCGTCTTTACGCGCCCGGGTGAGGGGCTTGACACCCCCTGACGGCGACCGGGCGCGTGTCTGAGCGCCAACGCATCCTGGCAGCGGCTTTTGGCGATGCCGGTCACGTCTTCCCCGCGATAGCGCTCGGCAAGGCGCTGGCTGCGCGTGGGCACGAGGTCGTGATCGAGACCTGGGAGGAGCGGCGCGCGGCGGTCGAGGGCGAGGGACTGGGCTTCGCCGCGGCCGAGGAATACCGGATGTTCCCGCCCCCGGACCCTGACTCGGAGGAGGGACAGCACGCGGCAGAGGCCGCCAAAGCGCTGCTGCCGCTAATCGAAGACTTCCGCCCGCACGCGATCGTCAGCGACATCCTCACCCTCGCTCCCACCCTGGCGGCGGAGCGCGCCGGAATCCCGCTGGCGACGCTGATCCCTCACATCTATCCGGTCGTCGAGCCGGGCTACCCGTTCTTCGCGATCGGCCTGCGGCCGCCGCGGACGCGACTGGGGCGCTCGATCTGGCGCAAGGGCCACGACCGGGCGCTCACGGTCGGGCTCGAGCAGGGCCGGCGCGACCTCAACATCCAGCGCGAGCGGCTCGGGCTGCCGGCGATCGACCGCTTCCACGGCGGCATCAGCCCCGACCTGGCGCTGGTGGCGACCTACCCCCAGCTCGAGTACCCGCGCCGCTGGCCCGCGGCGGTCGAGATCACCGGTCCGATGACCTTCGAGCTCCCCCACCCCGCGATCGAGCTGCCGCCCGGCGACGCGCCGCTCGTCCTCGTCGCCCCCAGCACCGCTCATGACTCCGACAACCACCTGGTACGCACGGCGCTGGCGGCGCTGGCCGACGAGCCTGTGCGGGTGGTGGCGACGACCAACCGGGTTGCGCCGCAGCACCCGATCGAGGTTCCCGCCAACGCGATCCTGGTCGAATGGCTCAGCTACAGCCAGCTGATGCCCGCCGCCTCCCTCGTCATCTCCCACGGCGGCCACGGCACCGTCGCCCGCGCCCTCGGCGCCGGCACCCCCGTCCTCGTCTGCCCGATCATCGGCGACATGAGCGAGACCGCGATGCGCGTCGCCTGGGCCGGCGCCGGGCTGTCGCTGCCATGGCGGCTGTGCCGGCAGGCGCCGCTGAAGTGGGCGGCGCGGCGGCTGCTGCACGAGCCATCGTTTACCGCGAAGGCGGAAGAGATCGCTGCCTGGGGGCGTGAGAACGACGGTGCGGCACGGGGCGGGGAACTGGTCGAGCGCCTAGCGCAGAAGCGACTCGCCGCTGCCTAGAAAGCTCCGGGGGTGGGACTCGAACCCACAACCTCTCGATTAACAGTCGAGCGCATCTGCCAGTTGAGCTACCCCGGACCGATTTTGAGCCACCCCGGACGGGCGGATCGACAATAACTCTAGCGATCGATGGCTGACATGCTCTTGACCCCAGCCTCGACCAAGGCATGGCAATTGGCGCACAGCAAGACACACTTCCGCGCCTCGGCGCGACTCTTGGCGATCCCCCGGGTCATGCCGCCCTCGGAAAGATGAAAGGACTTGCTCGAGGGGTCCACATGGTGAAACTGCAACGCGGATGGATGACCGTCGAACCCGCACAGCATGCATGCCCCTCCTGCCTCTTCTACGAGGCTTCTCTTCACGCTCCGACGTCGCTTTGAAACGGCTTCTGACCGACACCGCCCGCACCGGAAACCGCCGTCCGGTCGCACGTAGAACACCGTGTGACCATGCTTCGGACACTTCTGCTTCGTGCGCGGGACACCAGCCTCGCAGGCTGCCTTCGATTCTCGCAGGCGTACGGAACGCTTCGTTTCGATTCCGAGTTTCCGAAGCCAGTACCTGATCGTCGAGCGCCCCGCCCCGAACGCTTCGCCCATCTGCTGAATCGACGCCCCCTGCTCCACGAGGACTCGAAGTCGCTCGATGTCCACTTTCTGGTTAGGGGCATGCGTCTCGCTCCCGACCGCCTCCAACCCGTACTTCTTCAGCCAGTAGCTGACCGTCGATTCGTGCTTGCCGGCGCGCTTGCCGATCGCTTCGAGCGACATTCCCTCCGCCAGGCACCGTTCGAGGAGCTCTTTGTCCACGGGGGCATCATGGCAGGCGCAGCAGACAGAAAGATGCGCGGCGTGAACGGCTACAGGCTGCTCGCCGAATGCTCCGCATGGGCGATCCGTTCCACCAGCGCCGCCCGTTCACGGCTGAGGCTGGCGCGGCGCTCGTAGTCGCCGCGCTCGCCGGCGGCGGCGATCTCGTCCTCGAGCCGGCGCTGCTCGAGCAGGAGATAGTTGAGCTCCATCGCTTCGTGCGAGGCGGGCTCCTCGCGCGACATGATCACCAGTTCGGCGATCAGGCCGGCGAGCTCGCCGTCGTCGTGCGGGAGGTTCGATGCCGGGTCGTCGGGGTGCTCTCGCAGCCAGGCGGCGACGCGCAGGCCGGTCGGCGAGAGGTGTGCCTCGGTCAGGCGCGCCAGGTACTCGCGTCCCTCATTCGGGATCGCGATGCACATCGCCAGCAGCGCCCGCTCTCGGCGCTCGCGGGAGGTCAGCTCGGCGGGCCGCCGCGGCTGCGATTGCTGCGGAGCCTGACGCCGTTCCGGGGCGGTTTCGTCCCGCCCTCCGGTCGCCGGCGTCGCGGCGACGACCCTCCCCATCACCATCGCCGGCTCCAGGTCCAGCTGCTCGGCGACCTTGCGGACGAGCTCTTCGCGGCTGACCGTCTCCCCCATCCCGGCCAGCACCGGCGCCACCTCCGCCAGCGCGCGGTCGCGCTCGGCCGGCGAGGAGGCGTCGGTGCGGTCGAGGACGAGACGGACCTGGAAGGCGGTCAGCTCTTCGGCGCCGTCGAGCAGCGCCCGGAAGCGCTCCGCGCCGCCGTCGACGGCCATCATCTCGGCCGGGTCCTCGCCCGCCGGCATCGCCGCCACCCGCAACCGCATCCGCCGCCCGGCCGCCACCCGCTGAGCCCGCAGCATCGCTTCCTGCCCGGCAGAGTCGGCGTCGAGCGCCAGCACAACCTCCTCGACCATCCCCGAAAGCGCCGCCACCTGGTCGGGGGTAATGGCCGTCCCCATCACCCCGACCGCCTCCTCGATCCCCGCCTGGTGCAGGGCGAGGACGTCGGTGTAGCCCTCGACGACGACGGCGCGACCCGCTTTGGCGATCGCCGCTTTCGCCCGGTCGACGCCGTAGAGGATCTGGCTCTTGTGGAAGAAGTCGGTCTCGGCGGTGTTGACGTACTTGGCGCCCTGGTCGGAGCGCATCGCCCTGCCGCCGAAGCCGAGGACGCGGCCGCGGCGGTCGCGGATCGGGAACATGATCCGCTCGCGGAAGCGGTCGTAGTCGCCGCCGCTGCGCCCGCGCTGGGCGAGGCCGACGCTGCGCATCTCTTCGACGCTGAACCCCGCCTGCTGGCCGCGGACGAGAATCCTGTCCCAGGCGCTGGGGGCGTAGCCGACGCCGAACGCGCGCAGCACCTCTTCGCCCAGCCCACGACCGGCCAGGTAGTCGCGAGCCTTCGCCGCCTCCTCCGACTCCCAGAGGTAGTTGGCGTAGTAGGCGGCGGAGCGGTCGAGCAGCTGCTCGAGCCGGCGGCGGCGTTCGCGGCGGCGCTCCGCCTGCGGATCCTCTTTCTCGCGCTCCAGCTCGACCCCGTAGCGGTCGGCCAGCAGCTCGACCGCCTCGGTGAAGCCGACTCCCTCCTTTTCCTCGACGAACTTGATCACGTCGCCGCCGACCCCGCAGCCGAAGCAGTGGTAGAGCTTTTCCTCCGGCTCGACCGAGAACGAGGGCGTGCGCTCGTCGTGGAACGGACAGAGGCCGACGTAGCGGGCGCCCTGGCGGCGCAGGTCGGTGTGGGCGGAGACGACCTCGACGATGTCGGCCGCCTGCTTGACCCGCTCCAGGCTCTCGCCCGAGATCAGCGCCATCAGAATCGAGACTCTTCCGGGACGGTGAGCGCGGTGAACTTGGCGATGCAGAAGCGATCGGTCATCCCGGCGATGTAGTCGGCGACGCGCTGGCAGTCGCTCGCGGTGGGGTCCCGGCTCGGGATCTCCTCGGGCTGGGCGAGGTAGTGCTGGAAGAGGCCGCGCATGGCGCGCTGGACGCGGTCGTGCTCGCTGCGCGCCTCCGGGCCCAGGTAGACGCGGTCGAACATGAACTTGCGCAGCCGCAGCATCGCCTGCCCGACCTCGCGCCCCTGCTTGATCTCTTCCTCGTCTTCGGAGTGGTCGACGATGTCGCGGACCAGCATGTCGATCCGCTGCGAGCCGGTCGGGCCGAGCAGCTCGATCTCCTCGGCGGGCAGGTCGTCGGGACGGAGGATGCCGGCGCGAAGCGCATCGTCGATGTCGTGGTTGATGTAGGCGACTCGGTCGACCAGCTTGACGATCTGGCCCTCCATCGTCGCCGCCTTGCGCGAGCCGGTGTGGTTGAGGATGCCGTCGCGGACCTCCTCGGTCAGGTTCAGGCCCTCCCCCTCGCGCTCGAGCACGTCGACCACCCGCAGCGAGTGCTCGTTGTGGCGGAAGCCGCCGCCGCAGTGCTCCCGCAGCGCTTCGTCGAGCGCCTCCTCGCCGGCGTGGCCGAAGGGCGGGTGGCCGAGGTCGTGGCCGAGCCCGATCGCCTCGGTCAGGTCCTCGTTCAGCCGCAGCGCGCGGGCGACCGTGCGGGCGATCCCGCAGGCCTCCAGCGTATGGGTGAGGCGGGTCCGGTAGTGGTCGCCCTCGGGGGCGACGAAGACCTGGGTCTTGTGCTTCAGCCGCCGGAAGGACTTGGAGTGGACGATGCGGTCGCGGTCGCGCTGGAACGGCGTCCGCAGCGGGCTGTCCGCCTCCTCCCGTTGCCGATGCGCCGGGTAGGACCGGGTCGCGTGCGGCGAGAGGAACTCCTCCTCCCACGCGGTGATGCGGTCCTCGAAGGCGGCGGTGGCGGGCACCGGTCGATCATACGAGTGTGCGCCCCAGGCGCCGAAAACCAAGCAGCTCAAGGACGCAGGGAGCGCAGTGTGCTTCGCACACAAGCGACCGAGGACGCCGAAATGCGCCGGTTTGCAGGCGTCTGGCGGACAAGAGCGGGGAGGGTCCGGCAAACCCCTCCCCGTCGCCTACGCGGCGGCGCGAAGTTGGACGTGCGCGTGGTGCTCCAACGTCTCGCCAACCGCGCGCTCCACTTGGCGTAAGGCACGGGGCTCGGCCTCCGGTGCCTCGTTAAGGGGATTAGCCAGGGCTCCGACCATGAACCGGTGCGCTTCCTCGTCAAGGGGGAAAGAGCCGGCTTCGCAGCTGGAGCAGACAACGCCGCCCGCAGCCCCGGAGAAGCCGGCCAAGTGCTCCGCCTCGCCGCAACTGGCGCAGGAGGCTAGCTCCGGGGCAAAGCCGGCTGCCAAGGCCAGCTTCAGCCGGAAGGAGAGAGCGGTTTCGAGGTCGCCGGCGCGCGGCTCGCTGTAATCATCGAGCAGCGAGAGGTAGCGGCAGAGCAGGTTGTAGGCGGGCGGGTTCGGCTCGGCCGCGTCGAGCAGGCGCAACACGGCGTCGCAGGCACGGGCGGCGGCGGTGATGGCGGCGCCGGAAGAGCGCAGCCGCGGGTAGCCGTCGACCGTATTGGCGCTCGTCACCGTCATCAGGTCGCCGCGACCTTCGTGGAGGAGAAGGTCGAGCCGGAAGAACGGCTCCAAGCGGCCGCCGAACCGGGATCGGGGTTTGCGCGCCCCCTTGGCGATAGCCCCGATCCGGCCGCGGCTCTTGGAGTAGAGGTGGAGGATGCGATCGGCCTCGCCGTAGCGAATGCTGCGCAACACAACCGCCTCAGTCTTGACCGTAATTCCGGCCACGTAATCATTTTGCCCGGCGTCTCGGACGTCTTCGCAATCGCACCTGGCAACTGGGGCAGAAGTAGGTCGACCGGCCGCCGACGACGATGCGGACGATCGTGCCGTCGCAGCGCGGGCACTCCTCCCCCTCGCGCGTGTGGACGAGGAACTCGTTCTGCATCGTTCCCTTTTCGCCGCGGGCGTCGCGGTAGTCGTCGATCGAGGAGCCACCGGCGTCGATTCCCGCCTCCAGCGCGGCGACGACCGCGTCCCGCAATGCCTCCAGGTGCTCGGGCCTCATCGATCCGGCTGGCGAGAGCGGATGCAGCTCGGCCCGGAACAGCGCCTCGTCGGCGTAGATGTTGCCGACCCCGGCGACGCCGGACTGGTCGAGCAGGAAGGACTTCAGCGGCGCCGTCCGGCCAGCCGCCATCTCTCCCAGCGCCTCCGCGGTGAAATCGGCCGAGAGCGGCTCGATGCCGAGCTTCGCGAAGCGCTCCTCGAGGCGCGAGTCCTCGAGCAGGGAGGCCTCGCCGAAGCGGCGCGGGTCGGTGAACCAGAGCTCGCGACCGTCGTCGAGGACGAAGCGCGCCCGCAGGTGCCGCTCCTCGATCGAGCGCTCGCCCTCGTAAAGGCGACGACCCTCAGACGGGTCGAGCATCTCCTCCCCCTCGCGCAGGATCAGGTTGCCGGTCATCCGCAGGTGCATGACCAGCGTCCGCTCGCCGCCGAGGTGCATGAGGATGTACTTGCCGCGACGCCCCAGCCGCTCGATCGTGCCGCCGCTGACGGCGGCGCCGAGTCCCGCCGGCGGCACCGGCCGCGACCAGCGCGGGTCGAGCACTTCCAGCCGCTCGATCCGACGCCCCTCCACCTCCGGCTCCAGCTGCCGGACGACGGTCTCCACCTCCGGCAGCTCAGGCATCGACCCGTTCTACCGCATGACGTGTCTGACTTGAGGCCCCACATAGGGGGCACGAAGTCAGACACCCCCTTGGGTTCAGTCGCTGGCGCGGGGGTGGGCGCTGAAGTAGACCTCCTTCAACCGGTCGCCCGAGAGGTGCGTGTACATCTGCGTGGTCGAGATGTCGGCGTGGCCGAGCATCTCCTGGACGGCGCGCAGGTCGCAGCCGCCGGCGAGCAGGTGGGTGGCGAAGCTGTGGCGCAGCGTGTGCGGGCTCATCTTGCCGGCGAGCCCGGCATCGCGGGCGTGGCGCTGGACGATCTTGTAGAGCCCCTGACGGGTCAGCGGCCCGCCGCGGAAGTTGACGAAGAGGCGCGACTCGTGGCGGTCGCCGACCAGCTTCGGGCGGCCGCCCCGCAGGTAGCCGTTGATCGCGGCGATCGCCTGGCGGCCGAGCGGCACCAGCCGCTCCTTCGAACCCTTGCCGCGGGCGCGCAGCAGTCCCTCGCGGAGGTCGACGTCGCCGAGCTCCAACCCGATCGTCTCCGAGGCTCGCAGCCCGCACGCGTACATCACCTCGAGCAGGGCGCGGTCGCGGAGCGCCGTAGGCTCACCGCCCTTCGGCGAGGCCAGCAGCTTCTGCACCTCCGAGTAGTTGAGGACGTGGGGCAGTTTCTTCGAGCGCCGCGGCGCGCTCAGCGCCGCCGTCGGGTCGTCGCCGATCAGCTCGTCGCGGCGCAGGTGCTTGTAGAAGGAGCGCAGGCAGGCGGCCTTGCGGTGAATCGTCGCCGCCGAGCAGGCCGGCCGGCCCTCCCCCGTCGCCAGCTCGGCGAGGAAGTCGGCGACGTCGGCGCCGGTGGCCTCCAGCGCGTCGCGGTCGTGAGCCGAGAGGTATTCGCCGTACTGCAGCAGGTCGGTGCGATAGGCGTTCAGCGTATTGCGGGAGAGGCCGCGCTCCAGCTCCAGGTAGGAGAGGAAGTCCAGGACCAGGGACTCGAAGCGTTTGTCAGCGCCGGGCTTCGCCGCGGCGGAGGGTGCCTGCGGTTTGATCGCGACGGCCATGAACGGGTGATTCGGGTTGGTTCTGGGCAGTCCTTGGGGCGCAAGGGACCATGCGCGGTGGCGCGCGGGTCCTGTCGCGGCAGGGGACCCACCATCCCCGAGGACACTTCGGGGATGGTCCCCCCTACCGCGCCACCCGCGCGAGGAGCGTTCCCGCTGCGAGCGGGGCTGAGAAGAACAACGGGTCGTCCCGCAGGGACCTGCCCATCGTGATGGCGGGCAGATCTGCCGCGGCATAGCCGTCCAGGTCTGCAGCTGCTTGCTCTACATCGTGGTCGAAGGCTTTTAAGGCAGCTGCCACCTCGGGCTCGCCGTCTGGGATGGCCACTGTGACCGGGGCTAGGAGGAGGTCGAGGACGGTGCGGGTGTGGTGGCTCAGGCCGCGGTGGCGGTCGCGGGGGTCGGACGAGGACAGGCGGGGAGAGATCAGGGTTGGGAGGCCCAGCGAGAGGGCGGCGTGGGCGTTGTCAAGGGCTGCCATGCCGCCGTGGCCGCAGGCGGTGTCGGAGCCGATGATCCCGGGGCCGGGACCGACGAGGATCGCGTCCCAGCCGAGCTCGTTCACAGCGGCGTCGAGGGCACCGACGGTGCCGAGCGCCTCCTGCTCGCCGCCGTAGGCGGGGGCGGCGGTGACGTGGCCGGCGAGGAGACCGCGCTCGCGCAGCTCCTCGACGTCGCGGGAAAGCGAGCCCGGCAGCGCGCCGCCACCCGTCTGCACGTAGCCGACACGCAGACCCGGTGCCGCCTGCGCCGCCGCCCACGCCGCGGGCGCCAGGTGCCCGTGCAGCGGCAGCACCAGAACCGGTGCGACTTTTGGCTGCATATCAGCCATAACTCGCACCGCTTCCCGCTCCACCGTCTCGACCGGGTGTTGCAGCGAGGTGTAGTTCAGCTTCATCACGTGGGCGTCGCCCTCTCCCCCGCCTTCGAGGCCGCGGGTGAGGTTGACGTGGACGACGTCGAAGCCGCCCGAGCCGAGGTCGAGATCGAGGGCGGCAGTGTTGACGACCACCTCGTCGCCCTCGCGCATCTCGCCGAGCAGAACCTCGTCCGCCCAGGCGCGACGGCGCTCGCCGTCCACTTCCACCTCCAGCGGGTCGGCGGAGACGACGACTCCCCGCCGCAGCTTCAGGCGACCGCCCACTACTCGGCCGCCGCGGCGACTATCCGCTCGCAGACCTCGAGCATCTTGTCGAGCGAGCGCGCCGGGACCCGCTCCTCGGAGGTGTGGACGTCGGCGGTGCCGTTGGAGAGGAGGACGCAGTCGAAGCCGTCGCGGCGGAAGGCGTTGGCGTCGCTGCCGCCGCCGATGGCCACCCGTCGCGGCTCCAGGCCGGCGGCGCTCAGCCCCTGCTCGGCCAGTCCCAGCGCCGCCGAGTCCTTCGGCACCTCGTAGCCGCGGAAGAGCTCTTCGATCTGCACGTCGACGTCGCAGCCGTGCTCGCTCGCCCCCCAGGCACATGCGTCGGCGATCTTCCCGGCCGTTTCGGCCGCCCGCTCGGTGTCGAGACTGCGCGCCTCGGCGTGGATTGCGCAGTGGCCGGGGACGACGTTGCCCGAGGTGCCCCCGGAGATCAGGCCGACGTTGGCGGTCGTCTCCTCGTCGAGCCGGCCCAGATCCATCCGTGAGACCGCGGCTGCCGCGGCGGCGATCGCGCTGCTGCCGTCCTCGGGGCGGATCCCCGCGTGGGCCTCGACGCCGATGAAGTCGGCGAGGATCTTCTGTTGGGTCGGGGTCGAGACGATCACCTCACCCACCGCCCCCGCGTGGTCGAGGACGAACCCGGCCTGCGAGCGCAGCTGCGAGGCGTCGAACGCCTTCGCCCCCCGCAGCCCCTGCTCCTCGGCCACGGTCAGCACCAGCTCGATCCCGACCGCGGCCGGCCCTTCGACGTGTCGGGCGATCAGCTCCAGGAAGACCGCCACCGCCGCCTTGTTGTCGGCGCCGAGGATCGTCTCGCCGCGACTGCGGAAGACCCCTTCGTCCTCGACCACCTCGATCTGCCCCTCGTGCGGAACCGTGTCGACGTGGGCGCAGAACATCAGCCAGCCCTCACCGGTTCCGGGCGAGCGCGCAATCAGGTTCCCGGCCCCGGCCTGCGCGGCGTCGGCGGCGGCGTCCTCGAAGACCTCCAAACCCATCGCCCGCAACTCGGCGGCAAGCGTGTCGGCGATCTCCCGCTCCTCGCCGGTCGGGCTTCGCACCTCGCAGTAGCGGACAAACCGCTCGTGCAGTCTCGATCCCACGAGCGAAGGCTAGCCGGGAGAGACTCGCTCGCGCTCAGGCGGTGCGGCGAACGCCGACGTCACCCTCGACGGGCTCCTCGACTTCGGCCGGCTGGCCGCCGTCGGCCGGTCGCGCTCCCGCCTGCCGCACCGCCGCGCCGACGAACTCGCGGAAGAGCGGCTCGGGCCGGTTCGGGCGCGAGTTGAACTCCGGGTGGTACTGGGAGGCGACGAAGAACGGGTGGTCGGGCAGCTCGACCATCTCGACCAGGCGCTCGTCGGGCGAGGTGCCACCGCAGACGAGGCCCTCGTCTTCGAGCCGGCGCCGCAGCTGGTTGTTGACCTCGTAGCGGTGGCGATGGCGCTTGTAGATGACCGCCTCGCCGAAGATCTCGCGGGCCCGCGTGCCCTCGTGCAGTTTCACCGGGTCGGCACCGAGACGCATCGTCCCCCCCATGTCGGAGACCTCCTTCTGCTCGGGCAGCAGGTCGACCACCGGAAAGGGGGTCTCCGGGTCGAACTCCGCCGAGTTGGCGCCGTCCATGCCGGCGACGTGGCGGGCGAACTCGACCACCGCGATCTGCATCCCGAGGCAGATCCCCAGATACGGAATCGACCTCTCGCGGGCGATCCGCGCCGCTTCGACCTTGCCCTCGATCCCGCGCTCGCCGAAGCCGCCCGGGATCAGGATCCCGTCACAGCCCTGCAGCTTCTCGGGATCGAAGTCCTCGGAGTCGACCAGCTCGACCTCGACGTCGACGCCGTGGTGGAAGCCGCCGTGCTCGAGTGCCTCGATCACCGACTTGTAGGCGTCGGCGAGCTGGACGTACTTACCTACGACCGCGATCCGAACCTCGTCGGTCGCCGAGTCGGCGCGCCGCACCATTTCCTCCCACTCGGCCATGTCAGGCGAGGGCGCCTCCATGCCGAAGTGGTCGAGGACGAGGTCGTCGACGCCCTCGGCGCGGAAGACGAGCGGCACCTTGTAGATGTTGTCGACGTCGTGGGCGGAGATCACCGCGTCGACGGGAAGGCTGGCGAAGAGCGCGATCTTGCCGCGGATCTCGCGGTCGAGCCGGCCTTCGGAGCGGCAGACCAGCGCGTGTGGCTGGATCCCGATCCGGCGCAGCTCGTTGACCGAGTGCTGGGTCGGCTTCGTCTTCAGTTCGCCCGCGTGGCCGACGTACGGCACCAGCGTCAGGTGGACGAACATCGCCCGCTTCGGGCCGAGGTCGGTGTAGAGCTGGCGGATCGACTCGAGGAACGGCAGCGACTCGATGTCGCCGACGGTGCCGCCGATCTCGGTGATGACGAAGTCGACCGACTGCGACTCGGCGACGATGAGGATTTTCTGCTTGATCTCGTTGGTGATGTGGGGAATCACCTGGACCGTGGCGCCGAGGTAGTCGCCGCGCCGCTCGCGCTTGATCACCGAGTTGTAGACCGCGCCGGCGGTGACGTTGGAGGCCCGGGTGGTGTTCTCGTCGGTGAAGCGCTCGTAGTGGCCGAGATCGAGGTCGGTCTCCGCGCCGTCCTCGGTGACGAACACCTCGCCGTGCTGGAACGGGCTCATCGTCCCCGGGTCGACGTTGATGTAGGGGTCGAACTTCTGCAGCTGGACGCGGAAGCCGCGGGAAACGAGGAGGCGTCCGATCGCCGCCGCCGTGATCCCCTTGCCGAGGGCCGAGACGACGCCGCCGGTGACGAAGATGAACCGCGTGTCGCCTTTGCTCCCTGGACTCATGCTCTGCCGAGCGAGTCTAGCCAGCGCAAAGGCGGAACCGAATCGATCGTCCGCGAAAGAGACCGCAACTCCCCGTAAATCGTCAGCGCGACGACGACCGCGAGCGCCACCAGCCGGCCGTCGCCGCCGAGAGTGGTCAGCAGCCAAACCCCGGCGACCGCGCCGATCAGGTTGGACCCGGTGTCGCCGAGCATCGCCCGCTCCCCCAGCGTCAGCCAGGCGCCGACCAGGATCGGCCCGGCGAAGATCCCCAGCAGGTCCAGCGGCGCGAAGGTCCAGGCGCCGAGGCAGAGCCCGGCCGCCAGCAGCGCCAGCGCCTTCTCCGCCCGCCCCGGCCGCAGGTCGAGCAGGTTGAAGAGGTTGGTGGTCAGGATCAGCAGCGACACGTCGGCCAGGTAGCGCCAGGATTCGAGCCCGCGGCCGGAGACGACGTAGGCCGCCAGCGCCAGCGCCCCGACCGCCTTGATCGCCCCGGTCGAGAGCGAGCCCGTCCGCAGCGCCGCCCAATGCCCGCGCCAGCCGCGCGGCGTCGCCACTGCCTCACCCCGCCCGAGCGCGTCGTCGAGGAAGCCGAGGAAAACGATCCCCAGCAGGTAGGGCAGCCACTGCCGCAGCCCCGGCTCGAGCAGGTCGAGGTCGGCGCGGTCGTCGAGGAAGGCGAGCGGCGCCAGCGTCACCAGCGCCGCCGTCGCCAGCACCGCCCCGAGCGGGAAGGCCAGCAGGGCGCCGCGGTAGTTCTCCCGCACCAGGCCCGCGTCGCGCAGCCCCCGCGCCCCGGCCGGGACGAGAAACAGCGAGATCGCGATCGCCAGCGGGAAGCCGACCCAGTACACGTCCTAAGGGCCTTCCGTCAGCAGGTCCGGCAGCAGCCGGTCGGCGCTGCCCTTGACGCCGAAGCTGCCCTCGGCGCCGAGCATCGCGAAGACCATCGCCAGCTGCCCGGCGGTGAGGTCGACGTCGTCGACGCTGGAGAGGTCGTTGGACTGGAAGAAGGAGACCGAGGAGGGTTCGCTGCCCGTCGCCTCGATCCCCACCGCCGGCGTGCGGGTGGCGGCGATCCCGCCCATCAGCGCCGACTCCAGCTGGTTCGCCTTCCCGCGCTGCACCGGGCCCAGGTCTTCCGGCTGGTCGCGGACGACGATCACCCCGTCGAGCCCCCCGAAGGTGCCGCTGGCGCGCGAGAAGAGCTGCCCGCGGACGACTTCCGGCAGGGTGCCGCCGAGCACGAGCTGGCGGCCGAGCCCGGTCCCGAGCTCGGCCAGCGCGTCGGGGTTCGTGCGCAGGTCGGCGAAGCGCGTCTTCGACAGGTCGCCCGCCAGGCCGTTGACGTCGACCGGCTCGCGCACGACTCCAACACCGACCAATTTCGCCCCGGTCGGGCCGAGCGCGTCCTCGACGGCGCCGGTGATGTCGCTCGGCAGCCCGCCGAGGGCGACGATCGCGATCCGCCTCCCCGCCAGCCGGTCCCGCGTCAGCACCGGGTAGACGCGTTCGCCGAATTCGTCGGAGCGGTTCAGTTCGCCGCTCAGTTCGTCAGCGTGAGAGCGCGCGTCCTGCAGGTTGCCGACGAGGCTGTGCTCGAGGTCCTTGCGGGTGTTGGTCAGCGCATCGCCGCCGAACTCGGCGCCGATCAGGATCCCGGCCGCGAGCGCGAGGAAGACGGCGATCAGCGAGGCGGCGTGGTAGCGGGCGGAGTACCCCATTTGCAGGGAAGGCTAGACGGCCGGGCCTAAATCCCGAGCCAGATCCGGACCTTCAGCCAGACCAGTTCCCAGACGTCGTTGAGGGCGGGCGAGGTGATGACGAGGATCGTCAGCAGGATCAGGAAGGTGACCGCGAAGAACGCCAGCGGCGCCAGCGCGCTGGTCGGTCTGTAGAGCCGGCTCACCCCCTTGGCGTCGACCAGCCGCTCGCCGATCCGCAGCCGGGTCAGGAAGGTCGAGGACATGCCGCCGCGCTTGCGATCGAGGAACTCGACCAGGTTGAAGTGGGCGCCGACGCTGACGATCAGCGCCGCCCCCTTCTCGTGGGCCATCAGCATCGCCACGTCCTCGCTGGTCCCCGCGGCGGGGACGACCTGGTGCGGCAGGCCTGCGTCGAGCAGCCGCTCTCGTCCCGGCGCCCGCCCGTCGGGGTAGGCGTGGACGATCAGCTCGGCGCCGCAGCGCAGCGCCTCGTCGCCGGCCGAGTCCATGTCGCCGAGGATCACGTCGGGCTTCATCCCCGCCTCCAGCACCCCGTCGGCGCCGCCGTCGACGGCGACGATCAGCGGCCGCACGTCGCGGATGTAGGCGCGCAGCGCTTTCAGGTCGCGGCGGTGACGCTCGCCGCGGACGACGATCAGCACGTGGCGATCGCGGAAGCTCGCCCGGGTCGGCGGGAAGGCGATGTTCCCGGTCAGCAGGTCGGTCTCTTCGCGGACGTGGGTGACCGTGTTCTCGGCGAATTCCCCCAGCGCCTCGTCGATCCGGTTTCGGTGCTCTTGCATCTGGCGCTCGAGCTCGGCGACGGAGAGGGCCCGGCCGCGGCCGATCTCCTCAGCGCCGGCGTAGATCGCGTCGCCGGCGATCCGCACCCGGTCGCCGTCTTTCAGCCGCTCGAAGAGGTCTGCCTCGGGCGCGTCGACCAGGCAGACCCCCGCGCGGGCGAGCATCAGCGGGCCGGCGTTGGGGTAGCGGCCCGAAGAGGAGGGCGCGGCGTTCAGCACCGCCACCACGCCGCTTTCGATCAGCTCCTCGGCGGCGATCCGGTCGACGTCCATGTGGTCGATCACCGCGACGTCACCAGGCCGCAGCCGCTTGACCAGGTGCTTGGTCCGCTCCCCCAAACGCGCGGTTCCCTCGATCGGCGCATCCGCCCGCGCGCCGTTCCTGCGCCCTAAGAGGGCTGGAAGGCGGCGACGGGACGCGGTAGCCACCGGTTCAGGTTAGTCCTAAAGGCCCATGACCAGCGCAAAGCGGCGTCCTCAGTCGCTCGTGCGCAGAGCACGCCACGCTCCTTGCGTCGCTGCTCTGCTTGGTCAGGCCGCCTTCAGGAGCTCGCGCGCGTGGCGCGTGGCGGCTTCGTCGGAGCGCTCACCGCCGAGCATTCGTCGGATCTCCTCGACGACGCTCTCCCCCTTCAGACGCTCGACTGTGGCAACAGCCCGCTTGCCATCGAGGTCCTTTTCGAGGCGAAAATGCGTGTCGGCGAGGGAGGCGACCTGCGGCAGGTGGGTGATGCAGATGACCTGGCGCTCCCGCCCCAGCGCCCGCAGGCGCTCGCCGACGACCCGCGCCGTGTTGCCGCCGACCCCGGCATCGATCTCGTCGAAGACCATCGTCCCCGCGCTCCCCGCCTGGCCGAGCCCGCTCAACGCCAGCATCACCCGCGAGAGCTCCCCGCCCGAGGCGGCATCCCGCAGCGGCGCCGGCTCGATGCCGGGGTTGGGAGCAACACGCAGCTCGACCGTCTCGCGACCGGAGGCGCCATAGCCGTCGGGATGGGGGTCGAGCAAGACCCGGAGCGTCGCGCCCGCCATCGAGAGCTGCTCCAGCTCGGCGGCAACCCGCTCCTGAAGTGGCTCGATCGCGGCCTCGCGCCCGGCGCTCAGCGTCTCGCCCAGCTCGGCCCGGCGCGCCTCCGCTGCGGCCAGTGCCGCCTCAGCCTCGGCCATGCGGTCCTCGGCACCCTCGAGCCGCGTGATTTCCTCGCGGCAGCGCTCGGCATGCGCCAACACCGATTCGACGCTGCCGCCGTGCTTGCGCTCGAGCCGGTCGACCGCCTCCAGCCGCTCCTCGATCGCCAGCAGCGTCCCCGGGTCCGCCTCGACGCCCTCGGCGTAGTCACGCAGCTCCGAGGCGACGTCGCCGAGCTCGACCGTCAGCGAAGCCACGCGCTCGGCGAGCGCGTCGAGGGAAGAGTCGAGCCCCGCGGCGCCCTGCAGAGCGGCTTCCGCCTGAGCCAGCGCCGTCGCCGCGCCGCCGTCTTCGTCGGCTCCGGCCATCCCGGCGTGGGCCGTGCCGGCCGCTTGGCGCAGGCCCTCGGCGTGGCGCAGGCGCTCGCGCTCCGCCGCCATCTGCTCCCGCTCCTCGGGAACCGGCGCCACCGCCTCGATCTCCGCGAGCTCGTAGCGGTAGAGGTCGAGGTCGCGCTCCCGCGACCCTTCGCGCTCGCGCAGCCCCGCCAGCTCGGCGGCCAGTTGCCCGACCTCGCGGTGCGCTTCCCTATATGCCTGCCGCAGCTCGAGGTGCTCCGCCCCGACAAACCCATCGAGGATCTCCAGCTGCGCCGAGGAGATCGTCAGCTTGCGGTGCTCGTGCTGGCCGAAGAAGGCGAGCAGGCGTCCCCCGAGCAGCTTCAGGTCCGCCGCGGTCGCGGCGCGGCCGGCGACGAAGGCGCTGGTGCGACCGCTGGCCGAAACCCGCCGTCCCAGCACCGCCTCCTCGGCACCCTCCGGCAGTCGCTCGGCCAGCTCGGCGAACTCGGGCTCCTCCAGCAGCCCCTCTGGCAGGTCGAGGACACCCTCGACCCAGGCCTCCGGCGCCCCCGGCCGGACGATCTGCGCCTTCGCCTTGCCGCCCATCAAGAGGTCGAGCGAGTGGGCGAGCACCGTCTTCCCCGCCCCCGTCTCGCCGGTGATCGCGTTCAATCCCTCGCCCAGTCGCAGCTCGGCCCTCTCTATGAGGAGCAGGTTCTCGATCCGCAGCTCGCGCAGCATGGGGTCTGTGTAGCAACGAGGGCGGACCGACTTAGGCAGTTTTGCGCTCGTTGCGACTAAACGAGGACCAGCGCCGCGATGAAGGCCCCAATCACGCTGGCGGCGATGCTCGCGAACAGGGTGACGAAGCCGATGATCATCGTCCGCTGCAGAGAATCAAACTTCCCGTCGAACTTGTTGTCCAGTCCGATGAACCTGCCGTCGACCGCATCGAACCTGCCGTCGACCGCATCGAACCTTTTGTCGACCGCATCGAACCTTTTGTCGACCGCCTCGAACCTCTTGTCGACCGCCTCGAACCTCTTGTCGACCTGTTCGAAGCCCTGCTTCATCTCCGCCCGCAGTTCGCGGATGCCACCTTCGACCCGGTCGAATCTGTGATCCACCTGATCGAAGCGCTGGCTGACGGTCTCCTTGAAGTCGTCGATCCGCGCGTCCGTCCAGTCTTCTCTTGCCATCACGGTCACAGACAAAAGCATACGCGATTTCTTGTCTGCATGCTTTCAGCCCGATGAGGGCTCGCTCGGGCCGTCCGTCGGCTGGACGAAGTCCTCGGATCTGACGAGGAGGAAGCCGAGGGCGGCGCCGACGAAGCAGACGACCGCGCCGATCACGAGGATCGAATTCATGCCGCTGACGAAGGCGACGTCGGCGGCGTGGACCGCTTTGACGTGGAGCGCCGGGGGCAGCGATAGTTCCCTCACGGCGCGCGAGCCGCCGGAGGCGACGATTTCCCCGAGGCCGGAGGGGGCGTGCGGCAGCTTCTCGGCGAGCTTCGAATCGACCTGGCCCTGGAAGACGGCACCGAGGCCGGCGACGCCGGTGGCGATCCCGACCTGGCGGAAGGCCGTGTTGATCCCCGAGCCCATCCCCGATTTCTCCACCGGCACGACCGCGATCGCGGCCTGGCCGATGCCCGGGTTGGTGGTGCCGATGCCGATGCCGGCGAGGACGAAGCCCGCCAGCAGCGCCGTCCACTCCGAGCTCGGGGTCAGACCGTGCATCAGCAGCAGGCCGATCCCGACCAGGGTCAGCCCGGATCCGAGCAGGATTCGGATCGGCACCCGGTGCGAGAGCGAGCCGGAGATCGGGGCGACGACGAAGCCGAGCACGGTCAGCGGCAGGAAGCGCAGGCCGGCCTCCAGCGGCGAGAAGTCGAGCACGCCCTGCAGATAGATCGTCAGGTAGAGGAACATCGCGAACATCCCCGCCGAGAGCGTGAAGGCGACCGCGGAGACGCCGTTGAAGGCCGGCTTGCGGAACAGCGTCAGGTCGAGCATAGGGTGGTCGCTGCGTTGCTCGATCGCGATGAAGACCGCGAGCAGAGACGCGGCGCCGATCAGGCAGACGAGGATCAGCATGCTGTCCCACCCCTCGGGGTTGCCCCGGATCAAGCCGAAGATCAGCAGGAAAAGTGCCGCCGAGAAGGTGACGAGGCCCGGCAGGTCGACCGGTTCGGGGTCCGGGGCGAAGACGTTGACGATCCTGCGCTCGGTCAGGACCATCGCCGTGATCCCGATCGGGACGTTGACGAAGAAGATCCACTCCCAGCCGAAGTTCTCGGTGATGACGCCGCCGATCAGCGGGCCGACCGCGACCGCGCCGCCCACCGTCGCCCCCCAGACCCCGAACGCCGTCGCCCGGTCCTTGCCGTGGAACTCCTGGCCGATCAGGGCGAGCGAGGTGGCGAACATGCCGGCGCCGCCGACGCCCTGCAGCCCGCGCGCCAGGTTGAGCAGGGTCGGGTCGTTGGAGATCCCGCAGAGGAACGAGGCGAGGGTGAAGATGCCGAAGCCGATCGTGAAGACCCGCCGCCGCCCGAGCCGGTCGCCCAGGGACCCCGCGGTGAGCAGGAAGGCGGCGAGCATCAGCGAGTAGGCGTCGACGACCCACTGCAGGCTGGAGAGGCTGGCGTTCAGTTCCCGCTGGATGTCCGGCAGGGCGACGTTGACGATGGTGACGTCGAGCAGCAGCATGAACGTCGCCACCGAGACCAGGAGGAGGGTCCACCATCTGCGCTCCATCGGCGGCGGACCCTATCGACCGGCCGACCTCGGCTTTTCGTAACGGCTCTAGACCGCCAGGTGGCCGAACTTCTCCCTGATTCGTTGATAGAAGCTCGTCCCCGGCAGCTGCGCCAGGCGGCTGACCGAGTCGAGGAAGCGGACTTCCAGCTCGGCCCCTGGCGGGAGGTCGGCGACCTTGCCGCCGTCGACCGCGACCTCGACCGGCTCGCGCTCGGGCGCGTTGCCGACGTGGAGGACGTCGCCGGGTGCGACGACCAGCGCCCGCGCGGTCAGCGAGTGCGGCGAGATGTAGCTGACGACGTAGCCCTTCACGCCCCAGGCGAGGATCGGGCCCTGGTTGGCGAGGTTGTAGCCGGTCGAGCCGACGGGGGTGGCGGCGACGAGGCCGTCGCAGCGGACGTGCCCGACCTCCTTGCCGGCGATCCGGTAGCTGAGCTCGGCGACCCGGTCGTGCGGGCGGCGGGCGAGGGTGATGTCGTTCAGCCCGACCTCCTCGATGCCATCGCAGGAGACCTCGAGCCCGGGCAGCTCGACGGTCTCGATTTCGCCTTCGAGGGCGCGGCGGATCCCCTCCCGAGCTTCGTCGCGCTCGACCGCGGCGAGGAAGCCGACGGTGCCGAAGTTGACGCCGAAGACGGGGATCTCGGTGCGGGCGTAGCGGCGCAGCGCGTGCAGGATCGAGCCGTCGCCGCCGAGCACCAGGCAGACGTCCGGCAGCGTGTGTTCGGCGGTGACGTCGACCCCCTCGGCGGCGCTGCCGTGCTTGGCCAGCTCGTCCTGACTGGCGGCAAGGCGCCAACCCATCTCGTGGGCGACTTCGGCGGCGACCTTCACCGCTTCGGAGGCCGACGGCGGGTGCGAGTGGGTGATCAGCGCCGCGGTTTTCACACGTCCTCCTCCACGACGGTCGCTGCGGCGGCCCCCAGATCCTCGACTGCGGAACCAGAACCGCCGCACCAGACGAAGGTCTCGCGATTTCCCTTCGGACCGGGCAACCCGGAAGAGGCGAAGCCGCGCACAGGAAGGCCCAACCCGCGGGCGGCTTCGGCAACCTCGAGGATCGCCTCGCGCCGGTCGGCCGCGTCGCGCACCACCCCCCGCCCCACCCTCTCCTTGCCGAGCTCGAACTGCGGCTTCACCATCGCCAGGATCTCGCCCCCCGGCTCGAGGCAGCGCGCCACCGCCGGCAGCACCTTGGTCAGCGAGATGAAGGAGACGTCGATCGTCGCCAGCGAAGGAACGAAAGGCAGGTCCGCCGGCGCCAGCTCTCGCGCGTTCAGGCGCTCGATCACGTGCACGCGCGGGTCCTGGCGCAGGCGCACGTCGAGCTGGCCGTAGGCGACGTCGGCGGCGATCACCCGCTCCGCCCCGTGCTGCAGCAGGCAGTCGGTGAAGCCGCCCGTGGAGGCGCCGACGTCGAGGCAATCGCGGTCGGAAACGTCGATCTCGAGCGTCTCCAGCGCGTTCTCGAGCTTGATCCCCCCGCGCGAGGCGAAGCGAGGGCCCTCGGCGACGATCAAAGGCGCGTCCGGCTCGACCAGCTGGCTCGGCCGCAACGCCACCGGGCCGTCGGCACCGACCCGGACTTCGCCCGCCCGCACCGCCCCGGCCGCCGCCGAGCGGGACGGGAAGAGGCCGCGATCGGCCAGAACCGCGTCTATCCGGAGCTTCCTCACCGCTCGAAAGCTACCGCCGCCCCTCGCAAGCTGGGCAATTTAGGAGCCGCTGAACAAGAGATGCAACATTTTCTTGACAACTTCCCCCGCGTAATCCGGTCTTCTAGAGCAAATTGGGGCTTCAAACCCGCAGAATCCGTGAGTTGCAGGGGGTCTGTGACCCCACTCACACACAAGTCGCACATACGTTCGTACGCTGTTCAAGGATTCGCAAGAGGAAACCGACAAAGGATCTACGACAAAGACTTCTTGGTTGAGCCCCGCGTCGATATATGGCCTCGCTGCTTCCCACAGCGACGCTCTCGACACAAACCGGGCTCACCTACCTCCCACGGATCCACACATATATAGAGATACATATCTCTCCTCCCTGTAGTAACCCCAGAAGCGCCCCGCCTCCCCGGCGGGGCGTTTTCTGTTGGGCTGGGTCTTGTAGAGCCGAATGCGGGCCTCTCCGTTTTGCGCGCCCCGCCCTCGTCGCTGCCATCTATTGCGTCGTGCCACCATCGGTGCCACTGCGGCCTCGATACTTGCGACGAGTCCCTAGCCGTGTAGCCGACGGTGGGCGATCTCGTAGACCGTCGGTGCGTTCGAGCCGGCGGGGTGATGGCGGACGCCGAAGGCGAGGTAGTCGAGTCGCGGCGCGTCATTGGCAACCACGAACCTGAAGACCATCCCGTAGCGCCCCACGGGCGGCGGGACGTAGAGCTTGAGGCACCGGGGGAGAACGGTTCCGTCGCGTCCTTCCGGGTCGCAGGGCCGGAGGTCCGACAGGGGAACGCCATTGGCTTCGTAGTCGCGCCTGGCGATCTCGGCGGCACTCTGGCCGGTCGGAGTCGTTCCCGCCATGTCCTCGCGGAAGGCGCCGGCGTCGAAGCGAGCCGGGAACCGCAACTTGTCGTTCAACGGCTACCCCTCGCCGTCGGGGGGGAGCATGTTGGGGCCATGCTCCTGCATGAAGCTCTCCCACTCCTCCTTGGTGGCATCCCGGGCGCCAGAGCGCTCCTTGATCGCCTTCCATGAGGTGTCGGGCACGAGAGTGAGCGAACCGTCGGGCCGCTCCTCGGTGACGACGTAATCGCCGGCTCGCTCGCCGCTGAGGCGGACGTGGTCGCGTAGCTGCTCCATCCCATGAATCGTAATCTACGACGCCCCCAATTTTGAAACCTCTGGCCCAGCGGCCGTACGCCTCAAGGAACTAGAGAATGCGGACGGCTCTGGTGCGGGTCGCTTCGGGGCATTTGCCTACCAGGCGATAGCTCCCGGATTGGGCACTCGCTACGGCGCTTGACTCCTTGCCTTTCACGAGGAAAGCGCTGAAGACGACGGCCACTATGGGGACCCCCAGCCAGAGATGGAAGCCAAGAGGGTTCCAAGCCGAGGTCCCCGGCAAGACCGAAGACCGGCTTTCGGCTCTCAACTTGCTTTGCGACGCGACCAGGCGGGATTCGAACCCGCGACCCGAGCCCTCTGGCGAGCGCCTCCAATGACTCTTCCGGACTCCATTTGAGAAGTGCGACGCCATCTGGGTCGAGGTCATTTGTTGCAGGCATCACCGCCAATGATGGCGTCCGCGATCTGGGGAGCGCGCCGTGCCACCGTGGTGCCACTACCAGGCGCTATTTCAGTCAGTTTCAATCGGACTCAGCCGGACAGATTCCGCTTTACAAGCCAAATCTGGCTCTGGAATTGGCCGTCTGGCGCTCTCTCCTCCCTGTAGTAACCCCAGAAGCGCCCCGCCTCCCCGGCGGGGCGTTTTCTGTTGGGCTGGGGCGCAACTGGCGCCGCGTTTTGGACGCCTGGCGGAGGTGATCGGCGTCGACCCACGAAGGGCAGGCCGCCGAGGATACGGTCGATTTCCCTGCTCCAAGGCGACACGCCAGGCACGCGTGGTGAAAGTTCACCAAGTTTTGTGTATTCCCGCGGGGCCCCCTCTCTGGTAGAAGAGATTCTTTAATTGGGACGTCTCAGTCCAAGCGCTGCGAAAGGGCTTAGAGCTCAGCAGTGCTCAACCAGTCGAAAGGAAGGTCCTATGAGAAGGCTATGGCTCATCGGAGCCGCCCTCGTCGCGCTGCTCGTACCCAGCGCTTCAGCGGTCGCGGCTCCCCATCATCCGACCGGGGAATTCGCGCAGTTCGGCGACTGCCCCCTGAGCAGGAGCACCCTGACCGCCTGCGTCTACTCGGTCTCGAGCGCGGGCGAATTCAAAATCGGGAAAAAAGCGGTTCCGCTGAAAAACCCGGTCACCCTGCAGGGCGGCCTGGAATTCGAAACCGACATCCTCGGCAACCTGTTCTTCTTCGGCGCCGAGGACGGGAACACCCTGAGCAAAACCGCGCAGCCCGTCCCTGGCGGCCTGCTGGGCATCACCGCGCCGACCTGGTGGCCGAAATTCCTCCAGGACCTGTTCAACGAAACCATCAACAACGGGTTCACCGGCGTGAACGCGACCGTCGAACTGGCGGCTCCGGCCACGTCGATCAAAGTCAGCATTTTGAACCTGGCTATTGGACAGGGTACGGCGCTCCAGCTGCCGGTTAAGGTCAAGCTGGACAACCCGTTCCTGGGCAGCAGCTGCTACATCGGCTCGAACTCGAACCCGATCACGATCAAATTCACCACCGGGACGACCTCGCCGCCGCCGCCGAACACGCCGATCACCGGCGATCCCGGCGAACTCGTCGGCAACGAAAAAGGAACGCTGGTGACCGCCCTCGGCGGGCGCCTCGTCGACAACTCGTTCAGCGCTCCGGGCGCGAACGGCTGCGGCGGGTTCCTCTTCTCGTGGGCCGTCGACCCGTTCGTCAACTCGATCGTCGGCGTTCCCGCCGCGGCTGGCAACAACACCGCCATCCTCGAAGGGGAAATCAAGATCGCCGAAGCGGCGGCTGTCCGCGCCAGCGAATAGCAACCACCAACCAGTCGAATCAGTCAAGTCAGGCGCCCGCTTCGGCGGGCGCCTTTCTTTTTCAGGGCGCCTCTTCCATTCGACGGCTCATCGGGCATACAGCCTGCCGCCGGCTCCGACGCGCACTGCCGTCGGCCCGAAGTCCGCAGCCGAGAGAGCGGCGACGTCGCGCGCCGCCGCTTCTTCCGGATCCGGTACCGGCTGCCCCTCGTCGACCAGGCGCAGCGAAGCCAGGCGACCGCCCCGGAATGAGCCGTCGCCGGCGAGCGTGACGTGGAGCACCGCCGACTCGCCGAGCGCTCCTTCGAGCGTGAAGTTGTGGAAGCCCGAGAAGTTGCCGAGGCTGTAGGCGACCAGGCGGTGGCGGTACACCTCCATGCCCCGGAGGACGTGTGGGCCCGAGCCGAGGATCAGGTCGGCCCCGGCGTCGATCGCCCTGTGGGCGAATTCCTCGGGATTGCCGCGATCCTCCCCCAGGTATTCCTCCTCGCCCCCGGTCACGTGCCCGGCGTCGCTCCCCTCGGCCCCGGCGTGGATGGCGACGACGACGATGTCTGCCCTGCGCTCGGCCCTGCGAACCAGGTCGGTGGCCGCGTCGACGTCGGTGAGCGACGACGTGTTCGAGTAGGGCGCGAAGCCAAGGAAGGCGACCCTGCGGCCGGCGGCTTCGACGACCGTGATCTCCCCCGGCAGCCCCGTCTGCTCGATCCCGGCCCCGTGCAGCGCCCGAATCGTCTCCTCCTCCCCCGCTTCGCCGAAGTCGAAGGAGTGGTTGTTGGCGTTCGACATCAGGGTGAACCCGGCGTCGGCCAGGTAGCGGGCGTATTCCGGTGGCGCCCTGAAGGCATAGCATTCGCTCGATTCAGGACCGCACTTGGGCGATTCGGAGACGTTCGTCAGGGTGCCCTCGAGGTTGCCGAAGACGACGTCCCCCTTCAGCTCGCCGTCGACCCGAGCCAGGTAGGTGGCCGGCTCCGGCGGCAGGGTCGGCGTGACGCCCATCGCCGTATCGCCGACGGCGGCGATGGCGACAGAGCCTTCGGCATTGCCCGACCCGCCCGGCTCGGACCGACCGACGCTTCGGCGGTCCTGCCGTGGTGCCTGTGCTTCCCCCGGCGGCGTCCGGACGGTGCCGTCCAGGCACCCCGCCAGACCGACCGTCACGGCCACTGCCAGCAGCGTTGAGCCAGCGGCTCTCCTGCCCGCGCGCAATCTTCTCCCCATAGCGCAAAGCTACAAATCGCTCCGGATTCTTCTAGGTACTGGGAATTCCTAGGAGTCAAATCCGGGCGCGCCTCGCGCCCCGACCTGAGAGGCGGGCGCGAGAGATCCGATTCCCCAAGCGGATCCACACATATAGAGCGCGTCTCTCCTCCCCTTGGTGATCCCCAGAAGCGCTGGCTATTGCCTGCTTCCTCTCACCGGAGAGACTGGCGCAGGCTAGTCGATTGAGCCAATTGAATCAATCCTCAAAATTGATTAGATCAGCGCCGGTTGTTCGCTGGAGATGGAGTTGAGCACACGATCGGCGACTGACTCTCCCGCCAACCCGACCTCGGCACGCAGCAGCGCGGGCTTGCCGTGGGTGACGTAGCGGTCGGGGAGGCCGATCCGCAACACCCGCGCCCGCTCGCCCGGGCCCTCGGCGAAGGCGTCCTCGAGATGCTCGAGCACCGCCGAGCCGAAGCCGCCGGGGAGCACGTTCTCCTCGACCGTCACCACCAGCTCGTGCTCGCGCGCCAGGCGCTCGACCAGATTCGTGTCGATCGGCTTGGCGAAGCGGCCGTCGGCGACGGTCGCTTCGAGGCCGTGCTTGGCGAGGATCGCCGCCGCTTCGCGGGCGACTGCGACGCCGTAGCCGTAGCCGAGCAGCGCCACCCGCTCGCCCTCGGCCAGGATCTCGCCCTTGCCGATCGGGATCGACTCCGGGGTCTCCGGCAGCTCGACCCCCTCGGCCGCCCCGCGCGGGTAGCGCAGCGCCGCCGGGCCGTCGTGGGCGATCGCCGTGTGCAGCATCTGGACCAGCATCGCCTCGTCGCGCGGCGCCATCACGACCACGTTCGGGATCGGCCGGAAGTAGGAGACGTCGAAGGCGCCGTGGTGGGTGGGGCCGTCGTCGCCGACGAGCCCGGCGCGGTCCATCGCGAAGGTGACGTCGAGGTCCTGCAGACAGACGTCGTGGACGATCTGGTCGAAGGCGCGCTGGAGGAAGGTCGAGTAGATCGCGCAGACCGGCTTCGCCCCCTGGAGCGCCAGGCCGCTGGCCAGCAAAACCGCGTTCTGCTCGGCGATGCCGACGTCGTAGTACTGCTCGGGCAGCTCGTCGCAGAGCTGCTGCAGGCCGGTCCCCCCCGCCATCGCCGCGGTGATCCCGATCACCCGCTCGTCGGCCCTGGCCTCGGCGACCATCGCCTGGGCGAAGACCTTCGTGTACTGGGGCGGCGAGCTCGCCGCGGGCGGCTTTTCCAGCAGCTCGATCCCCTCCGGCGAGTCGGTTTCGGTCACCGGCACCGGTTTCGCCGCCTTGGCCTCGTCGGCCGGGCGACCTTCGACGATCGAGTTCGGCTTCGCCGCGTGCCACTCCTCCATCGACTCCAGCCCGCCCTCCTCGGCGGGGGTGAAGCCCTTGCCCTTGACGGTGTGGATGTGGACGATGACCGGGCGGTCGGCCGCGAAGGCCTCCTGCAGCGCCTCGCGCAGAGCATGCACGTCGTGGCCGTCGATCACACCCATGTAGGCGAGGTCGAGCTCCTCGAAGAAGAGCCCCGGCGCCCAGTAGGCCTTGATCGCCGACTTGATCTCCGGCCCCAGCCGCTCGATCCGTCTGCCGAGGCCGAGCGGCAGCTTGGTCAGCCGGTCCTCGACCCCCTCGCGGGCGTGCCAGAGGCGCGGGTTGAGGCGGATGCGGTTGAAGTAGCGGGAGAGGGCGCCGACGTTGGGCGAGATCGACATCCCGTTGTCGTTGAGGACGATCACGATCGGCGTCTGCAGGCCGCCGGCCGCGTGCAGCGCCTCGTAAGCGACGCCGCCGGTGAGGGCACCGTCGCCGATCACCGCGGCGACCTTGCCGTCGGTGCCGATCCCCTTGCGCATCGCCTCCTTCAGCCCGACCGCGTAGCCGATCGAGGTCGAAGCGTGGCCGGCGCCCATGACGTCGTGCTCTGACTCGGCGATCGAGCAGAACGGAGCGAGCCCGCCGTATTGGCGGATCGTCGGCAGCCGGTCGCGGCGACCGGTGAGGATCTTGTGCGGGTAGGCCTGGTGGCCGACGTCCCAGAGCACCTTGTCGCGGGGCGAGTCGAGCAGGCTGTGAAGGGCGACGGCGAGCTCGCAGGTGCCGAGGTTGGCGCCGAAGTGGCCGCCGATCTCGCCGATCGTGTCGATGACGTAGGTGCGCATCTCCTGCGCCACCTGCCGCAGCTGCTCGTCGTCGAGGCCGTGGAGGTCCTCCGGGCCGTGGATCTTCGCCAGCAGCGGCTCCTTGATCTGATCTTTCTCGTCTTCGTGGCCCTGGGTGGGGGGCTGTTCGCTCATTCGTTCCTCGTGAAGATGTAGTCGGCGACGCGCCTCAGGTCTTCGGTCTCGCCGCTGGCCTCGGCCAGCGCCGCGATCGCCTTTGCGTGGGATTCGGCGGCCAGCTCGCGCGCCCGCTCCAACCCGAAAAGGCTGACGTAGGTGATTTTTCCGTGTCTCTCGTCGCTTCCATGGGGCTTGCCGAGTCGCTCTTCGGACCCGGTCACGTCGAGAATGTCGTCGACGATCTGGAACAGCACGCCCAGCTCGTCGGCAAAACGCCGGTAGGGCATTCTCGCATTTTCTGGCAGTGCCTCGAGCAGGAGAACGACACCGACGCTGGCGGCGATCAGGCGACCCGTCTTCAGCGCGTGCAGGGCACGCAGGCCCTCGGCGTCGGCGGTGGCTTCGACCACGTCGACGTACTGGCCGCCGACCATGCCGTCGACGCCGGTCGCGGCCGCCAGCTCTCGCAGCGCCGCCAGCACCTGTGCCGGGTCGCCCGGCTGCCCGCAGAAGAGGCACATCGCCTCGGCGAAGAGGCCGTCGCCGGCGAGGATCGCCACGTCCTCGCCGAACTTGACGTGCGAGGTCGGCAGGCCGCGGCGCAGCTCGTCGTCGTCCATCGCCGGCAGGTCGTCGTGGATCAGCGAGTAGGTGTGGATCAGCTCGATCGCGGAGGCGACCGGGAGGAAGCGCTCGGGCTCGGCCCCGAGGGCGCTGGCGGTGGCCAGGGCGAGGACCGGCCGCACCCGCTTGCCGCCAGCGAGCAGCGAGTAGCGCATCGCCTCGTCGAGGCCGGCGGTGGGCGCGGTGGCGGAGAAGCTGAGTTTTTCCAGCGCGCCGTCGACGAGGGCGCGCAGGTCCTCGGGGTAGCTCACTCGGCAGAGGCCTGCTGGCGCGCCTCGCGGTTGGCCTCCTCGACCGCCTCCGCGGCGAGGTCGGCGGCCTCGGATGCGAGCTGGGCGGCGCGCTCGTCGCCGACCTCCTCGCTCTCCAGTTCGGCCGTTATCTGGCGCAGGCGCTCGCTGATCTCCCGCAGGCGCACGTTCACGCCGCCGCCCCCCGCTCGCGCACGACCGCGCCGAGGATGCCGTTGACGAATTTCGGAGCATCGGCCCCGCAGTACTCCTTCGCCAGCTCGACCGCCTCGTTGATCGCGACCTCGGCCGGCGTGTCCGTGAATTCGATCTCGTAGAGGGCGGCACGCATCACGTTCATATCCAGCGGCGCGATTCGGTCGACGGTCCAGCCCTTCGCATGGGCGGCGATGATGTCATCGAGCTCTTCGCGATGCTCGTCGACCCCCTCGGCCAGCTCCCGGGTCAGCGGCCGCGCCTCCCCCAGCAGCTCTGCCAGCGGCCGCCCGGTGACGTCCCGCTGGTAGTTGGCGAAGACGGCGTCGCGCCGCTGCTCGGATCTGCGCATACGGGCATTCTGTCAGCGCAGGACCACGCGACCGATTTTCGACACAGCCGGGTGTGCCAAGACTCCGATGCGCTTGCTCAGGCGCGGGAGACGTACTCGCCGCTGCGGGTGTCGACGCGGACCGAGTCGCCCTCCTCGATGAAGAGGGGGACCTGGACGACCACGCCGGACTCCAGCGTCGCCGGCTTGTTGCCGCCGCCGGAGGCGGTGTCGCCCTTGAGACCGGGGTCGGTCTGGGTGACCTTCATCTCGATCGCGCTCGGCACCTGCACGTCGCTCGGCTGCTCGTCGACGAAGAGCACGTCGACCTCGGCGTTCGGCAACACCCACCTCATCGAGTCCCCCAGCGACTCCATCGGGATTTCGACCTGCTCGTAGCTCTGCGAGTCCATGAAGACCGCCGCCTCGCCCGAGTCATAGAGGTACTGCATCTTTTTCGATTCGGTTCGCACGGGGCGGAACTTCTCCCCCGCCCTGAAGGTTTTGTCGATCACCGAGCCGTCCTCGATCCGGCGCAGCTTCGTCCGCACGAACGCCCCGCCCTTGCCCGGCTTGACGTGCTGGAACTCGATGATCTTCCAGATCTTCCCGTCGATCTCGATGTGCGTGCCGTTCTTGAATTGATTCGTCGAGATAGTCATCGGCGGAGAATCCTAATCCCCCAGATGCCGCTTCAGCTGGCGGCGGCGAGGCGCTGAACGGCTTCCTCGGGGTCGGGGAAGACCTCGCCACGGCGGAAGACGCCGTCGTGCAGGTCCCAGATCCAGGCGACGGGGACGTCGCGGATGCCGAGGGCGCGGCTGCGCGCGTAGACCCTTCCCCGCACCAGCAGCGAGCCTGCGTGGCGCTCAGCCGTCTTCGGGGTGATCAGCAGCTCGTCCCAGACCCGCTCGACGTCGCGCAGGTATTCCTGCAGGCCGGCGGGTCCCACGTAGGGTGCGGTGCGCCCGGTCTGCTCCGCGGTGCCGGCCGGAAAGAACCCCATCCCCTCGTCGCAGAGCTCGACGATGTCCTCGGGGTCACGCCGGTTGAAGGCGGCGTAGAGGCGTTCGACCAGTTCCTGCTCTTCCTCTGGGGCGGGCTCCGCATCGGCGGAGGCGGGAGCGATGACGACGATCGCGGCGTCGTCGTCGAGAGTGCCGCCGGCGAACTCGTGCAGGGACCCCTCGATCCGTTGCGCCGTCTGCGCCGGGCTGGTGATCGGGGTCGTCAGCTCGGACCGCAGGCGCTCCTCGCCGAAGCGGCCCTCGTCGCCGAGCGCATCGGTGACGCCATCGGTGACGACGACCAGTTGCTGCCCCGGCTCGACGGCGATCGTCGCCACCTTCCACGCGTCCTCGACGAAGGCGCCCAGGACCGGCGCCGGCTTGCTGGCCTCGACCACCGACTCGCCGTCGACCAGCAGCGGCGGCAGGTGCCCGGCCAGCGCGAGCCGCACGGGTTTTTGCGGATCGTCGGACACCGCCACCGCGGCGACGCCGCAGAGGGCGGTTCCGCTGCGAGCGAGCAGCTCTCGGTTGAGGGTCTTCAAGGCGACGACGGGATCGCCGGTCAGGGCCGCCGCGGTCCGGAACGTGTAGCGGGCGTGGGCGGTGACCGCCGCCGCGTGGGCGCCGCGCCCCGTGACGTCGCCGATCACCACCATCCAGCCGCCGGCGATGCGGAAGGCGTCGTAGAAGTCGCCGCCGATCTCGTTCTCGGCCCCGGCCGGCCGGTAAGTCGCCGCCACCGACCAACCCGGGATGTGGGGCAGGGGCGGCGGCAGGAGGCCCCGCTGCAGGGTTTCGGCGATCTCCGCCCGTTCGCGCTCGCTGCGCGCCAGGTCCGAGAAGAGTCCCGCGTTGTCGAGGGCCAGGGCGACGCGGCCGGCGAGGACGCTGGCGAACTTGACGTCGCCGGAGCGGTAACGCCGTCCGGAGGCGCCGACGCTGATCGTCATCACTCCGGTCGGCCTGCCGCGGGCGCGCAGCTCGACCGTCACCACCGAGCGGACGCGGAGGGCACGGACGAACTCGAAGTCCTCCTCGCTCTCGACGTAATCGCGCAGCGCCTCGTCGCCGGAGAACTCGAACAGGCGCGGCTCCTGTCGCTCATGGCTGCCGGCGCTGACCATCTCCTCCTGGATCTGCGGCTTGCGCGCCTTCAACTTCGCTTCGATCGTGGCGGCTTCGGGACCGGCGACCCTGACCGCGGCGCGGCGGACGCGGTCGCCTTCGATCACGTCGATTGCACAGATGTCGGCGAGGTCGGGGACGACGATCGCGGCGATCGCGTCGAGGGTCTCGTCGAGGGAGCCCCCCTCGTCGGGGATGCGGGAAACCTCGTCGAGCATCCGGAAGCGGCGGTTGACCTGCCGCACCTGGACGACGGCGAGCGTGGTGACCACCACGGCGACCACCACCACGACCACGGCGATGGCGGCGGGTGAGATCATTCGCCGCCGGTGCTGGTGGTCAGGCTCGAGGCGCCGCCACCAGTGAGGACGCGCCGGGTCAGGGACGGGAAGAGGATGCGGGCGATGGCGGCCAGCGCATACGGGCGCGGGACGTAGCGCTCGGGCCTGCGCCCGGGGCCGCACTCGTAGATCGCCTCGGCCACCTTCTCCGGCTCGGAGACGATCCAGCGGGTGAGGGCTTTCTCCCGCAGCTCGGCGGCGGGAAAGCCCTCGGTGCGGACGAAGCCGGGCAGGACCAGGCCGACATGGACGCCCTCCGGCTTCTCCTCCGCGTAGAGGGAGTCGGACCAGCCGATCAGGGCGAACTTGCTGGCGCTGTAGGCGCCGGTACGGGCGCGAGAGACGCGGCCCGCGGTGCTGGCGACGTTGACGATCGCGCTCGGCGCCGAGGCCCGCAGCAACGGCAGCAGCTCCTCCGTGAGGCGCACGACCGCGTCGAAGTTGAGCTCCATGTGGCGGTGGACGTTCCCGTAGCCGCCCTCGGCGAAGCTCGCGCGCCAGGCGGCGCCGGCGTTGTTGACGAGCAGGTGCAGCTCCCCCTCGTGCTCGGTCTCGAGGTGTTGGCGAATCCGCTGCGGCGCGTCGGCGTCGGTGAGATCCACCGCCACGTAGGTGGCGCGGCAGGGCAGCGACTCCGCCAGCTGACGCAGCAGCCCCTCGCGCCGAGCAACGAGCACCAGCTCGGCTCCCGGCTCGCGCGCGAGCCGGGCCGCGGTCGCCTCGCCGATCCCCGTCGACGCTCCCGTCACGACTGCCACTCCCATGCACGCAACAGTATTCGAATCCATCACACTTACCGAAGCGTTTCTGACTTCAGCCGTCATATATGGGGGCTGAAGTCAGAAACGCCTGTCAGGGCTGGGAGGATGCCGGGATGGAGCGCTCATCCGCCCCGCGCCAGTCACGGTTCAGCGGCATTCGCCGCGAAGGCGAGCGGGTGACGCCGCTCGAGCTCTTCTTCGACCTCGTCTTCGTGCTGGCGATCACCCAGTGCACGGCGCTGATGTCGCACGACCAGACCTGGTCGGGGCTGGTGCAGGGGCTGTTGATCCTCGGCGTGCTCTGGTGGGCCTGGGTCGGCTACGCCTGGCTGACCAGCGTCGTCGACCCCGAGGCCCTGGCGATCCGCGGCGTCATCTTCGTCGCGATGGCGGCGCTGTTGATCGTCGCGATCTGCGTGCAGGAGGCCTTCGGCAACCTCGGCCTCACCTTCGCCGTCGGGATCGGCGTCTTCCGCGCCGCCCACATCGCCCTCTTCATGCTCGCCGGGGCCGACGACTCAGACCTGAGGCGCTCGGTGATCGGACTCGCGGTCAGCACCGCGATCGCCGTCGGCATCCTCGCGATCGCCTCCTTCTTCGACGGACTCGCCCAGGGGGCGCTGTGGGCGCTGGCGATCTTCCTCGACATGGCCGGTCCGTACTTCTTCGGCTCGGAGGGCTGGAGGCTCGTCCCCAACCACTTCGCCGAGCGCCACGGGCTGATCGTCATCATCGCCCTCGGCGAGAGCGTCGTCGCCCTCGGCATCGGCGCCTCCGGCGACCTCGACCTCGGCATCGGCGCCGCCGCAGTGCTCGGGATCCTCCTCGCCGCCGCCCTCTGGTGGACCTACTTCGACGTCGTCGCCCTGATCTCGGCGCGGCGGCTGGGCGAAGCCGAGCCGGGACGGATCCAGAACGAGCTGGCCCGCGACTCCTACTCCTACATCCACCTGCTGCTGGTCGCCGGCATCGTCCTCACCGCCTACGGGATGAAGGTGACGATCGGCCACCCCGCGGAGCACCTGCACGACGTACCCGCCTTCGCCCTCCTCGGCGGCCTCTCCCTCTACCTGTTGGGGCTGGTCTGCTTCCGCTACCGCCACGTCCACACGATCAACCGCCACCGGCTCGGGCTGGCGATCGTCCTTCTCTTCCTCGTCCCGGTGGCGACCGCGGTACCGGCCTTGGTCTCGCTGGCGCTGGCCGTATTGCTGACCTGGCTGATGATTGCCCACGAGCACCGCGGGTACGGACCTGGGCGGCAGGAGCTTCGGCGGGAAGCCGGCACTGCCTAAATTGCCCAATTTGCGTACCTTCGCGTGCCTGCCGACGAACATCCGTCCGCCTAGGCATACTGCGCCAACCTTTTGACTACTCCCGATTTGCTCGACAAACTTCTGCGCACCGGCGCCCCCTCTGGTTACGAGGCACCCGCCGCCCAGATCTGGCGCGAGGCGGCCTCGTTCGCGGAGATCAGCGTCGACGGCATCGGCTCGACGATCGCCCGCGTCGGCGAGGGCTCGCCGCTCGTAGCGGTGGTCGGCCACATCGACGAGATCGGGCTGGTGGTCACCCACGTCGACGAGAAGGGCTTTCTCTGGTTCGCGCCGATCGGCGGCTGGGACCCGCAGATCCTCGTCGGCCAGCGGGTCGAGATCCGCAGCAGGGACGGCCTCGTCCCCGGCGTCGTCGGCCGCAAGCCGATCCACCTGCTCGAGGCCGACCAGCGCAAGAAGGTCGTCGAGCTGAAGGGCATGCACATCGACGTCGGCGCCGCCGACCGCGAGGAGGCCGAGGGGCTGGTCCGGGTCGGCGACCCGGTCGTGATCGACGCCCAGCCGCTGCCGGTCGCGGGCGAGCGCCTCGTCTCCCGCTCGATGGACAACCGGCTCGGCGCCTACGTGGCGCTGGAGAGCCTGCGCCGATGCGCCGAGGGAGACGGTCCGGGCGGATCCTTCGCCGCGGTCGCCGCCGTGCAGGAGGAGATCGGGCTCTTCGGCGCCCGCACGGCCTCCTTCCAGTTGCGACCCGACATCGCGATCGCCGTCGACGTCACCCACGCCACCGACGCGCCCGGCGTCGACGAGAAGGAGATCGGCAGTCACCCGTTCGGTTCAGGGCCGGCGATCGGCCGCGGCTCCACCCTCTCCCCCAAGGTCTTCGAGCTGCTGGTCGAGACCGCCGAGGCGGAGGGCATCGAGTACACGGTCAGCGCCAGCGGCCGCGGCACCAGCACCGACGCCGACGTCCTGCAGATCTCCCGCGCCGGAATCCCGACCGGCGTCGTCTCGATCCCGCTCCGCTACATGCACTCGCCGGTGGAGATGGTGGATCTACGCGACGTCGAGGCGACCGTGCAGCTGCTGGCGGCCTTCGGGGCTCGATTCAGCGACGACGTCGACCTCAGCCGCTGAGTCGGCGTAGACGCGGTCGCGTCCCTCCGCCTTCGCGGCGTAGAGAGCTGCATCGGCACGGGAGAGAAGGTCCTCGGTGTCGACCACTTCGGGTTCTGCGACGGCGACGCCGATGCTGAGCGAGACGGAGACGCCGACCGGGCGGCGCTCGCGCACGGCCACTCGCAGTCGCTCGGCGATCTCCAGGGCGTCGTCGTGTCCGGCCCCTGGCAGCATGACCAGGATCTCCTCGCCGCCGACGCGGTAGATCGAGTCGCCCGCGCGGAGGGTCGCCCGCATCGTGTAGGCGACGTCCTGCAGGACGGCGTCGCCGGCGGCGTGGCCGAACTGGTCGTTGACGCGCTTGAAGTGGTCGAGGTCGCAGAGGAGGAAGGCGTGGGAGAGGCCCTCGCCGGGGTCGCAGGGCTGCCCGTCGAGCTCGGCCAGTCGCTGCTCGAGCGCGTTGCGGTTGAAGAGCCCCGTCAGGGGATCGAGCGTCGAGCGACGGCGGTGAGCGCGGTCGGACTCGACCAGCGCTCCGGTGAGGATCACGGTGCTGACGATCAGGGCTGCGATCGCGATCAGCTCCTGACGCTGCTCCCAGGCCGCGTGCGGCTCGGGCAGGACCGCCGCAAGGAGGAACAGCGCCATCACGTAGACGGTGCCGACGACCATCCCCCGCGGCTCGAAGCGGAACCCGAGCGTCACCGCCGGCAGGCCGAACCAGACGAGGACGGGGCTCGCGGCTCCACCCGTGACCAGCACCGAGGCGGCGATCAAGGCCGGCAGCGCCGCCCAGGCGCCGGCGATCCAGAACGCCGGCCGCGAGCTGGTGCGCATGAAGCGATCGGCGACCCAGAAGCCGGTGAGGCCGGCGACGAGAAGGGGAGCCCACCAGTAGCCGACCGAATCGCCACCGCCCACGGCGAGGGCGAGGGCGAGGATCCCGAAGCAGGCCAGCCGATAGCGCCGCACGCGCTCCTCCATGTCGAGCAGGCGCTCGCGCCGCGCTTCCTCGTGGATCGATACGAGGGTCTCGCCTTTCGCCGGCATGGGGCCGCCATCGGCCGCGGGAAAACTTCACTTGAATCTGAGCGGAGAAATTCGGTGTTCTTGTGCCGCGCTACCCGACCGTCTGCAGCTCTTTCGGCAGGGAGCTGAGGTTGCGCAGGCCACCCTCGGCGACGACGACGAGATCCTCGATCCGCACTCCGAGCTTGCCCGGCAGGTAGATCCCCGGCTCCACGGTGACGACTTCGTCGGCAGCGAGGACGTCGTCGGAGCGCAGCGAGAGGCGCGGCGCCTCGTGCACCTCGAGGCCGACGCCGTGGCCGAGCCCGTGGCCGAAGCGGTCGCCGTGGCCGGCGGCGTCGATCGCCTCGCGCGCGACCTTGTCGACGTCTTCGCCCTTGACCCCCGCCCCGATCGCTCCCAGAGCCGCCTGCTGCGCCTCGCGCACGACCTCGTAGACGGCGATCGCCTCCCCTCCCGGGTCGCCGGTGGCGAAGGTGCGGGTCCCGTCGGAGCAGTAGCCGTCGAGCTGGACGCCCATGTCGAAGACGACCAGCTCGCCGCGGCCGATCTCGCGCTCGCCGGGCTCGGCGTGCGGCAGCGCTCCGTTCGGGCCAGCGGCGACTATCGCCGGGAACGAAGGGTCGCCGCCGTGCTCGCGGATCCGCGCTTCGGCCGCGCGGGCGACCTCGCGCTCGGTCCGCCCCGCCAGTCCCTGCTCGACGCTCCAGCGCCAGACCTCGTCGGCCAGCTTCGAGGCCTCCTCGATCGCCGCCAGCTCGCCCGGGTCCTTGACCCGTCGCAGCTCCTCGACCCGTCCCCCGGCGGCGACCAGCTCCACGCCCTCGGGCAGCTTGTCGGTCAGTTTCTCCAGCAGCCGAACCGACATGTGGTCGTCCTCGAAGCCGGTCCGTCCCTGCAGGTGCTCGGCGATGCCGCCCAGCCAGTCGGTCGAGACCGTCACCGTCCGCCAACCCTCGACCTCCGCTTCGGCGCGCTCGGTGTAACGGAAGTCGGTGATGAAGAGGCGCGCGCCGGGCCCGCAGACGCAGGCGCCGTTGGTGCCGGTGAAGCCGGTCAGGTAGCGAACGTTGACGAGGTTGGTGACCAGCATCCGGTCGAGCCCTCGCTCGGCCAGCAGCTGCTCGAGCCGATCCCCGCGACCCCGCATCAGGGGCTGGCCCCGAGCTCGCGGGCGAGCAGCTCCAGCGCCTCGCGGTAGCCGTCGGGACCCTCGCCGGAGACCTTGGCGAGGACGAGGCCGTCGAAGACCGAGAGCCTGCGCCAGTCGTCCCGCGCCTCGACGTCGGAGAGGTGCACCTCGACAGCCGGCAGTCCCGTCAGCTCCAGCGCGTCGGCGATCGCGCGGCTGTAGTGGGTCCAGGCGCCGGCGTTGACGATCGCCGCGTCGGCGAGATCGGCCGAACGGTGCAGGTATTCGCAGAACTCGCCCTCGGCGTTGGTTTGGAAGAAGATCGGTTCCAGCGAGAGCTCGTGCGCCCAGTCGGAGATCCGCCGCTCCAGCTCGCTCAGCGAGAGCCCGCCGTAGATCGCCGAGTTGCGGCGCTCGAGCACGTCGAAGTTGACCCCGTGCAGGACGGCGACGCGATTGCTGACGGTCGGCACTAGTAGAGCTCCTCCACGGCCGCCCTGACCTTATCCGGGTCGACGAGCTGCCCGGTTCGGGGCTGTCCAGGCTCGGGGAGGAGGACGAAGCCGACCCCGGCCGCGGTGCGCTTCTTGTCGCGCTGGAGTGCGTCGAGGACGTCCTCGATCGCGATCGCGGGATCGAGGCGGACCGGCAGGCCGAAGCGGCTGAGGATCGCCTCGCATTCGTCCCGCAGGGCCGGCGCTTCGGACAGGCGCAGAGCGGCGAGGAGGCCGATCGAGATCGCCTCGCCGTGGCGGTAGCGGCTGTAGTCGCTCGCCGCCTCGATCGCGTGGCCGACCGTGTGACCGAGGTTGAGGACGTTGCGCAGACCGCTGTCGCGCTCGTCGGCGGCGACGATCGCGCACTTGTAGCGGGCGCAGGCGAAGACGACGTCGGCGAGGTCGTCGGGGTCGAGCTGCTCGATCGAGCGCACCCGCTCCCAGAGCGCGCCACCGGCGAGCAGACCCGTCTTCAGCGCCTCGACGAAGCCGGCAGCCAGCTCCTGCGGCGGCAGCGTCCCCAGCGTCGCGGTGTCGGCGAGCACCCCGGCCGGCAACTGGTAGGCGCCGGCGTAGTTCTTCCCCTCCGGCAGGTCGACGCCGGTCTTGCCGCCGTAGGCGGAGTCGACCTGGGCGACCAGCGTCGTCGGCACCTGCACGACCGGGACGCCGCGCTGGTAGAGATGGGCGCAGAAGCCGCCGAGGTCGCCGACGACGCCGCCGCCGAGGGCGACGACGTGGTCTTCGCGGCTCATCCCCTGCTGGGCGAGCGCCCGCAGGACCTCCTCGGTCCAGCCCATCGTCTTCGCCCCCTCCCCCGGTTCGACCTCGACCGCCCCCGCCACGGGCCCGATGCGCTCGGCGAAGAGCGGCGCCACGTCGCGGTCGGTGACGCAGAAGCGGCGGCTTCGCAGCGGCCACCAGCCGGCGTCGAGGATTTCTTGGCCAACGAGGATCGGGTAGTCGCCGGACCGGCTCGAAGCCCAGAGCAGCTTCGTTCCCGCGGGCATCTCCGCCAGCGCCTGGATCGCCGGCAGCGCCCGCGCGACGACGCCTTCAGCCGCCATCGGCACGACCGCGTCGGCCAGCTCTTCGTAGAGCGGCTGACGCTCGGCAAGCAGGCGGGCGACGTCTTCCTCGCTCGTCGCCAGCGGTCGCTCGGTGTCCTGGATCCTCCGCCAGGCCTCCGGTGCGTCGATCTCCAGCCAGACGACGACGTGGCGGTTGAGCGCCTCGCGCACGCGCTCGGAGAGGACGCTGCCGCCGCCGAGGGCGATCGCGCCGCCGTGCGCTTGCTCCAGCAGCGCGCCGACGATCTCCGCCTCGCGGGTGCGGAACGCCTCCTCCCCGTCCTCCTCGAACGCCTGGCGGATCGGCTTGCCGAGCTCGCGCTCCATCAGCTCGTCGATCTCGGTCGTCTCGAAGCCAGCCGCGCGAGCGGCCTCGAGCGCGGTCGACTTCCCCGCCCCCATGAAGCCGATGAAGACGATCGCCGGCCGCACCGGGCTCAGCCCCGGCGTGGCGGGCGGTCATTCCACCGACATTCGCCAGACGATGACGAGGTCCAGGCGTCGCCAGGCAAGGACGCGACTGAGGACGCCGCATGGCGACGATCTGGGGCCGTCATCGGCGACGGAAGGCGGTGTGAAGGGCCGCTAGCCACGCCAGTCGATTCGCTGCTTGTAAGCGTCGAGCGCGGCGAGCACGTCGTCGATGTGATCGCCGCCGAGCTTCTCGCGGTAGGCGCGGGCGAGGGTCAGCGCCACCATCGCCTCGGCGACGACCGCGGCCGCGGGGACAACGGTCGAGTCGGTCCGCTCGCGCAGCGCCTGCGCCGGCTGCTTGGTCTCGGTGTCGACCGAGCGCAGCGGCTTGGTCAGGGTCGAGATCGGCTTGATCGCCGCCCGCACCGAGAGCGGCAGGCCGTTGGTCATCCCGCCCTCGAGGCCGCCGGCGTGGTTGGTCTCGCGGTAGTAGCCGCGCGCCTCGCTCCAGAGGATCTCGTCGTGAGCCTCCGAGCCGGGGCGGCCGGCGACGTCCCAGGCTTCGCCGATCGCCACCCCCTTGATCGACTGGATCGAGGCCACGGCGCCGGCCAGGCGACCGTCCAGACGGTCTTCCCAGGAGATGTGGGAGCCGATCCCGGGGACGAGGCCGAAGGCAAGCACCTCGAAGCTGCCGCCGAGGCTCTCGTTCGCCTTGCGCAGGCGGTTGATCTCCTCGACCATCGCCCTGCTCGCCTCCGGGTCGAGACAGCGAACCGGATCGTCGTCGACGTCGCCGAAGTCCTCCGGCCTCAGGCCAGGACGCTCGCGCGCGCGGACCGAGGCGATCTGCAGCACGTGGCTGTGGATCTCGACCCCGAGCTTGGCGAGGAAGGAGCGGGCGATCGCGCCGGCGGCGACGCGGGCGGCGGTCTCGCGGGCGCTGGCCCGCTCGAGGACGTTGCGGATGTCCGAGTGGCCGTATTTCTGGGCGCCGACGAGGTCCGCATGGCCGGGGCGCGGCAGGTGGACCTCGTCGGGCTCGAAGCCCTCGACCGGCCACGGGTTCATCCGCTCCTCCCAGTTGGCGTAGTCCCGGTTGGCGACCAGCAGCGCGATCGGGCTGCCGAGCGTGCGGCCGTGGCGGACGCCGGAGCGGACCTCGACCGTGTCGGTCTCGATCTTCATCCGGCCGCCGCGGCCGTGGCCGAGCTGGCGCCGCGCCATGTCGCGGTCGAGCGCCTCGCGGTCCAGCTCCAGGCCCGCCGGCATGCCCTCGACGATCGCCACGAGACCGGGCCCGTGCGACTCCCCCGCGGTGGTGAAACGGAACGTCGCCATCAGGGCAAGGCTATCGGCGCGACCATTGGTGAGTTTGCCTGCCCATAGCCAGGCAAACTCACCACTCGCGCGCCGCCCTCCGCATCACCTCAAGGTCGGGCTCGCACCCCGTCCAGATTTCCAGCGAGCGCGCGCCCTGCTGGACGAGGATCTCGAGGCCGTCGACGGTTTCCGCATGGGCCTTCGCGGCGGCCTCCAGCAGCGGGCTGCGGCGCTCGCCGTAGACCATGTCGACGACCGTCTGCCCCGCGGCGAACAGGTCCGGCTCCAGCGGCAGGTGCTGGAACGGGTCCTCCCCCTTCAGCCCTGCGGCGCTGGTGTTGACGACGATCTCGTAGTGGTCCTGCCGGGGATCGGTCACGGCCGCTCCGCCCAGCTCGGCGCAGAGCGCCGCCGCTTTCTCGGGCGTGCGGTTCCAGACCTCGACCTCGGCGCCTTCCCAGCGCAGCGCCCAGATCGCCGCCCGCGCCGCTCCGCCCGCGCCCAGCACCAGCACGTGGCGGTGGCGCGGGGTGATCGGCAGCGCCGCCAGCAGCCCGTCGGCGTCGGTGTTGTGGGCCTCGATCCCGTCCCGGGTGAAGACGAGCGTGTTGGCGGCGCCGATCTGCTGCGAGGCTTCGCTCGCCTCGTCGGCCAGCGCCAGCGCCGCCTCCTTGTGCGGAACGGTGACGTTGACGCCGGCGAACTCGCCCGCCGCCATCTCCCCCACCTTCGCCGCGAACTCCTCCGGCGTGGCGTCGATCGCCTCATAGCTCCAGTCCCACAGCTCCAACGCCCCCAGCGCCGCGTTCTGCATCGCCGGCGAGCGCGAGTGGGAGACCGGGTGGCCGAGCACCGCCAGCTTCGACATCGCTCACCCCCCAGTTGCTTCGGCGCAGGTGTCCGGCGAGTTGCCGCCGGCCGCTTCGCGCGCCGAGTTGTACTTGTCGACCGCGGCTTCGAACTCGGCTTCGGTCTTGGCGAAGGTGAGCTTGCCGCAAGCGTTGGGGGTGGTCACGTAGAAGAGGTAGTCGGTCTTCGCCGGGTGCGCCGCCGCCTCGATCGCTTCCAGGCCGGGGCTGTTGATCGGCCCCGGCGGCAGGCCGACGTTGGTGCGGGTGTTGTAGGGCGAGTCGATCGCCAGTTCCGATTCGGTCAACGGCTTCGTGTAGTTGCCGGTGGCGAAGCGGATCGTCGCGTCGATCCCCAGCGGCATCCCTTCGTGCAGGCGGTTGTAGACGACCGAGGCGACGTCCTTGTACTGACCCGGAACGCCCGCCTCGCGCTCGACCATCGAGGCGATGGTCAGCACGTCGAAGGTGGTGAGGTTCTTCGACCTCGCGTACTTCATGTTCACGCCCTCGAGCCGCCGCTTGAAGTCCTGCAGCTGCAGCTGGACGAGGTCGGCGACCGACGCGCTCGGCTTCAGCTCGAAGGTGTCGGGGAAGAGGAAGCCCTCGAGATCTTTCGCGCCCTTGCCACCGTAATCGGCCGGGTTCAGGTAGTTCGACCTGACCGTCGCCTTCGTGTAGCTGCCGGGGACGCCGTCTTCCTCGACCAGCTGCGCCGCCTGCGAGCGGGTGTAGCCCTCGGGGATCGTGACGGTGACGGTGCGCTTGACCGGCGGCGTCGAGAGGGCGTCGATCGCGGCGCCGTAGCTCATGCCGTGGGAGAGGGCGAAGTGGCCGGAGTAGATCTCCGATCGCTTGCCGGCCAGCGTCACCCGCACCTGGAACAGGGTCGAGTTGTCGATCACGCCCTTGTCGCTGAGCATGTCGCCGACTTCGCTGACGCTCGATCCCTTCGGGATCGTCACCTGAACGCGGCCCGTGCCGTCGCCGTGGAAGGGCTGGAAAAGCGCGCCCAGGAACCAGAGGACGAACAAGGCCGCGATCACCGCGAAGAGGCGGAACGGGTGGCGAGCGATAGCGCCGAGGAAGCCGCGGCGACGACTGCCACCGTCGTCGCCGGCTTGGCGTCCGTCGCGGGCGGCGCCGACCATCTCCGGATCGCCCTCGTCGTGGTACGGGGGCTCGGTGACGACCGGCGCGGGGACGGGCTCGGGCGTCGGCTCCGGCTCCTCGTTCCAGAACTCCTGGTCCGGGGTCCGCGGCGGGGGTGGCGGGGGCGGGGGCTCTGCGGCCGGCGGCGTGGGTGCGGCTTCCGGGGGCGTCTCCGGTTTCTCCCGAGGCTTCGGGGGCGGCGGAGGCGCCGCCTGCTGCTCGGCTGCGGCCTGCTTCTCGGCCTTCTGCCGCCGCTTCTCTTCCCGTTCGCGCCGCCGCTGCTCGCGTTCGCGGGCGGCCGGGTCGTTCGGATCGGCGAAGGGATCGTCCCTGAGCCAATCGTCGCTCATGGCCTGCTCTCCAAGTAGGACTCCAACAGGTGTGCGGCGGCAAGCGAGTCGCGGGCCGCAGAGGCGCCGCGGCGGCGGCTGGCGTCGGCCATGCGGCTGGTCAGCCGCTCGTCGTAGGTCTCGACCGGAATCGAGAGCATAGCTTCGAGTTCGTGGCAGAAGCTGCGGGCGAGTCCGGCCTGGCTGCCCTCCTCCCCGCTCAGGTGCAACGGCAGCCCGACGACGACCCGCTCGACCCCGTGCTCGTCGACCAGCTCGGCGACGGCGCGGGCCTGCGGCGGCTCGATCACCGGCAGCGGCGTCGCCAGCGTCCCGCTCGGGTCCGAGAGGGCGCAACCGATACGGACGGTGCCGTGGTCGAGGGCGAGCACCCGCATACCCTCAGGCAAGTTCCTGGTCGATCTTCTTGCCCACGGCCAGCAGGGCGTCTTCGAGCCCAGCTGGATTCTTGCCACCGGCCTGTGCCATGTCGTCGCGACCGCCTCCCCCGCCTTCGATCAGGGGGGCGGCCTCGCGGATGATCTCGCTTGCCGAAAGTCCGCGCTCGATGCCGGCTTCCGATATCAGCACGACGATCCCCACCTTCTCGTCGGTGCGACCGCCAAGCACGACGGCGGGAACCTCGCGCGCCTTTGAGCGAACGCGATTGGCCAGGTCGAGGAGTTGCTTGGAGTCGAACCTGTCGCCGCGCTTGATGTCGATCAGGGCCACGACCTCGCCGCCCTTGCGGAGTACGAAGTCGGACTGCGCAGTCGCAACCCGGTCCGCCTCAGAGCCAAGTTCGACCTGCAGCGCCTCCTCTTCGCCGGTCCCAGCCTCCTTCAGCTGCCCCGCCGCGCGTCGCGCCGCCGCCACCGGGTCCTGTGGGTTGCCGAGCGCCTCGCCCGCCTCGCGCAGCTGCTCCTCGCGCTCGCGGAACCAGTCGATCGCGGCGGGGCCGGTGATCGCCTCGACGCGGCGCACGTTGGCGGCGCTCGATCCCTCGGAGGTGATCTTGAAGATCCCGACCTCGGCGGTGTTGGCGACGTGGGTGCCGCCGCATAGCTCGCGGGAGACGGAGTCCACTTCGACCACCCGTACCCACTCACCGTATTTCTCGCCGAACAGGGCCATCGCGCCGAGCTTTTCGGCCTCCTCGCGATTCATGTTCAGCCAGCGCACCGGCCGGCTCGCCTTGACCCACCCGTTGACGCGGTCCTCGACGTCGCGCAGCTCCTCCGGCGAGAGCGCCTGGCCGTGGGTGAAGTCGAAGCGGAGCTTGTCGGGACGGACGGCGGAGCCGGCCTGGCGGACGTGGGTGCCGAGCCGCTCGCGCAGCGCCGCGTGCAGGAGGTGGGTGGCGGTGTGGTTGCGCATGGTCGCGTGGCGCTGCTCGCGGTCGACTTCGGCCTCGACGGCGACGCCGGGCTCGATCGCCGCCCCGCTCGGCTCGACCTCGAGCGCCTGGTCCTCGCCGACCCGGTAGACGTCGACCACCCGCGCCTCCGAGCCGTTCCAGCGCAGGACGCCGGAGTCGGCCACCTGGCCGCCGCCCTCGGCGTAGAACGGGCTCTCCTCGAGCTTCACCAGCGCCGTCCCGTCAGCCGGCTCGACCGCGGCCAGGCCGGTGGTCGCGCGCAGCGTTTCGTAGCCGACGAAGCGGGTCGGCGGCGCCGCTTCGGCGAAGGCCATCACGCGCTCGTGCGTGTCCTCGGAGCCGTGCGCGGTGGCGCTCGCCATCCGCGCCCGCGTCCGCTGCTCCTCCATCAGCTCCTCGAAGCCCTGGTCATCGACCGAGAGGCCCTCTTCGGCCAGCAGCTCCTTGGTCAGGTCGTAGGGAAAGCCGTAGGTGTCGTGCAATTTGAAGGCGGCGGCGGCGGCGATCCAGGAGGTCTCGGATTCCTTGGCCTCGGCGACGAGCCGCTCCAGCAGCTCGGTGCCGCGCTCGAGCGTGCGGCCGAAGCTCTCCTCCTCGTCGCCTACCCAGCGCCCGATGTTCTCGCGCTCGGCGACCAGCTCGGGGTAGTCGTCTCCCATCAGCTCGATCGTGCGCTCGGCGAAGCGGCCCAGCCAGGGGGCCTCGAGGCCGAGCGTGCGACCCTGCTGGATCGCCCGCCGCATGATTCGGCGCAGGATGTAGCCGCGATCCTCGTTCGAGGGGACTACGCCGTCGGCGATCAGGAAGGCGGCCCCGCGGCTGTGGTCGGCGACGATCCGCATCGCCCGCGTCACCGGGCCGCCCTCGTCGTAGCGGCGGCCGGAGAGCTCCTCGGCGAGGTCGACCAGCGGCCGCACGTGGTCGGTCTCGAAGACCGAGGGGACGTTCTGGAGGATCGCCGCCATCCGATCCAGCCCCATGCCGGTGTCGATGTTCTTCATCGGCAGCTCGGTCAGGCCGCCGTCCTCGGCGAGGTCGTAGCTCATGAAGACGTGGTTCCAGAACTCGAGGAAGCGGTCGGTGTCGTCGCCCGGGCGCTCGCCCTCGGCGCCGAACTCGACGCCGCGGTCGAGGTAGAGCTCCGAGCAGGGGCCGCAGGGGCCGGTCGGGCCCGCCTGCCAGAAGTTGTCCTCGCGGCCGAGGCGGACGATCCGCTCCTCCGGGACGCCGGTGGCGCGCCAGATCTCGATCGCCTCCTCGTCGGGGCCGAGGCCGAGCTCCTCGTCGCCGCCGAAGACGGTGACCCAGATCCGCTCCGGGTCCATCCCGAATCCCTGCGTTGAGAGCTCCCAGCCCCAGGGGATCGACTCGGCCTTGAAGTAGTCGCCGAAGCTCCAGTTGCCGAGCATCTCGAAGAAGGTCAGGTGGCGGGCGGTATCCCCGACCTCGGTGATATCGGTGGTGCGGAAGCATTTCTGCACGTCGGCGAGGCGCGGCGCCGGCGGGTCTTCGCGGCCGAGGAAGTAGGGCTTGAACGGCTGCATCCCTGCCGTGGTGAGCAGAACCGAGGGGTCGTGGACCGAGGGAACCAGCGAGGCGGAGGGGACGATCTTGTGCCCGCGCGCGGCGAAGAACGACAGGTAGGTGTCGCGGATCTCCTTCGCCCTCATGTTAGGAAGCCTAAATATTTGTTCGATTCGAGGCGGCGAGCACGAAACAACCTCCTTACATGCGTGCCGCGGTCGCGTTTCAGAAGGACTCGACCACCCGACTTGGGGAAAGAGAGGCAAAGATGAACCTCCGATCGAAGCTTGCGGCGGGCCTTGCGGTTCTGGCCGTGGGAGCAGTGCCGACCGTGGCGGGGGCCACTGGTCCGGAATACGCGCCCGAACACCCGTCCCATCCGCCCAAGAATCATGAACCAAAGGGGCACGCCTACGGCTACTACTGCAAAGGCGAGAGCAAGAAGCACGTCAAAGGGACGCCCGGAACGCCGTTCAGCGCCTGTGTCAAAGCGGCCGCTCGTGCCGACCACAACGAACAGCTGACCGCACGGGAAGCCTGCAGGGCCCTGAGCAAGAAGCACGTCAAAGGGCAGCAGGGCACCCCGTTCAGCGTCTGCGTGAAAGGCGTCGCGCAGATGCGCAAGGACAAAGCGACTACGACGCAGTCGTAGCGAGCGCCTAGGCGGCGATGGTGCCGTGGCCGACGATCCGCTCGCCGGCCATCAGCACCGCCGTCTGGCCCGGGGCGACGCCGGCGAAGGCCTCGCCCAGGTCGACTTCGAGCGAAGGGTGCCGTCCTCTCCCCGCTGCCGAGACGGTTGCGGGGAGGGCACGGGACCGGTAGCGCAGCTTCACCGCGTCGACCTCGCTGCCGTCGCGGTGGAGGACGGCGTCGCGGACGCGGACGCGGCGCTGCTCGAGCTCGGCGCGGGTGCCGACCGTGACCGTGTTGGCGTCGGCGTCGGTGGCGAGCACGTAGAGCGCCTCGGGGGCGGAGACGCCGATGCCGCGACGCTGGCCGACGGTGAAGTCGTGGTGGCCGCGATGGCGGCCGAGGGTGCGGCCGGCGGAGTCGAGGATCGCTCCCTCGCGCTCGCGCAGGCCGCCGTGGCGGCGCAGGAAGCCGCGCTTGCCCTGGCCGGCGAGGAAGCAGAGGTCCTGGCTCTCGGCCTTGCGGGCGACCGAGAGGTTGTGGCCGGCGGCGATCTCGCGCACCTCGGGCTTGGTCAGATCGGTGAGCGGGAAGCCGAGGCGGCCGAGCAGCTCGGTGGGGAGCGCCGCGAGCATGTAGCTCTGGTCCTTGGCCTGGTCGGCGGCCGTGGCGAGCAGCGGCCCGTCGGCGTCCTCGACGATGCGGGCGTAGTGGCCGGTGAGGAGGCGCTCGGCCCCCACTCGCTCGGCCAGGTCGATCATCGCCGCGAGCCGGACCTCTCCGTTGCAGAGGATGCAGGGGTTGGGAGTGCGCCCCTCGGCGTAGCCGCCGACGAAGCGGTCGACGACGCGCCGGCGGAAGTCCGCCTCGAGGTCGAGCGTGAAGTGCGGAATGCCGAGCTGGTGCGCCAGCGCGCGAGCGCTCAGCACGGCCTCCGGCGAGCAGCAGGCCTTGGCGCCGTCGGTCTCGGGATCGCTCCAGAGCTTGACGGTGATGCCGACGACCTCCGCGCCTTCCTCGCGGGCGAGCAGCGCGGCGACGGCGCTGTCGACGCCGCCGGACATTGCAACTGCGACTCGCCGCGGGGCGGGACGGGAGCCCCCCCTCCGTCGCGAATTCTGGGGAGGCTCCTCCGGGGGGGCTCCCGTCCCGGGCTCGGGCGGCGTCGCAAGGACCAGCGACGAGGAGGCGGCGCCGGAGAGCGCTCGGTGGAGGGCGTCGGTGGCCAGCTGCGCAGCGTGGCGCTTCGCGGGCGTCAGGCCCCCGATTGCCTGATCGACAGTGTCTATGTCGATCAGAGCCGCCTCGAGAACGGGAGAGCCATCGACCATCTCCGCGACAGCGGCGGTGGCCGCGCGAGTAGCTCCGCAACCCTCGGCGTCAAAGGTGACCGAGCCGATACGGCCGTCGTCAACGAGGAAAGAGATCCGCGAGAGATCACCACACGCCGCGCCACCCGCAGCGCCAGTGAAGGCACCATCGGCCGGCGGCCCAAGCCGACTCTCGTCGCACAGGTAGCTCTCGAAAAGCTCTCGCTCCATGGGTCCAAGGGTAAAGCGCCGTTACTCCAACCCCCCGTAAGACCGCCCCCACGCACACCTACCTTGCTTAGTGGGTGTGCGTGGGGAGGGGCTGTTCGAGCGCCGATCGCATGTCAGCCACGATCTCGTCCGGTTCCTCCCGAAGCTGCCGCCAGGTGATGCGCATGGTTTTCCAGCCTTCCGCGACGAGGATGCGGTCGCGCTGCCGATCCGACTCGAAGCGTTTCCGCGTCCCATGAATGCTGCGGCTGTCCAGCTCCACCGCAAAGCGCCGTTTCTCCCAGAGCGCATCGATCTCGAAGAAGCGCCCACGGATCGCAAGGTTTGCGTTCATCCGCGGCCGCGACAGCGCGTGCGCATCCACCAACGCCAAGAACGCCTCCTCGAAGTCATTGCGCGTGATCGCCACCGGCGCCGCCGACCCCAGCAGCGCCCTCACCTTCTTCGCACCCCTCCGCCCCGGATACCGCTCCAGCAACATCGGCAGCGACACCCGATCCGTCATCTCCCGCGCTTCCGCCTCGTGAAACGCCCGCTCCAGCTCCCGCATCTCCGCGACCCCCGCCATGTCGAAGATCGTCCGGAACGGCGAGGTCACCGGAATCCCGTCTTTCACCAGCCACTCGTCGTCGAGGATTGGCAGGCGGTGGTAAGCGACTCCCTTCCTGCGCACATGCCTCTTGAGGCAGGTGACGTCGACCTGCTCAGCCGCAGGTGGCAGTAGTCGCCATAGCCGTGCCGCTGAGCGATGGCTAAGAACCGCACCTTCTCCGCAAGCCAGTACGGCGGCCATCCACCGTCCCTTACGAGAGATTCGGCGAACTCCGACGACGTAAATGCCTCGATGCAACTCGTGCAGCTGTCCACGTTGCAAGCGCCCAACGATCGCCCTCCTCCCCATCCCCAGCGCGAGCAACTGCCCCCTGCCGACCACGGCATGCTGGCGCCGAGCCAGTCGCTCTACCTCTTGGTCAAGAGATCCAGCGTGCAGTTGAGCACCTGTGAGGTGCCGAGTTGCACTCTGATCTTCCATACCGCTGATGCTGAAGCGGCGAGACGCGCGTGTGGCGCGCACTTCGTGCCAACTCCGTCAACGAAGGCAAAAAGAAGGCTCCAACCCGCCGTTACCGCCTCTGGCTTTGATCCCTTCATGTGAAGGTGGGTGCCTGCCCCGAATCCCAAGAGATCCGGAGACTTGTCAGCTCCCGTGCCGTTTGTGTTGGGTCAAACGGTGAGACGGCTCTCGTACGGGTTCGAGCCTGGTGCAAAGTTACCACCGCAGCGCCGCCGTCAAACTCCCTAATCGTCCAGGTTGGAGAGGTGCCACTCGGCTTCGCTCCAGCGCTCGGGCGGCACTCGCAGGGAGATGTCGCCGCGGCCGAAGCGGTCGAGGGGCCAGTCGGAGGTCAGCACAGCCTCGAAGCCGGCCTCGATCAGAGACTGGTGCCAGGCGCGGGCGGTGCGCAAGTCGCCGAAGTCCCGCACCACCTCCCAGCTGTCGTAGCCGGGGTCGTCGACGTGGACGGGCGTCTGCCCGGGCCCGGGAGCCGGCCGCCATCTGCGGGGGATCCAGTCCCGCAGGGCCATCTCAATGTCCCGGAAGCTTCGGTTTGTGGACCGTGACGCCGAGCTCGCGCAGCTGCAGCTGGTCGACCGGGGCGGGGGCACCGGTCAGCAGGTCGAAGCCCGAGGCGGTCTTGGGGAAGGCGATCACGTCGCGGATCGTCTCCGCCCCGGAGAGGCGCTGGACGATGCGGTCGACGCCGTAGGCGATGCCGCCGTGCGGCGGGGCGCCGTAGCGCAGCGCCTCGAGCAGGAAGCCGAAGCGCGCCTCGGCCGTCTCACGGTCGATGCCGAGAGTGGCGAAAACCTGCTCCTGCACCTCGGCGCTGTGGATACGGATCGAGCCGCCGCCCAGCTCCTGCCCGTTCCAGACGACGTCGTAAGCCTGCGCCCGCGCCGCGCCCGGGTTGTCGGGGTCGAACTCGCCCGCGGGCGCGGTGAACGGGTGGTGCATCGCGTCCCAGCGTTTCTCATCCTCGTTCCAGTCCAGCAGCGGCCAGTCGACGATCCAGACCAGGCGATGGTCGTTCTCGTCGATCAGGCCGAACTGCTCGGCCAGGTCGAGCCGTATCTGGCCGAGGACGGCGTTCACGACGGCGGGCCTGTCGGCGACCAGCAGCAGCAGGTCGCCCTCTTCGGCGGCGAGGCGCCGGTTGAGGTCGGCGAGCTCCGCCTCGCTGAGGAACTTGGCGGTCGGCGAGCGCCAGCCGTCGCCCTCGCGGAAGGCCCAGACCAGCCCTTTCGCTCCCAGCTCCTGGGCGCGGGAGATGAGGCCGTCGAGCTCCGAGCGCGGCAGCTCGCGGCGACCGGCGTTGATGCCGCGGATCGAGCCGCCGCCGTCGAGGACGGAGCGGAAGACCTTGAACTCGGTCTCGCGCAGGGCGTCGCCGAGGTCGACCAGCTCCAGCCCGAAGCGCAGGTCGGGGCGGTCGGTCCCGAACCGTCCCATCGCCTCGTCGTAACACATCCGCTGCATCGGCAGCTCGACCTGCGGGCCGCCGACGCGCTCGAAGACGTGGGCCAGCAGCCGTTCGTTGACCGCGATCACGTCCTCGCCGTCGACGAAGGACATCTCGACGTCGAGCTGGGTGAACTCGGCCTGGCGATCGGCGCGGGTCGCCTCGTCGCGGAAGCAGCGCGCCACCTGGTAGTAGCGCTCGAAGCCGGACATCATCAGCAGCTGCTTGAACAGCTGCGGCGACTGCGGCAGGGCGTAGAAGGCGCCCTGCTGCTGGCGGCTGGGGACGAGGAAGTCGCGTGCGCCCTCCGGGGTCGAGCGGGTCAGGACCGGCGTCTCGACGTCGAGGAAGCCCTCGCCGTCGAGGAACTCGCGCATCGCCGCGACGACCCGGTGGCGCAGCTGCAGCGCCTTCTGCATCTGCTCGCGGCGCAGGTCGAGGTAGCGGTAGCGCAGGCGCGCGTCCTCGCCGACCTCGCCGCTGAAGCCCTCGACCTGGAAGGGCGGCGTCTCGGCGTCGGCGAGCCGCTCGGCCTCGGTCACCAGCAGCTCGACCTCGCCGGTGGCCAGCTCGGGGTTGACCGTCTCCTCGGAGCGGCGGACGACAGTGCCGCTCGCGGTCAGCACGTCCTCGGCGCGCAGCTGATGGGCGAGCTCGAAGGAGGCGCCGGAGCTGTCGGGGTTGAAGACGAGCTGAACGATGCCGGTGCGGTCGCGCAGGTCGATGAAGATCAGCCCGCCGTGGTCGCGGCGGCGGTTGACCCAGCCGGCGACCCGGACCTCCGAGTCGACCCGGTCCGACAGCACCTCGCCGCACCAGGAGTCGCGGTAGGCGTTCGCGCGCAGCGCCGGGACCGTCTCGCTCACCCTCCCCCTCCCTTCATCTCCTCGACAAGGTTGCCGGGATCGGCCGGGCGTTGCTCGCCGGTCTCCATGTCGCGGATCTGGGCGCTGCCGTCGGCCTCGAGGATGAGGACGAGGCGGGCACCGATCCGGTTCGCGTGTTTGAGCTGTCCCTTGAGGCCGCGGCCGGCGAGGTCGACCTCGGCCGAAACCCCGGCGCGGCGCAGCTCGGTCGCCAGCGTCATCGCCCGCTGCCGCTGGCTCTCGTCGGCGATCGCGACGAAGGCGTCGCGCCCTTCCGCCGACACCTCCTCGTCCAGCGCCAGCAGGATCCGCTCGATCCCGGCCGCGAAACCGACCGCCGGGGTCGGCGCGCCGCCGAGCTGCTCGATCAGGCCGTCGTAGCGGCCGCCGCCGCCGATCTCCGACTGCGCCCCGAGCCGGTCGCAGACGAAGGAGAAGATCGTCCTCGTGTAGTAGTCGAGGCCGCGGACCAGGGTCGGGTCGACGACGTAGGCGACGCCGGCGGCGTCGAGCAGCGCCCGCACCTCCTCGAAGTGCTCGGCGTCCTCTCCCTCGAGCCGCTCGACGAGCGTCGGCGCGCTCGCCATCACCCCTCGGGTCCCCTCGTCGTCGGAGTCGAAGGCACGCAATGGGTTGACGTCGATCCGCTCGCGCACGTCCTTGGAGAGCTCGCCCTCGTGCGCGTGCAGGTGCCCTTTCAGATCCTCCAGGTAGGCGCGGCGCGCCTCGAACGAGCCGAGGCTGCCGAGGCGCAGCTCCACCCCCGGCACCCCCAGCTCGCCCAGCAGGTCGGAGAGCAGCATGATCGCTTCGGCGTCGGCCAGCGGCGAGTCGGTGCCGATGCACTCGATCCCGAGCTGGTGGAACTGGCGGTAGCGACCGGCCTGCGGGCGCTCGTGGCGGAAGAACGGGCCGAGGTAGAAGAGCTTCACCGGCTGCGCCAGTTTCTGCATCCCGTGCTCGAGATAGGCGCGGCAGACCGAGGCGGTGCCCTCCGGCCGCAGGGTCAGGCTGCGCCCGCCCTTGTCCTCGAAGGTGAACATCTCCTTGCGGACGATGTCGGTCGACCGGCCGACGCCGCGCTCGAAGAGGTCGGTGTCCTCGAAGACCGGCGTCGCGATCGGCTCGTAGCCGGCGCGGCCGAAGACCTCCGCGGCGGCCCGTTCGAGCCGGCGCCGGCCGCGCGCCTGCTCGGGGAGGACGTCGAAGGTCCCGCGGGGTGCCTGGTACTTGCTCGCCATCGTTCGCGCGACCTTAGTGCCTGTGCGGGGCAGCGGGCGGCGCTACCGCGCCAGCGTGCCGAGGAAGGGATTGGTCGCCCGCTCGGCCCCGAGCGTGGTCAGGCCCATGTGGCCGGGATGGACGACGGTCTCGTCGGGGTAGGCGTCCAGCAGCCTCCCGATCGAGGCCAGCAGCGTCGGGCCGTCGCCGCCGGGCAGGTCGACCCGGCCCACCGAGCCCTGGAAGAGGACGTCGCCGGAGAAGATCGCCGGCTCGCCCCGCACCGCGTAGGTGACGTGGCCGGGACTGTGGCCGGGGGTGAAGACGACCTCGATCTCCATTCCCGCCAGCTCCAGCGCCTCGCCGCCGCGGACGACCTCGTCGGCGTCGTAGCTCTCGTACGGGCCGAAGCCCTCCCAGGGCACGAAGGCCATGATGTCGGCGAGCACCGGCACCTCGATCTCCGGGCAGTAGACCGGCGCCCCGGTCGCCTTCGCCACCGGCGCGACGGCGCCGATGTGGTCGAAGTGGCAGTGGGTGACGAGGATCGCCTCGACGCTCGCCCCGGTCGCCTCGACCGCCGCCAGGATCCGCTCCGCCTCCTCGCCGGGGTCGACGATCAGCAGCCGGTCGGAGCCCTCGCGCCGGAACAGGAAGCAGTTCTCGCCGATCGCCCCCACAGTGAGCATCTCGACGTCGAGGGCCATTACTCGCTCCGAGATCGGATCCGTTGCCGCTCGCGCCGCCGCCAGAGGGTCATGTCGATGTAGTAGCCGGCGGGGACGTAGAAGGCGAGCATGAAGGCGCCGAAGATCAGCGCCGCGCCGACCGGCCGCCCGAAGAGCAGGATCAGCAGGACGACGAAGATGACGGCGGCGAAGAGCCCGCGGATCAGCGAGTTGCGCCAGGTCGGCGGCAGGTCCTCTTTGGGACCGGGCCTGCGCTTCGACATCGCCTGGGCTTTCGCCTCGGCGCGGGTGCGCGGTTTGCTGCGCCGAGGGTTCGGGTCGACGCGCCCGCCCTGGGTACCGCGTTGCTTGCGCCGTCGCTTCTTCCTCGTCTGAGCCATGGTCTTTGCGAACTGCATCGAATTTTGGTTTTGGGACAACCAGAATTTGACGCAGTTCGAAATCTAGTCGGTCGGGTCGGCGAGCTGCGCCTCGATCGTGTGGCGCTGTGGGTCGAAGTCGCGCATCGGCACGTCGGCCGGGTAATCCGTCAGCGCCGCCCGGGGGACCAGGCCCACCAGCTCGGCCTCGACCGGGCGCGCGCCCAGCGGCTCCGCCAGCTCCCGCACCCGCTCGACGATCTCGCCCAGCGGCACCGACAGCGGGTCGTGGACGTTGGTCGAGACCTGGGCGCGGCCGCCGGAGAGAAGGAGACCGATCGCGCGCACGCCGGGGGGACCGCCACCGGACTCCCGCAACCCCGCCGCCACCGCACGGGCGACCTCGACGTCGCCGCTGTCGAGCTCGACGTTGAAGGCGGCGAGCGGAGGGCGGGCGGTGATCAGCGTCGCTCCCGCGGCGCGGTGCGGCAGATCGGGCCCGAAATCCGGCCGCAGCTCCCCCGACTCCATTCGCAGCCAGAGCTCGGCGAGACCGCCGTTGCGGAAGTAGGCGCGCTCGGTCCGCCCCGGGTCCCTGGCCAGCCCGCCGTAGAGGAAGACCGGCACGCCGAGGCCGCCGATCCGCGCCGCCACCGCCACCGCCTCGGTGCGGGCGGCGTCGCGATCGCCAGGCTGGAACCAGACCACCGGGCAGACGTCGAGCGCCCCGATCGCCGGGTGCGCCCCCCGGTAGGCGCGCATGTCGATCGTCTCGACCGCCTCCTCGGCTCCGGCGACGAGAGCCTCGGTCAACGGCTTCGGTGCGCCCGCGAGCGTGAAGACGGAGCGGCCGTGATCGGCGTCGGAATGACGGTCGAGCAGCCTCGTCCCGCGCCCGAACGCCCGCTCCAGCCGATCGAGCCGCTCCCGGTCGCTCCCCTCCGAGACGTTCGGGACCGCGAGGAGGGGCGGCATGATCCCCAACCCCCTCAGACGAGCAGGTCGCCGCCGCTGACGATCGTCTCGCCGTCGATCTCCAGCGTCGGTTCGAGCAAGACGCAGTCGAGGTGGACCGGAACCTGGACGCGGCCGCCGATCGCCGCCGAGGCGCCGAAGGCGACGTGGCAGGTGCCGAGCATCTTCTCGTCCTCGAGGATGTTGCCGGTGAGGATCGCCTCTTCGTTGGTGCCGATCCCGAGCTCGGCGACGTTGGTGCCGTCCCTCCCGTGGGCGGTGAGCAGCTCCAGCAGTTGCGAACCGTCGGGACCGGTCGCCTCGGCCAGGTGGCCTTCCCGCATCGTCAGAGCGGTCGGCGTGTCGAGCAGGCCGACCGCGGCGATCGAGCCGTCGACGACCAGCACTCCCTCCGCCGTCCCCTCGACCGGCGCTATGAAGCCCTCGCCGCAGGGCAGGTTGCCGAAGGCGCCGCGATTGCCGAGTTCGCCGGCGTCGACGATGCCGAGGCGCCCCTCGAGGCCGATGCGGAGATCGCTGCCGTGACGGCAGGTGATCCGAGCCTCCGAGCCACGGTTGAGGGCGGTGACGACCGCCCAGCCGCGACGCCGAATCTCCTCCAGGTCGCTGGTCATCAGCCGTTCCAGCATCTCCTCGGTGACGCCCGGCAGGCTGCCGACGCGGACGCCCGCCTCGCTGGCGATCTTGCGCGCTTCGGTGTGGGAGATCGACTGGATCGTCGGCGCCAGGACCACGTCGGCGGCCGCCATCGCCGCCGCCACGGCCCGGGGCGGCTCGGCGGCCGCCGAATCGCGCTCGGAGATGACGGCGAGGGTGGCGTCGGCGCCCTCCCCCTGCGCCTCGATCCGCATCAGCGCGCCGATCTCTTCGGTGACCGGGTTGCAGACGACCAGGACGTCCTCGCCCGGCTGGATCCCCATGCACTGCCGGACGACCGTCTTCACTGCCCTGTCCAGTTCCGCGGTCACGCGCTCACCCTACCCATGATGCGAATTCGCTGCGTTGAATTCTCCTGCATTTGCGGAACAACTCAGTCGTCGTCATGACGGTGCCGGATCGCCCAGGCCTGGAACCAGATCAAGCCCACCAACACCGAGCCGAAGGCGATGAAGGGCGGCAGCCAGCCGTCCGGACGCACAATCGCCAAGGTGGCCACCGCGAAGGCATCGGCGACGAGCAGGAAGGCCACCAGCACCGGCCGCATCGCCGCCCATCCCGTCTCCGGAGATCCTCCACGGCGCCGCCCCATCGCTACCATCCTCCTCCCCGCCGGAGTAGCTCAGCTGGTTAGAGCAGCGGAATCATAATCCGCGTGTCGGGGGTTCGAGTCCCTCCTCCGGCATCGCAGCAGCAAGCGGAATGCGCCGCTTCCCGAGGTCGAGAGGTTCCGATTTGGCAGCCGGGTGGCAACCAAAGTGGCAACCGTCTAGCAGCGAACAGCCGCAAGTCACTCGGGATAGCGGCCGTGCAGACGCTTGTGGGCGCGCTCGTAGACCGTGCGCGTCGCCGGGTTGTCCGGGTGGCGCTCGCCAAAGGCAATGAAGTTCCAGACGAGGCTGCCGTCCGGGTTTTGCGCCAACTGGAACACGAAGCCGAACGGCGCCTCAGAGGCTCCCTGCTTCCCGAGCGGCACGTACGACTTTACGCAGCCGACAAGTCTCGTCCCGCTCGCTCCGTCGTCAGCCTCGCACTTCTGCAGATCGAGAGCGGCTTTTCCGCCCTCGATTTCTCGGCGGGCGCGCTCCGCCTGGATACGCGCCTCTGAGCGCTCATCTAAGCGCTCAACCTCTTCTTGCCACTCCTCGCGGTCGAACCGGATCGAGACTGGCGGCAGATTTCTACGTTCTGGCGAAGCCACGTGCAGCGGGACGATAAGCGCTACCGCAAAGCCAAACCGTCGAACGAGACGAGACTAGCCCTCGCCGTCAGTCGGGAGATCGCCAGCGATTCGCTCGAAATCCTCCGCCGAGGCGGGTTTCATGCCCCGCTTCTCGTAAAGCTCTGAGATCGGGGTTATCGGCGGCTCAATCGTCAGCCCACCGGTCTTGTCCGGCACGACCTCGTAGCGCCGCCCCTCGATTTCGACCAACTCGCCGACGTGCAAATCGAGCTTCTTTACCGCAGTTGCCATACGTCCATGGTAGCCGGACGCGACAGATGGGTTTTCCGCCGACCGAGCCACAGCGTTCGCCCAATCCCGATCCCCGACGCAGAGCCGAAATAGGCCGCTAAGCAGATTCCCCGAATCTGCCCTACGCCTTCCTTCATTCAGCTATCAAGCAAACCGAGGCTCCTCCGGTGGGGGGAAGTTCTCCCTCGTTCTCTCCGAGGCTCCATCCCTTGACACGAATAGAGAGCTATGGGTTCTTCACCAGCCCGCAGCCGCCTCGCTTCCCTGGGCCTCCCCGCGCGCCTTGCATCTGACCCCGGTCGATCACATA
>JBIOWB010000003.1:0-6380 GCA_044868125.1 Solirubrobacterales bacterium
AGCTCGACGTCGACGCCCTCGCGGACGGCACCGACGCCTACATCGCCGGCATCATGCAACACGTCGAGGAAGCGGGCGTGCACTCCGGCGACTCGGCCTGCGTGATCCCGCCCATGAGCCTGGGTGAGGAGATGCTCGAGGAAATCCGGGAGACGACACGCAAGATAGCCCTGGAGCTCGGCGTGATCGGCCTGATCAACGTCCAGTACGCGGTCGCCGATGGCGAGCTCTACGTGATCGAGGCCAACCCGCGCGCCTCACGCACGGTGCCCTTCGTCAGCAAGGCGATCGGCGCGCCGCTGGCGAAGATCGCCTGCCGCCTGATGCTGGGAGAGTCGCTCGCTGACCAGCGGCTGCCGACGGAGTCCCCGACCCACGTGAGCGTCAAGGAGGCGGTCCTGCCCTTCGCCCGCTTCGCCGGCGCCGACTCGGTGCTGGGGCCGGAGATGAAGAGCACCGGCGAGGTGATGGGCATCGCCGGCGACTTCCCGACCGCCTTCGGCAAGGCCCAGGCCGCCGCCGGGGTGCGGCTGCCGGAATCCGGCTCGGTCTTCATCACCGTCACCGACACCGACAAGGCCGCCGCGACGCAGCTCGCCACCCGCTTCCACGACCTCGGCTTCGAGGTGATCGCCACCCGGGGCACCGCCCAGGCGATCGAGCGGATGGGCGTGCCGGTGACCCCGATCAACAAGCTGCAGGAAGGCTCGCCGCACGTCCTCGACCTGATCCGCAAGCGCAAATGCGACCTGGTGATCAACACCCCGACCGGCTCCGGCGCCCGCACCGACGGCTACGAGATCCGCACCGCCGCCGTCCGCCACGGCATCCCCTGCGTGACGACGATGACCGGCGCCACCGCCGCCGCCCGCGCGATCGCCGCCGCCAAGCAGGGCGACGCCGAGGTGCGCTCGCTGCAGGAGATCCACCGCAGCGTCGCGGGAGAGCCGCAGCCGCGATGACGGCGCCGTTCGGCCGCCGCCTCTGCGAGGTCGCCGAGAACAGGGCAAGCGGCGGCTACCGGATCTTTTCCCTGCTCGACCGCGAGGGACCGCCACCGCGGCCGGGGCGGTTCTACATGCTCGCCTCGCAGCACGGCTGGGGGGAGGGAGGGGGCCGTCCGTTCCTGCCGCGGGCGATCTCGGTCGCGGAGGCGGCTCCCGTCAAGGAGGGCGTCCGGCTCGACTTCCTCGTCGAGGGCGTCGGCCCGGGCACCGACCGGCTCTGCGAGCTGGAGGCGGGGGAGGGCGTCTGGGTCACCGGCCCCCTCGGCAACTCCTTCTCGACGCCGAAGCAGGTCAACCCGAAAGCCGCCGGCGCGATCCTCGTCGGCGGCGGCATCGGCATCGCCCCGCTGGCGATTTGGCGCCGCCATCTGGTCGAACAGGGCATTCCCCTCCGCGTCCTCCTCGGCTTCCGCAACCAGCGGCACTCCGGCGGCCTCGACGAGCTCTTCTGCGCCGGTGGCAGTCTCTGCCCGGATGTCCGACTCGCCAGCGAGGACGGCCACATCGGCCACCAGGGCTACGTCACCGACCTCCTGACGGCCATGCTCGCCGGTGACGACGCCACCTCCGCCGTCGTCTACGCCTGCGGCCCCCCGGCGATGTTGGAGGCAGTAGCCGAGCTCTGCAACCCCCACGGCGTCCCGTATCAGCTGGCCGAGGAGTCCCAGATGGCCTGTGGCTTCGGCGCCTGCTTCGGCTGCGCCGTGCCGAAGTCCGGAGGCGGCTACCTCCGCCTGTGCGTGGACGGTCCTGTAATTGGCTGTCTTCCAGCGGGTGGCGACGATCGGGAGAACTCTCCCGGTAGGCAGAGTCCCCGATCGGAGACAGGACCCGCTGGCCACGGCCTCTCGTTCTGCGGCATCGAGCTCGCCCACCCGGTGATCAACGCCTCCGGCACCTACGACGCGATCGCCGCCCGCAAGGTCTTCGGCGACGAGCTGCTCGAGGACTTCCCCTTCTCGGCCTTCGTCTCGAAGACGATCACCCCTGAGCCCCGAGCCGGCAATAGACCGCGGCGTCTCTGGGAGACGCCCGCGGGGATGATCAACTCGATCGGGTTGCCGAACAAGGGGCTGGAGGGATTCCTGGCGGCGGACCTGCCGCTGCTCGCCGAGCTGCCGGTCCCGCTGATCGTCTCGGTGATGGCGACCAACCGCGAGGACTTCGGGCGCCTGGTCGAGGCGGTCGCGGCGCGGGACGAGGTCGCCGCCATCGAGCTCAACGTCTCCTGCCCCAACGTCCACTCGGGCCTGATCGTCGGCGAGCAGCCCTCGGAGACCGAGGCGCTGATGGAGGCGCTGCGGCCGTTGACTGCGAAGCCGCTGATCGTGAAGCTGACGCCGAACGTCGCCGATCCGGGCGCCGTCGCCGCCGCCGCCGAACAGGGCGGGGCGGATGCGGTCTCTCTGATCAACACGCTGAAGGCGAGCGCTATCGATCCGCAGACGCGAGAACCGGCGCTGGAGGCGGGTCACGGCGGTCTCTCTGGGCCCGCGGTGCGACCGATCGCGCTCCAGCAGTTGCGCGCGGTCGTCGCCGCGACGGAGGTTCCAGTAATCGGGATGGGCGGGATCTCCAGCGGGGCCGACGCAGCCGAATTCATCCTCGCCGGGGCGGCCCTCGTGGCGGTCGGCACCGAGAGCTTCCGCGACCCCCGGGCCGGATCGCGAATAGCAAATGAGCTGGAAACCGGCGTGTGCGGGACGCCGCTACGCCTATAGACCCTCGACCTCCAGTAGAGGTCGACACAAATTTTGGGTCTTTTCGGGGTCTGTGGCTTGCACGCCCCCAGACCGCGGCTATACTCGCCGCCCACATGACCGCCCCACCAGTCAAATCCTCACTCGCGGCACCTGAACGATCTCTCGACCAGAGGATGGAGGCGCTCAAGCGCGCGAACGACATTCGCACCGCTCGCGCCAAGCTGAAGAAGGACCTGAAGGCCAGCCGGGCGAGCATCCAGACGATCCTGCTCGACCCGCCGGAGTACGTCCTCACCGCGAAGGTCTTCGACATGCTCCTCGCCGTCCCCAAGTACGGCCGGGTGAAGACCAACCGGATCCTCAACCAGTGCCGGATCTCGCCGTCGAAGACGATCGGCGGCCTCTCCGAGCGCCAGCGCGCAGAGCTGATCTCCCAGCTGCGGCGCTAGTTAGCGACCGCCTGGGCGGTCATGATCCCGGCGCCGATGGCCAAGGTATTCGTCATCACCGGCCCGTCCGGGGTCGGCAAGGGCACCCTGATCAGGGAGTTGCTGCGCCGCGTCCCCGATCTCGTGCTCTCGGTCTCGGCGACGACGCGGGCGCCGCGCGAGGGAGAGGAAAACGGCCGCGACTACCACTTCCTCACCCCCGAGGAGTTCGAACAGCGCGCTGATGAAAACGACTTCCTCGAGTGGGCGACCTACAGCAGCAACCGCTACGGCACCCTGCGCAGCGAGGTCGAACGCTGCCTCGACAGCGGCCGCTCGGTGGTGCTGGAGATCGAGGTCCAGGGCGCCCAACAGGTACGGGCGGCAAAACCCGATTCGGTCCAAATCTTCATCGCCCCACCCGACCCCGCGGTCCTCCGGGAAAGGCTGATCGGCCGCGGCACCGATTCGACCGAGGCGATCGACGAGCGGCTGAAGGTGGCCGAACAGGAGCTCGCCGCGCAAGACGACTTCGACCACCAGATCGTCAACGACGACGTCGACCGCGCCGCCGACGACCTGGTAGCCGTAGTCCGCTCCGAGCTCGAGCTTCAGAGCTGAGCGAGGGGGAGGGGTGGGCATCCCTCTCGCTTCCTGGGTTCCGAGCTAAAGCGCTTCCGACTTTCGACACACCAGGGTGTGCTCAAACCCGGAAGCGCTTCGCGACCCGATCCCCTAGACTCGCCCACCGATGATCAAACCACGCGTAGACAAGCTTCTGGAGCACGCCGACTCTCATTACGCCGCCGTCGTCGTCTCGGCGAAGCGGGCTCGCCAGATCAACAGCTACTTCCACAATCTCGGTGAGGGCGGCTTCGGGGAGTACCCGCCGCCGATGGTCGAGACGGCCGGTGAGAGGAACTACCTCTCGATGGCGCTCGAAGAGCTCGCCCAGGGCAAGCTGAAATACGAGTACCGCGCCTAGCGTCGAGCTTGCCCGCAGCGCGGGCGTGCTTTAAAACCGGGCCATGGCCCGACTCCTTTTAGGTGTGAGCGGCGGCATCGCCGCCTACAAGGCGCTGGAGCTGGCACGCTTGGCGACGCTGGCCGGCCATGGCGTGCGGGTGCTGATGACCGAGACCGCGACCCGCTTCGTCGGCGCCGCCTCCTTCGAGGGAATCGTCGGCGCGCCGGTGCTGACCTCGGAGTTCGAGCGAGACCCGATGCGGGGCGCCTTCCCCGGCGAAGAGGCGGCCGCCCACGACCCGATCGGCCACCTCGAGCTCGCCGCCCGCTGCGACGCCTACCTCGTCGCACCGGCCTCGGCCAACACGGTCGCCAAGCTGGCGGCGGGCGCGGCGGACTCGATGCTGACCACCTCCTTTCTCGCCTGCGCCGCTCCCCGCCTGGTGGCGCCGGCGATGAACGACCGTATGTACGCGGACGCGGCGACGCAGGCGAACCTGGAGACGCTGCGGAGCCGCGGGGTGGAGGTGATCGAGCCCGAGGAGGGCAAGCTCGCCTCCCGCGGCGAGCATGGCCGCGGGCGCCTGCCCGATCCCGAGCAGCTGCTGGCGCGCGTCGAAGCCGCTCTGCCCGCCGGCAATCGACCCTGGGACGGGCTGCGAGTGCTGGTGACCGCCGGTGGCACCCGGGAGCCGATCGACCCGGTGCGCTTCATCGGCAACCGTTCCAGCGGCCGCATGGGCGTGGCCCTCGCCGCGGCCGCCGCCAGGCGCGGGGCGGAGGTGACGTTGATTGCGGCCAACGTGGCCCTGCCGGCTCCGGCGGGGGTGCGCCGGATCGACGTCGAGACCGCGGCCGAGCTGGCCCGGGCGGCAGAGGAGGAGTTCGGCGAGACCCATGTCCTGCTGATGGCCGCCGCCCCGGCCGACTTCCGCGCCGTCTCTGCCGCCGACGAAAAGCTCGAGCGCCGGGGCACCCTCGACCTCCATCTCGAGCCGACCGAGGACATCCTCGCCTCGCTCAGCGCCAGGCGGGCGGAGGATCAGACGATCGTCGGCTTCGCCGCCGAAGCCGCCGCCGACAAGAGCGATGCGGTCGAGCGCGCTCGCGGCAAGCTGCAGCGCAAGGGCGCCGACCTGATCGTCTTCAACGACGTCTCGAACCCAGAGATCGGCTTCGAGAGCGAGCGCAACGCGGTGACGTTGATCACCGCCGCCGGCGAGACCGAGGTGGCGATCGACTCCAAGGACGCGATCGCCGAGGCGATCCTGGGCGAGGTCGACCGCTTGCGGGAAAAATCAGGCAGGCCGGCAGTCTGAGCGGGCTATACTGATTTCAAGCTTTTCTGTCCCCTATGCGTGTCGAGAAGTGGGCCTGGCCCACTTTTTTTACGCCCACGCCCCTAGGCAGCCCCAAATCCCCAAGGCATGACCGACCCCACCGAGCTAGAGATACAGCAGCAGCTGTCCGACCTCGATCCGGACATCGACGTCGTCGCCCTCGAGAAACCGAGGAACGACGCGCTGCGTCTGTTCGTCGACCACCCGGAAGGCGTCGACCTCGCTCTTTGCGAAAAGGTCACCAAGCACATGAAGCACCTGCTGGTCGATTATTCGCTGGAGGTGTCTTCGCCGGGGCCCAAGTACCGAAACCGCCGCACCGCCACCAGTTCCGAAAGCAAGGAGTCGCTTCAGTGACCAAAGAGATCGTCGACGCAGTCAAAGCGCTCGAGCAGGAGAAGGGAATCTCAGCCGACAAGTTGATGGACGCCCTCGAGGACGCCCTCCTCTCGGCCTACAAGAAGACTCCCGGTGCGGCGAAATACGCGCGCGTCGACCTCGACCACGAAACCGGCGACTTCCGCGTCTTCGAGCTGATCCTGCCCCCCGAGCTGGAGGAGAAGCTGCTGGCCGAAGCCGCCGAGCAGCAGGAGGAGCCGGAAATCGATCCCGAGACGGGTGAGATGAAAGAGCCGGAGGAGCCCGAGCTCGACCCGGAGATGATCGCCCCCTACGAGGACCAGATCGAGACCAAGGACGTCACCCCCGACGACTTCGGCCGGATCGCCGCCCAGACCGCCAAGCAGGTGATCCTGCAGCGGATTCGCGAGGCCGAGCGGCAGATGATGTACGACGAGTACCAGGACCGGGTCGGCGAGCTGATCACCGGGATCATCCAGCAGTCCGACAAGCGCTACACGCTGGTCCAGCTGCGCGAGCGGGTCGAGGCGCTGCTGCCGAAGTCCGAGCAGGTCTACAACGAGCGCTACGACCACG
>JBIOWB010000004.1:0-9198 GCA_044868125.1 Solirubrobacterales bacterium
CTCGACCGCGACTTCTACCTGCGGATCGCGACCGAGCTCTACCTCAAGCGCCTCGTCGTCGGCGGCATCGACCGCGTCTACGAGCTCGGCAAGGACTTCCGCAACGAGGGCGTCTCCCACAAGCACAACCCGGAGTTCACGATGCTCGAGTGGTACGAGGCCTACGCCGACTACGAGAAGACCGCGCACGACCTGGAGATGCTGGTCGCCGAGGTGGCCGAGCGGGTGCTGGGAACGACCAAGGTGCAGCGCGGCGACGTCGAGATCGACTTCAAGCCGCCCTGGCGGCGGATCACGCTGCGCGAGGCGATCCGCGAGCGCTCCGGGGTCGACGTCGCCGAGCACCCGACCCGTGAGGCGTTGGCCAAGGCGATGGGAACCGAGCCCGACCCGAAGGAGGGCTGGGGCAAGCTGGTCGACGGCCTGCTCTCGCGCGAGGTCGAGCCGGGGCTGATCCAGCCGACCTTCATCCTCGACTACCCGGTCGAGCTCTCGCCCTTCGCCAAGCGCCACCGCTCCGAGGAGGGCATGGTCGAGCGCTGGGAGGCCTTCGCCGGCGGCGTCGAGATCGCCAACTCGTTCACCGAGCTCAACGACCCCGACGAGCAGCGGCGGCGATTCGAGGAACAGGTCGCCGAGGGCAAGCGCGGCGACGAAGAGGCCCAGCCCTACGACGAGGCCTTCGTCGAGGCGCTCGAACAGGGGATGCCGCCGACCGGCGGCGTCGGCCTCGGCATCGACCGCCTGGTGATGATCCTCACCGGCGCCAAGACGCTGCGGGAAGTCCTCCTCTTCCCGGCGATGCGGACCTGATCCCTCCAGAACCGGGACCGCGACTGTCGGTCACTTGAGCACAGGATGGTGTTCCCAACTGACCGATGAAGGAGCCGGTGCCGTCACGGCGACTCCTTTCAGCGCGTTTCGCCGCTTGCGCGGTCGCGAAGCGATCCGATTTCGCACCGCTTCACCCGGAAATGCACGGGAACGTGACGAGTCTCGCATGAAAAGTCGCTCTTAGCGCCCTAAGCGCACCCGAAGCCGGACGTGCGAGGCCGGTAGAGTTAGGAGGCAGATGGACGCTCCCGATGAGGGGATCAAGGCGTCCGGCGGTACGAATCCGGGTATCCCGGGTTTGTTCAACCAGGAAGAGGTCTTCATTTGTTCGAGCGATTCACTGAGAGGGCTCGCCAGGTCGTCGTCCTAGCGCAGGAGGAGGCCCGGACGCTCAAGCACAACTACATCGGCACCGAGCACATCCTGCTTGGGTTGCTCCGCGAGGAGGAGGGGCTGGCTGCCCGCGTCCTCGAGTCCCTCGACATCACCGTCGAACGAGTCCGCTCTCAGGTCGTCCGCATCGTCGGATCGGGCGAGGAGGTCACCTCCGGCCAGATCCCGTTCACCCCGCGCGCCAAGAAGGTCCTCGAGCTGGCGCTGCGCGAGGCGCTGTCCCTCGGCCACAACTACATCGGCACCGAGCACATCCTGCTCGGCCTGGTGCGTGAGAACGAGGGCGTCGCCGCTCGTATCCTGCTCGACTTCGACGCCGACTCCGACAAGATCCGCAACGAGGTCATCCGGATGCTGTCCGGTCCCGGCGGCCGTCGCCAGGGCGGCGGCGGGGGCGGCGGCTCGGGCGAGGGCAAGAAGTCTTCGAAACTGCTCGACCAGTTCGGGCGCAACCTCACCCGCCTCGCCGAGGAGGGCAAGCTCGACCCGGTGATCGGTCGCGAGACCGAGATCGAGCGGATCATGCAGATCCTCTCCCGCCGCACCAAGAACAACCCGGTGCTGCTGGGCGAGCCGGGCGTCGGCAAGACCGCCGTCGTCGAGGGCCTCGCCGCGCGCATCAACAAGGGCGAGGTGCCGGAGCTGCTGAAGAACAAGCAGATCTACACCCTCGACCTGGCCGCGCTGGTCGCCGGCTCCAAGTACCGCGGCGAGTTCGAGGAGCGCCTGAAGAAGGTGATGAAAGAGATCACCCAGCGCGGCGACATCATCCTCTTCATCGACGAGCTCCACAACCTGGTCGGCGCCGGCGCCGCCGAGGGCGCGATCGACGCCGCCTCGATCCTGAAGCCGGCCCTGGCCCGCGGCGAGCTGCAGACGATCGGCGCCACCACCCTCGACGAGTACCGCAAGTACCTCGAGCGCGACTCGGCGCTGGAGCGACGCTTCGCCCAGATCAAGGTCGACCAGCCCTCGCCCGAGGACACGGTGAAGATCCTCGAGGGCCTGCGCGAGCGCTACGAACAGCACCACCGGGTGACGATCCGCGACGACGCCCTGGCCGCCGCCGCCGAGCTCGCCGACCGCTACATCTCCGACCGCTTCCTGCCGGACAAGGCGATCGACCTGATCGACGAGGCCGGCTCGCGGATGCGGATCAAGTCGATGAGCGCCCCGCCCGTGTACCGCGACCTCGAGGACGAAATCGAGAAGACGCGGCGCGAAAAGGAGGCCGCGATCGAGGCCCAGGAGTTCGAAAAGGCCGCCAACCTGCGCGACACCGAGCGCCAGCTGACCACCCGCAAGCGCCAGCTCGAAGACGAGTGGGCGGAGGGCGAGAACGGCGAACGGCCCGAGGTCGGCGAGGAGGAGATCGCCGACATCGTCTCGATGTGGACCGGCATCCCCGTCTTCAAACTGACCGAGGCCGAGACCAAGAAGCTGATCCGGATGGAGGAGGAGCTCCACAAGCGCGTGATCGGCCAGGAGGTCGCGATCACCGCCGTCTCGAAAGCGATCCGCCGCTCCCGCGCCGGGATCAAGGACCCGAAGCGGCCGGCCGGCTCGTTCATCTTCCTCGGCCCTTCCGGGGTCGGCAAGACCGAGCTCGCCCGCACCCTCGCCGAGTTCCTCTTCGGCGACGAGGAGGCGATGGTCCGGATCGACATGTCCGAGTACATGGAGAAGCACGCGGTCAGCCGCCTGGTCGGCTCGCCCCCGGGCTACATCGGCTACGACGAGGGCGGCCAGCTGACCGAGGCCGTGCGCCGCAAGCCGTACAGCGTGCTGCTGCTCGACGAGATCGAGAAGGCGCACCCGGACGTCTTCAACATCCTCCTGCAGATCCTCGAGGACGGGCGCCTCACCGACGCCCAGGGTCGCACCGTGGACTTCCGCAACGCGATCGTGATCATGACCTCGAACATCGGCGCCGGCGAGATCGCCAAGAACACCTCGATCGGGTTCACCGTCTCCGACGAGACCGGCATGTCCTACGACGACATGAAGAACCGGATCATGTCCGACCTGAAAAAAGTCTTCCGGCCGGAGTTCCTCAACCGGATCGACGAGGTGATCGTCTTCCACAAGCTGGCGAAGGAGGAGGTCAAGGAGATCATCGACCTGATGATCAACCGCGTCCGCGTCCAGGTCGCCGAGCACGAACTGCAGCTGGAGCTGACCGACGAGGCCAAGGACCTGCTGGTCGACAAGGGCTGGGACCCGTCGATGGGCGCCCGCCCGCTGCGCCGGGCGATCCAGCGCTACATCGAGGACCCGCTGGCCGACGAAGTCCTGCGCCAGGGCGAGATGACTCCGGGCTCAACGGTGATGGTCGACCGCGACGCCACCGGCGACGAGGAGGACAAACCGCTCAGCCTGAAGATCATCGCCCCGAAGAAGCCGAAAGCGAAAGCGGTGGAGAAGCCGAAGCGCGAGAAGGTCGGCGTCGGGGCGAAGAAGGACGACGGCGAGGGTGGGCCCGAGGGCGACGGCTCCGACAGCGCCGGCGACGAGTCCTAGCCTGATCTGAGTTGAGGCAGGGGTCGTGAGGGAGCCGGGCCGGGCCGCGATCGGCACCTGGAGCGGAGGGCGCTTCCTCCACTTCGGGGAGGCGATCACCGAAGACAGGCTGGCGGCGCTGCTGCGGCCGGGCGATGGGATCGACACGGTGCTGACCGCCGACGCCTACGGGCAGGGCCAGGCCGACCGGGTGCTGGGGCGGGCGCTGGAGGGGGTGCCACGCGACGACTACTGCCTGATCGGCGCGGTCGGTCACGACTTCTACGAGGGCGAGCGCGACGGGCCGAGGGGGTTCCCGCGCTTCACCGACCCCCGCCTGCGCGGGCCCGAGAAGTACGCCGACTACCTGCGGATGGCGACCGAGGAGAGTCTCGGCCGGATCGGCGCCTCCTCCTTCGACCTGCTGCTGCTCCACAACCCCGACCGCATCGGCTACTCAAGCGAGGTGGTCTGGGACGCGATGGCGGCGCTGCGCGAGGAGGGCCTGGCGAGCCGGATCGGCGTCGCGCCGGGCCCGGCCAACGGCTTCACCCTCGACCTGATCGCCTGTCTGGAGCGCTTCGGCGACCGCATCGACTGGGCGATGATCATCCTCAACCCGCTCGAGCCCTGGCCGGGCGAGCTCTGCCTCGACGCCGCGGATAAGCACGACGTCAAGGTCCTGACCCGGGTGGTCGACTACGGCGGCCTCTTCTGGGGGGATCTGCAGCCGGAGACCCAGCTGGCCGAGCACGACCACCGTGCCTTCCGGCCCGAGGGCTGGATCGAGGCCGGTCTGGCCAAGCTCGACCAGCTGCTGCCGATCGCCGAACGGGCGAGGCTGACCCCGATTCAGCTCGCCTGCCAGTGGAACCTCGCCCACCCCGCCGTCGAATCCGTCGCCCCGACCCTGATCCAGGAGATCGGCGCCGACGCCTGCCCGATCGAGGCCAAGCGGGTCGAACTCGCGCACATGCCCACCGAGCAGCGCCTCGGCGAGGACGATGTCGCCGAGGTCCGCGCGATCGGCGACAACACCGGCTGCATGGCCCTCAAGGGGGCAAGTCCCGAGCACGAAGGCGAAGAGCGCCCCGACCGCTGGCCCCTGAGCCCCGAGCTGGCTGAGGTAGGCGACCGCTGGGGAATCGACCCCTCGCGGGACCTGGTCGCCACTCACTGACGCGGGACCAACCTCATTCGGTACAGGGGACGGGTATTCCCCTCCACAACAGAGCTCCGCTGGACGCCGTCAATCAGAGTTCTGTGGCTGGGAGGGGGTGGTGTCCGTCTCCCGACCGGCGTCCCTGATTTTCGCACTGGAAACTCGGCGAGAGCTGGCGAAGCTGACGGCGAAAATCCCAGGGAGGGAGAGGGATACCACCCCCTCCATACCGGATGCGCTTCGTCCTGGGGTGTCTATAGCGTCGCGCGCTCGATGAGGATCAGCGACGCGAATCGGAAGTGGTGGACCCTGGCGGGAGCCTGCGCGGGGCTGTTCCTGCTGATGCTGGATTCGACCGTGGTGGCGTTGGCGCTGCCGGCCATTCGGCATGACGTGGATGCGAGCAGCGAGGGCCTGCAGTGGGTGATGAACGGCTACCTGCTGACGATCGCGGTGCTGGTCGTCACCGCGGGGCGGCTGGGGGACATGTTCGGGCGCAAGCGGGTCTTCCTCGCCGGGATGGTGCTGTTCGCCGTCGGCTCCGTCGTCTCCGGTGCCGCTACCGACCAGGACCTCCTCATCGTCGGTCGCGTCCTGCAGGGGGCGGGGGCGGCGCCGATGCTCTCGCTCTCGCTGGCGCTGGTCTGCAACGTCTTCCCCTCCGAGGAACAGCCGCGAGCGCTGGGGATCTGGGCGGCGGTATCGGCGGTGGCGCTGGCGATCGGGCCGCTCGCCGGTGGCCTCCTGATCGAAATCGACTGGCGGGTGATCTTCTGGATGAACCTGCCGATCTCGGCGCTCGGGATCGCGATCACGATCGCGGCGGCGCCCGAGTCCACCGATCCCGACGCCGGCGACCGGATCGACTGGCCCGGCCTCGCCTTCCTCAGCGTCGGCCTCATTGCCGTCGTCCTGGCGCTGGTCCAGTCGCGGGCCTGGGGCGCGGGAGCGATCGCCGTCCTGGCTGTCGTGGGGGTTCTCGCCCTCCTCGCCTTCTGGGCGATCGAGCACCGCGTCCGCGCGCCGATCGTCGAATTCGACCTCTTCCGCAACGGTCCCTACTTCGGCGCCAGCGCCGCCGCCTTCGCCCTCGTCGGCTCCTACTGGGCGGTGATGTTCTTCCAGCCCCAGTACCTGCAGGACGTGCGCGGCCACTCGCCGATCCTCAGCGGCCTGATGATCCTGCCGGTGACGGTGCCGATGATCTTCGTCTCGCCTTTTTCGGGGCGGCTGATCTCCCGCTTCGGCGCCCGCCGGCTGATGACGACGGGCATGCTCTGCGGCCTCGTCGGCCTCCTCGTCCTCACCCGGATCGAGTCCGACAGCCCCTACGGCCTGCTGCTCGCCGGCTACCTGCTGTTCGGCATCGCGCTCGGCCTCGTCTACGCGCCGATGTCGACCGCGGCGATGGCGGCGATGCCCGGCGACAAGGTCGGGATCGCCTCCGGCGTCCTGGCGATGGACCGCGTCCTCGCCGGCGCCGTCGCCCTCGCCGCCACCGGCGCCGTCTTCCACGCCCTGCTCGGCGACGGCCATTCGTTCGCCTCCGCCGTCGCCGGCTCGACCTGGGTCGTGGTTGCCCTGAGCGCGATCGGCGTCGCCCTCACCTGGGGCTTCGTCCGCGACCCCGACAGCCCAGCTCCCCAACCCCCTGCGGGCGAGCTGCATCACCACATGCATCACAGGCGCTTCCACCTGTGACGCTTGCTCGGAGCGGGAGGACCCCCGGAGGAGCCTCCACAGATTTGCGACGGAGGGGGTCCTCCCGCTCCGCCCCCTGCCGCTACTTGACAAAGCTCATTCCGACCTGTCCACTCGGAATGAGGCAGACCGCATTCCAGAGCCGTTTCTGCCATCCTCTTACGCGATGCCTTCGTTGTCCGGGGATGAGCTTCAAGAGCTTTCAGAACGCCAAGATCCCCGCCTCCTAAGAGCCCTCGACGTGGTCGCCCCAGGTGGCGCGCTGCGCGAGGGGATAGACAACATCGTCCACTCGCGGACCGGCGGTCTGCTCGTGGTCGGCGACCTCGACGACATCTCCCACCTGCTCTCGGGCGGCATCAAGCTCGACGTCGACTACACGCCGGCGATGCTCTACCAGGTGGCGAAGATGGACGGCGCCATCGTCCTCAACGGCGAGGCGACGAAGATCGCCTGGGCCAACGTCCAGCTGATGCCGGACCCGACGATCCTCAGCTCGGAGACCGGCACCCGCCACCGCACCGCCGAGCGCGTCTCCAAACAGACCACCGCACTCGTCGTTGCGATCTCGCAGCGGCGCGACGTCGTCTCCCTCTACGTGGAGGGAACCAAGTACATCCTCCAGGACATCCCGGCCGTGCTTGCCAAGGCCAACCAGGGCCTCGCCACGCTCGAGAAGTACCGCCAGCGCCTCGACCAGGTCTCGGCGCGGCTGACGCAGCTCGAGTTCGACGGTCGCGTCGTCCTCCACGACGCGCTCTCGGTCCTGCAGCGGGCCGAGCTGGTGACGCGGATGGCGGTCGAGGTCGAGCGCTACATCGTCGAGCTCGGCACCGAGGGCCGGCTGATCGAGATGCAGCTGGAGGAGTCGATGGTCGGCGTCGCCGCCGACAAGACCGCGCTGATCCGCGACTACAGCGTCGAAGATTCCGAGGCGAACCTGACCGCGGTGCTGCAGGCGCTGGGCCGGATGCCCCACCAGGACGTGCTCGACTTCGGTCGTCTCGCCGAGCTGCTCGGCTACGACCGCAAGGTCAACACCCTGGACTTCCCGGTTGCGCCGCGCGGATACCGGATCCTGGGTCGGGTCCCGCGCATCCCCAAGCTTGTCGTCCAAAAGATCACCCACGAGCTGGGCGGGCTGGACGAGGTCCTCGAGGCCTCCGACGAAGAGCTCGCCGCCGTCGACGGAGTCGGAGCGCAGCGCGCCAAAGACATCCGCGAAGGCCTGCGGCGGCTCCAAGAGGTCGATCTGGTCGACCGGTACTTGCAGAGCTGACGGCACTGGGCCGTCGAAAACGAAAGGAGTCACCGATTTCCGAGCTAGACGAGGCCACCGTGGAGGCTGTCTTCGAGGAGGACGTCGAATACGTCTGCGACTTCGAGGAGGGCGACAAGGTCGTCTACCCGCACCACGGGGCGGGACTGGTGATGGCCAAAGAGACGCGCGAGCTGATGGGGGAGGAGCGTGAGTACCTCACGATCAAGATCCTCCACAACGAGCTCACGGTGATGGTCCCATGCGAGAACGCAGGCAAGGCGGGCCTGCGGCGGGTCATCGACGAGGAGGAAATCAAGAAGGTCACAAACGTCCTCACGGACGACGTGTCCGAGATGCCGAAGAACTGGAACCGGCGCTTCAAGTACAACCGCGAGAAGATCAAGACCGGCGACGTCTTCGAGCTGGCCGAGGTCGTCCGCAACCTCGCGATCCGCGAGATGGAAAAGGGACTGTCCACGGGCGAGAAGCAGATGTACACCCGGGCGAAGAAGATCCTCGCCTCGGAGTTCATGTACGCGCTCGACAAGGACGAGGAGGGCGCGGAGGAATACCTCGACAGCCTCCTCGAGGAGCGGTTCGCCGCCACTGCGACCGCCTAGGGCCCCAGCTGTAACCGCGGTCATCGCGGCCGCCGGCTCCGGAGAGCGACTCGGAGCCGGCGGCCCGAAGGCCTTCGTCCCCGTCGCCGGGCGGCCGATGATCGAGTGGTCGATCGACGCCCTCCGGGCCTGCGAGTCGGTGCACTCGATCGTCGTCGCAGCCCCGGCCGGCCACGTCGGCGATCTCGGCGGGCACGACCTCGGCGTCGTGCCGGGCGGGGCGACGCGAGCGCAATCGGTCGCCAACGCCCTTGAGGCGGTCGGCACCGGCTACGTCGCAATCCACGACGCGGCGCGGCCGCTGCTGAGGCCGGAGCTGGTCGAAGCCCTGGTCGCCGACCTCGATGCGAACGAGGACGCCGCCGGCGTGATCGCCGCCGTCCCCGTCAACGACACGATCAAGCGAGCCGGTGAATCCGCGAGTGGTCATTTCGACAGCGATAGTGCGTCGAATCGACCGCTCGTAGTCGAGGCCACCGAGGATCGGTCGCGGTTGTGGCGGGCGCAGACGCCTCAGCTCTTCCGGACGGACCGTCTCCGCGAGGCGCTGGCGGCCGCCGAGCGGCCCGAGGAGGCCACCGACGAGTCGATGCTCGTCGAGGCCGCGGGGGGCACCGTCCTCATCCACCCGGTCGCCGAGCAGAACCTGAAGGTGACGACGCCTCTCGACCTGCGGGTTGCTGAGCTGCTGCTCGCCGAGCGCTAGGGAGAGCCGGGGGGGGGGGGGG
>JBIOWB010000005.1:0-32945 GCA_044868125.1 Solirubrobacterales bacterium
CCCCCCCCCCCCCCCCCCGCCCTAGAATCGCCGGCTCTTGGCTGAGGCAGTCATTTCCATCAATGGTTTGCGGATGTCCTACGGGACGACCGAGGCTGTGCGCGGGATCGACCTCGAGGTCAATCGAGGTGAGGTCTTTGCGTTCTTAGGTCCCAACGGGGCGGGGAAGACGACGACGGTGGAGATCCTCGAGGGCTACCGGCGTCGGACCGGGGGAGAGGTGAGCGTGCTGGGGGAGGACCCGGCGCGGGCGGGGCGCGAGTGGCGCGAGCGGATCGGGATCGTCCTCCAGAGCGGCCGGCTCGACCCCTACCTGACCGTGCGCGAGTCGCTCGACCTCTACGCCGGCTACTTTCGCCAGCCTCGGCCGAGCGACGAGGTGATCTCGCTGGTCGGGCTGGAGGGCAGGGCCGACGAGCGCGCCAGCCGCCTCTCCGGCGGCCAGCAGCGTCGCCTCGACGTCGGCATGGCGCTGGTCGGCGACCCCGAGCTGCTCTTCCTCGACGAGCCGACCACCGGCTTCGACCCCTCCGCCCGCCGCCAGGCCTGGGACGTGATCGCCGGCCTCCGCGACCTCGGCAAGACGGTCTTCCTCACCACCCACTACATGGACGAGGCGCAGCGGCTGGCCGACCGGGTGACGATCATCGCCGCCGGCCGGATCGTCGCCCGCGGCACGCCGGAGGACCTCGGGCAGCGCGAGAGCGGCGAGACGACGATCCGCTACCGGGCCGACGGGCGCGAGATCGCCGTGCAGACGACCGATCCGGTCAAGACCCTGCACGAGCTGACCGGCGCGGCTCTCGCCAAGGGCGAAGGCCTGGAGGGCCTGGAAGTCACCCGTCCCTCGCTCGAGGACGTCTACCTGGAGCTGACCGCCGCCGCCGAGGGGAACGCCGAGTGAACGGGCTCGCCCTCGTCGGCCACCAGTTCCGCTACGACCAGAAGGCGTTCTGGCGCAACCCCGCCGCCGTCTTCTTCACGGTGATGTTCCCCGTCATCGTCTTCCTCATCCTCGCCGTCGTCTTCGACGGCGAAAAGGTCGACGTGCGAGGCGGTGTGGAGGCGACCACCTACTACGTGCCGGCGATCATGTCGCTGGCGATCATCTCGGCGACGATGCAGACGCTGGCGATGACGTTGGTGATCGCCCGCGAAGACGGCCGCCTCAAGCGCGGCCGCGGCACCCCGATGCCGCCCTGGGTCTTCATCGCCGGCCGCGTCGGCAACTCGATCGTCGTCGCGCTGATGATGCTGGCCTTGCTGGCGGCGATCGGCGGCGTCCTCTACGGCGTCGACGTTCCCTGGGGCCGGCTGCCGGCGATCCTCCTGACGCTCGTCGTCGGCGCCGCCTCCTTCTGCTGCCTCGGCATCGCCCTCACCGCGGCGATCCCCTCCCAGGACGCAGCCGCCGCGATCGTCAACGCCTTCCTGCTCCCCCTCTACTTCCTCTCCGGCGTCTTCATCCCCGAAGACCAGCTCCCCAGCGGGGTCATCTCCTTCGCCGACCTCTTCCCGGTCCGCCACTTCTTCGACGCCTTCTTCGACGCCTACGTCCCCGCCGGCGGTCCCGCCGTCTCCTGGGACAACCTCGCCGTCGTCGCCCTCTGGGGCGTCGCCGGCCTGCTGCTGGCGATCCGGTTCTTCCGCTGGACCCCCAGGTCCGGCTAGGCGAAGTGCTCCGGTCCTTTGCACCGCTATGCGGAACAAAGGACGGGAGCACTCGCTTCTCCCTCATCCGCGCCGCGGTCGTTCCGGGAGCGACCTCCTATAGCCTCCGTCCCTCGATGCTCCACCACGTCCTCCTGGAGGTTGGCGACCTCGACCGCAGCGCCGCCTTCTACGACTCGATGCTGGCCCCGCTGGGATGGCGGCGGCATTTCGAGCAGGACCAGACGATCGGCTGGGGCATCGCCAAACCCGTGTTCTTCGTCTCCGCCAAGCACAACCCGGCGCCGGGCTTCGGCCTGCTCAGCTTCTCCGCGCTGGGGATCGTCGCGGTCAAGGCGGCCTGGGAGAACGGGGTGAAAGCGGGCGGCATCAGCATCGCCGACCCCGGCGAGCAGCGCTCGCACGGGTCCGGCTCCTACTCCGCTTTCCTCAAGGATCCGGACGGGTACGAGATCGAGATCACCATCGGCGCCGACTGACCTCGGAGCCGGAAGCGCCGAGTCCATAGGATCGGCTTCCCCAAACGACCCGCTTCACCAACAAAATCTAGGAGGAATTGGTTCATGGCTGTGAAGGTCGGCATCAACGGGTTCGGACGCATCGGGCGCAACGTCTTCCGGGCCGCCAAGGCGGCGAACGCCGACATCGAGTTCGTCGCGGTCAACGACCTCGTCGACACCGCCACGATGGCCCACCTGCTCAAGTACGACTCGATCTTGGGGCGCTACCCGGGCGAGGTCGAGGCGGGCGACGGCGTCATCGCCGTCGACGGCAGCGACGTGAAGATGCTCTCCGAGCGCGACCCGGCGCAGCTGCCCTGGGGCGACCTCGGCGTCGAGGTCGTGATCGAGTCGACCGGCTTCTTCACCGCCCGCGCCGACGCCGCCAAGCACCTCGAGGCGGGGGCCAGGAAGGTGATCATCTCGGCCCCGGCCAAGGAACCGGACGTGACCGTCGCCCTCGGCGTCAACTTCGACAGCGACTACGACCCCGAGCAGCACGACGTCATCTCCAACGCCTCCTGCACGACCAACTGCCTGGCCCCGCTGGCCAAGGTCCTGCACGAGGCGTTCGGGATCGAACAGGGCCTGATGACGACGATCCACGCCTACACCGCCGACCAGCGCCTGCAGGACATGCCGCACAAGGATCTGCGGCGGGCGCGGGCCGCGGCGCTGAACCTGATCCCGACCACGACCGGTGCCGCCAAGGCGGTCGGGCTGGTGCTGCCGGAGCTGAACGGCAAGCTGAACGGCTTCGCGATGCGGGCGCCGGTTCCGACCGGCTCGGTCGTCGACCTCACCTTCGACGCGGAAAAGGCGACCAACCCCGAGGAGGTCAACGCCGCGGTCAAGGCGGCCGCCGAGGGCCCGCTGCAGGGGATCCTCTCCTACACCGAGGACCCGATCGTCTCCACCGACATCGTCGGCGACCCGCACAGCTCGATCTTCGACGCGGCGCAGACGATGGTGATCGGCGAGGGCAAGCTGGTGAAGGCGGTCAGCTGGTACGACAACGAGTGGGGCTACTCCAACCGCTGCGTCGAGCTGGCGGGCAAGGTCCTGCCCTAGCGGCGCACCGCTTCCGCGAATGGGATTCGACAAGGCAAGCGTCCGCGACGCCCCGGTGAAGGGGCGTCGCGTCCTCGTCCGGGTCGACTTCAACGTCCCCCTGAAGGACGAGGGCGGCGAGCGGGTGGTCGCCGACGACACCCGCATCCGCGCGGCCCTGCCGACGATCGAGCTGCTGCGCGAACGCGGCGCGGCGCTGATCCTGATGTCGCACCTCGGTCGGCCGCAGGGCGAACGCGACCCGGCGCTCTCGATGGCGCCGGTGGCGAAGCGGCTGGGGGAGATCCTGGGGATCGAGGTGAAGCTGGCGCCGGGGGTGATCGAGGGCGACGTCGACCTCACCTGCGGCGCGCTCGGGCCCGGCGACGTGCTGCTGCTGGAGAACGTGCGCTTCGAGCCGGGGGAGACGAAGAACGACCCGAAGCTGGCCGAAAACCTGGCGCAGCTCGCCGCCATCTACGTCAACGACGCCTTCGGCGCCGCCCACCGCGCCCACGCCAGCACCGCCGGGGTGGCCGACCACCTGCCTGCCTACGCGGGGTTGCTGCTGGAGAAGGAGGTGACCGAACTGACCAAGGTGGTCGAGTCGCCGCGGCGGCCGCTGGCGGTCGTGCTCGGCGGCGCCAAGGTCTCCGACAAGGTCGGGGTGATCGACCGCTTCCTCGAAGTCGCCGACCGCATCCTGATCGGCGGCGCGATGTGCTTCGGCTTCTTCAAGGCCCAGGGGATCGAGACCGGCAACTCGCTCGCCGAGGGGGTCGACGAGGCGAAGGAGGCACTGGAGCGGGCCGAGCGGTCCGAATGCGAGCTGCAGCTGCCGGTCGACCTCGTCCTCGGCCGCGAGCTCTCCGCCGACACCGAGCGCAAAGAGAGCGACGGGATGGAGGTGCCCGACGGCTGGATGGGCCTCGACATTGGACCGCGCACCGCGGCGGCCTACGCGCAGGCGATCGCCGACGCCGGCACCGTGCTCTGGAACGGCCCGATGGGCGCCTTCGAGATGGAGCCGTTCGCCGGCGGCACCCAGGTCGTCGCCGAAGCGGTCGCCGCAGCGTCGGGAACGACGGTGGTCGGTGGTGGCGACTCGGTCGCCGCGCTGAACAAGTTCGGCCTCGAGGACGAGGTCGACTGGGTCTCGACCGGGGGCGGCGCCTCGCTGGAGCTGCTGGAGGGAAAGAAGCTGCCGGGCGTGACGGCCCTGCTCGACGCCGAAGAGGGGAAGGAAGCCGATGCCTGATCGCACGCCTTGCATCGCCGCCAACTGGAAGATGCACAAGACCGTCGCCGAGGCGGCCGAGTTCGTCGACGCGCTGCTGCCGCGGATTGCCGCGACCCAGTCGGACGTCGTCATCTGCTCGCCGTTCACCGCCCTGACCGCGGTGGTCGAGCGGCGCTACGGCACCGCGGTCAAAGTCGCCGCCCAGAACATGCACGAGGAGGATTCGGGCGCCTTCACCGGCGAGGTCTCGGCGCCGATGCTGGTCGCGCTCGACGTCGAGGCGGTCGTCCTCGGCCACTCCGAGCGCCGCCAGTACTTCAACGAGACCGACGAGGCGCTGGCCCGCAAGGTGCCGAAGGCGCTTGAGGTGGGGCTGGAGCCGATCCTCTGCATCGGCGAGAGCGAGGAGGCGCGCGACGCGGGGGTGACCGAGCGGGTGCTGGAGCGCCAGCTGCAGGCCGATCTCGGTGGGCTCGGCCCTGAGCAGATCGAGAACGTCGTCATCGCCTACGAGCCGATCTGGGCGATCGGCACCGGCCGCACCGCCACTCCGGACCAGGCGCAGGAGGCGAGCGCCTTCATCCGCGACGTGCTGCGGGCGCGCGGTGCCGCTGCCGACAACGTGCGAATCCTCTACGGCGGCTCGGTCAAGCCCGGCAGCGCCGAGGAGCTGCTGTCGCTGCCGGACGTCGACGGCGCCCTGGTCGGCGGCGCCAGCCTCGATCCGGAGGAATTCGCCGCGATCGTCCAGGCCGCGGGGTGAGCCGATGCCCGAGCCCGTCCCCTCGCTGGCGCTGATCATCCTCGACGGCTGGGGGCTGGCGCCGCCGGGGCCGGGAAACGCGATCTCACTGGCGGAGACGCCGGTCTTCGATCGCCTCTGGGGCGAGTTCCCCCACACTCAGCTCTCGGCCCAGGGACCCGACGTCGGCCTGCCGGAGGGGCAGATGGGCAACTCCGAGGTCGGCCACCTCAACCTCGGCGCCGGGGCGATCGTCAAGCAGGATCTGGCGCGGATCGACGACGCCGTCGCCGACGGCAGCTTCTTCGACAACGAGGTCCTGCTCGCCGCCTGCGAGCGGGCCCGCAACAGCCCTCGCGGCCGTCTGCACCTGCTCGGCCTCGTCTCCGACGGTGGCGTCCACTCGGGCTGGGAGCACATCGAGGCGGCGATCGAGCTGGCCGCCCAGGAGGGCGTCCCGGACGTCGTCTTCCACGCCTTCACCGACGGCCGCGACACGCTCCCGCACGGCGGCAAGGGCTACGTCGAGGAGCTGGAACGCTGGCTGCGGGCGGCTGGGCGCGTCGCCACCGTCAGCGGCCGCTACTACGCGATGGACCGCGACACGCGCTGGGAGCGGACCAAGCTCGCATACGACGCGATCGTCCACGCGCGTGGGCTGCACGCGCCGACTGCGCTCGCGGCCATCACAGAGTCCTACGAGCGCGACGAGACCGACGAGTTCGTCAAACCGACGGTGATCGGCGACTACGACGGGGCCGCCGCCGGCGACGTCGCGATCTTCGTCAACTTCCGCCCGGACCGGGCCCGGCAGATGAGCCGCGCCCTCGCCGACCCGGACTTCGACGAGTTCCCCCGTAACGGGGCGACGCTCGACCTGACGACGATGACCGAGTACCGCAAGGGCTGGCCGTATCCCGTCGCCTTCCCCGAGCAGCGGCCGCAGACGACGCTGGCGGAAACGATCGCCAACGCCGGCGGCAGCCAGCTCCACGTCGCCGAGACCGAGAAGTACGCGCACGTCACCTACTTCTTCAACGGCGGCCGCGAGGCCGAGCTGGAGGGGGAAGAGCACTGCCTGGTCGACTCGCCCCGCGACGTGCCGACCTACGACCACAAGCCGGAGATGAGCGCCGAGGGCGCCGCCGAGGCCTTCGTCTCCCACTGGAAGAAGGGCGACCACCGCTTCGGGATCATCAACTTCGCCAACCCCGACATGGTCGGCCATACCGGCGTGATCCCCGCCGCGGTCAAGGCGGTCGAGACCGTCGACGCCCAGCTCGGCAGGGTCGTCGAGGCCGTCAGCGCCAAGGGCGGCGCCTGCATCGTCACCGCCGACCACGGCAACTGCGACCACATGCTCGAGCCCGACGGCTCCCCCAACACCGCCCACTCGCTCAATCCGGTCCCCCTGATCGTCACCGAGAAGGGTCTGGCCCTCCGCGACCACGGCATCCTCGCCGACGTCGCCCCCACCGCCCTCGACCTGCTCGGTATTCCGCAGCCGGAAGCGATGACGGGCCGCTCGCTGGTCGAGTAGCTGAAACGGTGACCGCACGTGTACGTACGGTGTCTGTACACTGTGCGTACCAATGGGTGCACAGCAGGCCAAACCAACCCGCGAGCATCGCTGGAATCTGCGCGTGGAACGTGATGAGGACGAGATCGTTCGTGCGGCGAGTACCGCAGCTGGCACCAGCTACAGCAAATTCGTGCGCGACGCCGCCGTGACCGAGGCACAGCGGGTCTTGGCCGATCGGACCCAGTTCCTTCTCGGTGAGGAGGAATGGCGTCAGCTGAATGAGCTCCTCGATCGGCCCCCGCGTGTCCCGCCCGGGCTACGGGATCTGTTCTCACGGCCCAGCGTCTTCGAGTAGCCCGTTGTCCTATACGTATCCCGAGCCTCTTCGGGGCAAGCACGATTGCGGAGACTTCCGCTGCGGCGACGAGGATTTGGACGTGTGGCTGCATCGCTATGCGCGACATGCTGAGGATGCCGGCTCGGCTCGCACCTTCGTGACCGCTAGTGCAGGGTACGTAGTCGGCTACTACGCTCTGACCGTCGGCCAGGTCGGGGCGGCGGAAGCGACCGATCGCCTGCTGAAGGGTCAACCGCGGGGAAGGCCGGTGCCGGTCCTGATCTTGGCCCGCTTAGCTGTTGACAGAGGGCACCAGGGGAAGGGAGTCGGGTGGTCCCTGCTCCAGGATGCCTTACTTCGCTGTATGGCTGCCGCCGAAAATGTCGGCGCGAGGGCGATCATCGCCCACGCCCGCGAGGAGGCCAACAGCTTCTATGACCGATTCGGATTTGAAGCTTCGCCCGCAGATCCTCTTCAGCGGATCCTTCTGATGAAGGACGCTCGGGCCTTCATCAAGGAGAACGAAGAGCCTTAGTCGTCACGGCCCGCTCGAGGCCGCTTGCGGCTCGCGGGATTCGACGTCGATCCGGGGCAGGACTCGCTCCAGCCAGTCGGGGATCCACCAGGTGCGTGGGCCGAGCAGCTGCATGACCGCGGGCACGAGCACCATGCGGACGAGGGTGGCGTCGAGGAAGATCGCCGACGCGAGGCCGATCCCGAAGAGCTTGAGGAAGACTTCGGGCGAGGCGACGAAGGCGAGGAAGACGACGACCATGATCGCCGCCGCCGCGGTGATCACCCGCGCCGTCTTGGCGAGGCCGTCGGCGACGGCGCGGCGGGTGTCGCCGTCCTTCAGGTACTCCTCGCGGATCCGCGAGATCAGGAAGACCTCGTAGTCCATCGAGAGCCCGAAGAGGATCGCGAACATCATCACCGGCATGAACGGGGCGATCGGGACTTCGTGGTCGATCCCGATAAGTTGGCCGACCGCCCCGCCCTGCGCCACCAGGGTCATCACCCCGTAGGCTGCACTCACCGAGAGCAGGTTCATGATCCCCGCCTTGAGCGAGATGAACGGCGAGTGGAAGGCGACGAGGAGGAGCAGGAAGGAAAGGCCGACCACCCCGGCGATGAACCAGGGCATGCGGTCGGTGATGTATTCGCTCTGGTCCTCCAAGGCGGCGTTGACACCGCCGACCAGCGCGGTGACGCCGGAATCGCCAAGGGAATCGGGGATCACGGTCCCGCGCAGGTGTTCGACCAGCTCGGAGGTCGCCTCGTCCTGCGGCGAGGTGGTGGGGGTGACGGTGAGGATCGCCGCGGTGCCGTCGCTGTTGAACACGGGCGCCTGCACGAAGGCGATGCCCGGGTCCTCCCGCAGCGTCGTCGCCAGCGCCTGGACGTCGGACTTCGCGCCGGCGTCGGGCAGTTCGGCCGCGATCACCAGCGGGCCGTTGGCGCCGGGGCCGAAGCCCTCGCTGATCAGGTCGTAGGCTTCGCGCGTCATCGTCCCCTTCTTGTCGTTGCCGGCGTCGGGGAAGCCGAGCCGCATGCCGAGGGCGGGAGCGGCGAGCGCGAGCAGGATCGCCGCGGCGACGATCGCCGCCGTCCAGGGCCGCCGCTGCACGGCGTGGCTCCAGCGGGCGGCGGGGGAGTTGCCGTCCCCTTCGGGCCGGTCGAGCCGCCGCCCGAGGTAGGGGATCCGCAGCCGGTCGACCCGCGGGCCGAGGTAGGAGAGGAGGGCCGGCAGCAGCGTGATCGAGGCGAGCATCACCACCAGCACCGCCAGCGAGGCCGAGATCGCCACCCCGTACATGTAGGGGAGGCCGGTGATGAAGAGCCCGAGGATCGCGATCACCACGGTGCCGCCGGCGATGATCACGCTGCGGCCGGCGGTGCTGACCGCCTCGACGACCGCGTCGTGGCGGTCCTTGCCGGACTTCATCGCGCTGCGGAAGCGGGTCAGCACCAGCAGCGCGTAGTCGATCCCGACGCCGATCCCGATCAGGCCGGAGACGGCGGTGGTCCAGTTGGGGACGTCGATCACGTTGGCGAGGAGGACGATCAGGCCGCCGGAGGAGATTCCGAGGCCGACCAGCGCGATCGCCAGCGGCAGGCCGGCGGCGACGAGCGAGCCGAAGGCGATCAGCAGCACGATCGCCGCCCCGAGGAAGCCGAGCCCCTCGGGGCTGGTCGATTCCTCGGCGAGGTAGATCGGTTCGCCGCCGAGCTTGATCTCGAGGCCGCCGCCGCTGTTGGCTTCGGCAGCGTCGATCAGCTGTTCGCCCTGCTCCTTCTTGACCTCCCAGCCGGGGACGTTCAGCGGCAGGGTCGTGGTCGCGATCTTGCCCTCGTCCGAGACACGGATCGGCGCCGCCTTGCCGACGTGGTCGACTTCTTCGGCTTCGGCGAAGAAGGCGTTCATCTGCTTTTTCGAACCGGCGCTCTGCGCCCCGCGCGGGTCGTTCCAGACGACGTAGATTTCCTGCCCGGAGTAGCCGCTGAACTCGCGTTCGGTCAGTTCGCTCGCTGCCTTCGACTCGGAGCCGGGGGTGTTGTAGTCGGCGTGGTACTCGCCGGCGAGGGATGAGCCGAGGCCGATGATGACGACGGTGGCGACGATCCAGGCGACGACCATGCGGCCCCGGCGGCGGTAGGCGATGTCGGCGAGGCGGGCGAGACGACGGGTCATGGGGAGATTCCTTTCTCGGGAGAAAATTCTTTACATCTAGAAAGGTTTCAACTCGAAACTATTCATAGCACAAACGAGCGGGTACCATCTTCCCCCATGAACGCCCCCGCGCTCAACGGCGATCGCGCCCCGTCCACCCTCGCCTTCCTCCTCTCCCAGGTGGGAATCCACGCCTCCAAGCGCTTCGCCGAGCGGATCGCCGGCGCCGACCTCAACCCACCTCTCTTCCGCGTCCTCAACCTGGTCGCGGCCGCCGAAGGCCGCTCTCAGCAGGCGATCGCGGCCGCGATCGAAATCCCCCCCAGCCGCATGGTGGCCTTGGTCGACGAGGCCGAGCAGCGCGGCCTGGTCGAACGCCGGCCCGAACCCAAGGATCGCCGCGTGCGCGCCCTCTTCCTCACCGCCGAGGGCAAGCGCTCCCTCGCCCGCGGCCGTGAGATCGCCGCGCAGCACGAGAAGGAGCTGACCAAGGGCATGGCGGCGGCCGACCGCAAGCGCCTCGTCGACCTGCTGCAGCAGGTCGTCGACGCCCAGGCGATCGGCCAGGGCGTGCATCCCGGGCTCGGCGAGAAGGACCCGACGAAGTAGTGCGCAGCGACCCGCAGCGCCTCAGGTTCGAGATCGATGCCCGCGACGGCAGCGCCCGCGCGAGCGTCGTCCACACCGCCCACGGCCCGATCGAGACGCCGGCCTTCATCCCCCTGGCGACGAAGGGGACGGTGCGCGGGCTGGAGTCGACCGAGGTCGCCGAGCTCGGCTACCAGCTGATCCTCGGCAACACCTACCACCTCTTCGTCTCGCCGGGGCCGGAGCGGATCGCCGCCGCCGGCGGCCTGCACGGGTTCATGAACTGGGAGCGGGCCCTGATCACCGACTCCGGCGGCTTCCAGGTCTTCTCGCTCGCCCACGGCGGCGTCGCCAACGAGGTCAAGGGCAGCGGCCGCTCCGGCGACCACGGCTCCAAGGTCGAGATCAGCGAGGAGGGCGCCCGCTTCCAGTCCCCGCGCGACGGCGCCGAGCTCTTCATCTCGCCCGAGGTCTCGATGAGCGTGCAGGCGGCGCTCGGCTCCGACGTCGCCCTCGTCTTCGACGAGTGCACGCCCTTCCACGCCGACCGCGACTACACCGCCCGCTCGACCGAGCGCACCCACCGCTGGCTCGACCGCTGCCTCGCCTGGCACGACCGCGAGGGGCCGCGGCGGCAGGCGGTGTTCGGGATCGTCCAGGGCGGCACCCACGAGGACCTGCGCCGCGAATCGGCGCAGTGCGTCTCCGAGGCCGGGGTGGACGGACTGGCGATCGGCGGCACCCTCGGCCGCGACAAGGAGGAGATGGCCTCGGTGCTGGCGTTCACGGCGCCCCTGCTGCCGGAGGAGGCGCCCAAGCACCTCCTGGGGATCGGCGAGGTGGACGACCTGCTCGGCGGCATCGCCCTCGGCCTCGACGTCTTCGACTGCGCGGTGCCGACCCGCCTGGCCCGCCACGGCGTCGCCCTGGCGCCGAGCCCGGAGACCCGCTGGCGCCTCGACATGCGCAAGGGCAAGTGGGTCGGCAGCCGCGAAGCGCTGGTCGAAGGCTGTCCCTGCCCGACCTGCCAACACCACGACCGCGACTACGTCAGCTACCTCTCCCGTGCCGAGGAGCTGACCGCCGTCCGCCTCATCGTCCAACACAACCTCACCTACATGCACCAGCTGACCACCCACGCCAGAGCAGCAATCAAAAAGGGCACCTTCGACTCCTACCGCGCCGCCGTCCTCGCTGGCTCGCCTCCCTGGAACGCCGAATCTCGCTAAGGCGACCGGGATACCCCCTGAACGGCTTGTACTTCTCGGTCGAGCGGCTCTCGGACGGCTGAAGGCGCTTCACCCGAGCAAGTTGAGAGAAGGGGGTATCCCGCTCGCCCTGCCCCGGCCCCCTATTCGGTGTTGTTCTTCACCAGCTCCTTGACTTCTTCGACGACCTTGTCGACGGTGTCGCCCGCCACCCTGCTGACCTTGACGCCGGCCGCCTTGTCGGTGGTGACGATCACCGCGGTCGCCACGGCGGCGGCGACCAGCACCAACGCGACCAGCGCCAGGGCGAAGCGGAAGAAGCGCGAGAAGGCGCCGCGGCGGGCCGGTTGCGTCGCCCGGGGAGCAACGGGCACCGGAGCCGGGGCGGGGGTGGGCTGTCGCGGCGCCGGCCGCCGCGTTGGCGAGGCGGGCCGGTACTCGGTCCGGGCGGTGTCGCGACCCATGTGGCGCGTCGCCGCGGTGTCGTCGCCCAGCACCCGAGTTGCCGACGTGCCCTCCTCCATCGGCAGCGTCACGTCCTCGCCTTCGAGCCCCAGCCGCAGGCCCTGCGCGAGCTCGTCGGCGCTCGCATAGCGGCGGTTCGGGTCGCCCTCCAGCGCGCGCAGGACCGCCGCCCCCAGCGTCTCCGGCACCCCGCCGTCGTAGGTGCTCGGCGGCAGCGGCTTCTCGTTCTGTTGGCGCACCGCCAGCTCGGCCAGCGAGGAGCCCTCGTAGGGCAGCCGCCCGGTGAGGAATTGGTAAAGGACGACGCCGAGCGCGTAGACGTCGGTCGCCGGCGTCGCCTCCTCGCCGCGCACCTGCTCGGGCGCCAGGTAGGCGGCGGTGCCGACCACCGAGCCGACCTGGGTGATCCGCGTCTGCTCGATCGCGCGAGCGATCCCGAAGTCGGTCAGCTTGACGATCATCTCGCCGCCGCCGACCGGGCCGCCGACGATCATCAGGTTCCCCGGCTTGACGTCGCGGTGGATGATCCCGCGCCGGTGCGCGTAGTCGAGCCCGGCGCAGGCCTGGATCCCGATCTCGGCCGCGACCTCCGGCTCGACCGGACCGTGCCGCTGCAGAACCTGCGCGCCGGAGCGCCCGTCGACGTACTCCATGACGATGTAGTGGCGGCCCTGGTCGACGCCCGTGTCGTAGACCTGGACGATGTTGGGGTGGATCAGCTTCGCCACCGCCAGCGCCTCGCGCTTGAAGCGGGCGACGAAGCGCTCGTCGTCGGAGAGGTGCTCGGCGAGGATCTTCACCGCCACCGTGCGCTCGAGGATGCGGTCGGTCGCCTTGTAGACGTTCGACATCCCCCCGGTGCCGAGCTTTTCGCCGGTCTCGTATCGGCCCGAGAGCGATCCTGCCTCCATCATTCGACCCCCACGCTCGGGCTCACGCCGCCCGATTCGGATTCTGCGGGGGGTTCCGCGGCAGGCGGTGGCGCGGCTTCTTCGTGGCCTTTGGCTTTTCCTTTGCCTTCGGACTGCGGAGGCAGGCTCCCTTCCTCGTCTTCAGGGGCTTCAGCCTCTTCTTCCTTCTGCTCCTTCTTTTCGACCTTCTCCTGGGCCTTTTCGGCCTTTTCTTCGGCGTCCAGCTCTTCCTGTTCCAATTCTTCAGCTTCAACATCGGGTTCCGACGAAGGTTCCGCTTCCTCTTCGCTCGCTTCTTCTTCGCAACGGCCCACCACTTCGCTCAGCTTCGTCGCCCCTTCCCTCAGGGCCGTCTTCAGCTTCACCGCGACGTCGTTCAGTTCTTCGACTTCGGCCGTGACCGCGGCGACGGCGTCTTCGGCCCCCACGCAGTCGCCTGCCGCGACCAGCTGCTTGACCTGGTCGAGGTTGGATTCGATCTGGCTCGCCGTCGCCCCCGGCAGCAGCCTTGCGTCGCCGCTGCCGCCGCAGGAGACCAGCGCGACCGCGCCGGCTCCGCCGAGGATCAGGGCGAGCAGAAGTGCGCTCAAGCGGCCCATCGCGGTCCGAGTCTAGAGAAACGCCTCGGGAGCAAGATTTCCCTGCATTTCAGGATCAACGGCCGACCTCCAGGCGATCGGCCAGCGCCGGCGGCAGGCTGGCGGCGCGAATCGCCGCGGCCGCCTCCTGGACGTCGTAGTCGACGCGGCGCCAGCGGGCGACCCACGCCTCGGTGTCGAGCTCGAGCCAGGCGGCGCGAGGATCGCCGTCGCGTGGCTGGCCGACGCTGCCAGGGTTGAGCAGCCAGGCGCCCTCGGCCAGCTCGATCTCGGCGCCGTCGGCAGCCTGGGCGCCCTGGGCGTAGCCCGGCCGACCGCCCTGGGTGCGGACGAAGAAGAGGGCGACGTGGGAGTGACCGATCAGGCCGACCCGCTCCGCCATCGCCTCGAAGCTCGCTTCGGCCTGGTCGGCCCCGAGCACGTACTCCCAGACCGGGTCGCGCGGGGAGGCGTGGAAGAGGCCGACGCCCTCGCGCGAGCCTGCGGGGTCGAGCGAGGCGAGGAACTCACGCGTCTCCTCGCCGACGTTCTCCCGCGTCCACGCGACCGCGGCCGCGGCGCCCTCGGAGAAGGTCGAGATGTCGAGCGCGCCCAGCACGGCCAGGTCGTGGTTGCCGACCAGGCAGAGGTCGCAGCGCTCGCGCGCCAGCGCGGCGCAGGCGTCGGGGTCGGCGCCGTAGCCGACCAGGTCGCCGAGACACCAGACCTCCTCGACGCCGGCCTCCTCGACCGCCGCGAGGACGGCCGCGAAAGCCTGCCGGTTGGAGTGGATGTCGCTGAGGACGGCTACGCGCAAGCAGGGGAGCGTAACGTGGCCGAGCCGCGGTCCATACGATTGGCCCGTGACCGCAACCGATTCGATCACCGCGCTGCGGGGCGCGGTCGAGGGCGCCGCGCGGGCCCTGCGCGGGGGCGAGGCGAGCGAGCCTCGGCCCACCATGGAGCGGCCGCCCAAGCCCGAGCTCGGCGATTACAGCTCCAACGCGGCGATGCTGCTCGCCCGCCATCTCAGCGACAACCCGCGGGCGGTCGCCGAGCAGCTGCGCGAGCGGCTCGAAGTCGACGCGGAACTGGCGCCGAGCCTGGAGCGGATCGAGATCGCCGGGCCCGGCTTCGTCAACTTCTTCCTCGCCGACTCCTGGTACCTGCGGGCGCTCGGAGACCTGACGGAGGCGGGCGAGGGCCTCGGCCCCGCGCCAGCCGAGACGCCGGAGAAGGTGCTGGTCGAGTTCGTCTCCGCCAACCCGACCGGCCCGATCCACGTCGGCACCGGCCGCCACGCCGCCTACGGCGACTCGCTGGTGCGCCTGCTGCAGGCGGCCGGCCACGAGGTCCAGCGCGAGTACTACATCAACGACGCCGGCAGCCAGATCGACCGCTTCGCCGACTCGGTCGCGGCGCGGATGGTGGGGGAGGAGCCGCCCGAGGACGGCTACGCCGGCGACTACGTGGTCGAGATCGCCGCGCGACTGCAGGACGAGGGAGTCGACCCGGAGGACCGCGAGGCGGTGAAAGGGCGCGGGATCGAACTGATGCTCGAGGGGATGCGGCAGACCCTGGAGCGCTTCGGCGTCCACTTCGACAACTGGTTCTCGGAGCGCAGCGTCTACGAGAAAGGCGAGGTCACCGACGCACTGAGCGAGCTGGAGAAGCGCGGCCACACCTACCGCAGCGAAGACGCGCTCTGGCTGCGGACCACCGACTTCGGCGACGACAAGGACCGGGTGCTGGTTCGCTCCAACGGCGAGCCGACCTACCTGACGCCCGACATCGCCTACCACTGGGACAAGCTGCAGCGCGGCTTCGATCGCCTGATCAACGTCCTCGGCGCCGACCACCACGGCTACGTGGCGCGGATCCGGGCGGCGATCGAGGCACTGGGTGCCGATCCGAACCGCTTCGAGGCGCTGATCATGAGCCTCGTCCACGTGGTCGAAGGCGGCGAGCGGGTGCAGATGTCGAAGCGCACCGGCGACTTCATCACCCTCGACGAGCTCCTCGACGACGTCGGTGTCGACGCCACCCGCTGGTTCATGCTCTGGCGCGGCCACGAGACGACGGTCGATCTCGACCTCGAGCTGGCCCGCAGCCAGTCGAGCGAGAACCCCGTCTACTACGTGCAATACGCGCACGCCCGCATCGCCAGCATCCTGCGCAAAGCCGCGGACGAGGACTCGCAGCCGAAAGGCTTCGGCGCCGTGGACGGACGGACGCCGCTGGAGGCGAGCGAGAAGGTCCTGGTCAAGCGCCTGCTCGAATTCCCCGAGGAGGTGCGCGCGGCGGCGGCGCGGCGGGCGCCGCATCGGATCTGCGCCTACTCGACGGCGGTCGCGGCCGACTTCCACGCCTTCTACCGCGACTGCCAGGTGGTCGGGGCCGAGGGCGAGGGAGTGGAAGCCTCGCGGCTGGCGCTCTGCCTGGCGACGAAGGGGACGATCGCCGCCGCGCTTGACCTGCTGGGGATCTCCGCGCCCGAGCGGATGTGATGCTGGGGCGCCGAGCCAGGCTGCCGTTGCTGGCGGAGATCGCCGGGCCGGCGGAGGCATCGCGGGCGTGGTCGCTGCGACGGCAGGACCTTACGAGCCTGGAGCGGGCGTTGCCGCGGCTCGCCGGACAGCGGGCCGTGCTGGTCAGCGGGGAGGGGAAAGCGGCCCCGGTCGCGGCGATCGCCTTGGCGGCGGCGGCCACCTCGGCCGGCCGGCGCACGATCCTGGTCGAGTGCGACCTGGCGCACCCGCGGCTGGCGGCCCAGATCGGCCTCGCCGCCGCTCCCGGGCTGCACGAGTACCTGCGTTGGGAGGCCGAGCCCCAGGACGTGATCCAGCCGGTAGTGCTGGGAGGGCCGGCCGCGAGCGGCGTGGGGGAGCCCTTGGTCTGCATCTGCGGCGGCCGACCGGCGACGAAAACGGAGACTCTGCTCGGCCTGCAGAGCTTCGCCCACATGGTCGAGAAAATGCGCGGCGCCTACGAGCTGGTCGTCCTCAGCGGCCCGTCAGCAGTTGAGGAGCCGGCAGCGTGCGCGAGTGTGGCGCGGCAGGCAGACGCGGTGGTGGCGGGACTGAATGCCGGGGATGGTCGTTCGGTCCGAAAGGCGATCGGCCGGTTGTCGGTCCCTGCTCTCGGCGCGATTGCAGTGGGCTAGAGGTCGTAGCGAGCGAGGTCGGCGTCGAGCCGCTCGGCGTCCTCGCCCTTGGGGCCGCTTCCGGGTGCATCCTCCTCGCCCTTGTCGCTCCCGGCGCGGCGCCAGCGCATCACCCCGATCGCCAGCGCGATCGCGGCGACGACGAAGGCGACGACCGGCACCACGTAGGCGGAGAGACTGAAGCCCGAGCCCTGCGGGAGGGCCAGCACCTCGTCGCCGTACTCGGCCACCAGCGCATCCTTGACCTGGTCTTCGCTCTTGCCTTGGCCGATCAGCCGGCGGATGAAGGCTTTCTCCCGCTGGGCCTGCGGCGATTCGGCCAGCTGCAGCAGGGTCCCGCAGACGGGGCACATCACCTGCTTTTCGATTTCGGTCAGCGAGGCGCGCTGCTCGGCCAGGGCGGCGGGGGCCAGCGCCGCGAGCGCGGCGAGGGCCAGCAGGGCCAGGCGCCCCTTCACGACTTCCCTCCCGGCAGGAACGGGGCCACCTCGTCGTGCAGGTACTGCTCGTCGACCGGCCCTCGCAGCAGCCATCGCACCTTCCCGGTCGGGTCGACCAGGTAGTTCTCTGGGACGCCGGTGGTGCCGAAGTCGTGGGCGGCATCGCCGTCGCCGTCTCGCAGCTGCGGGTAGCTGAGCCCGTAGCGCCGCACGAACTCGCGCCCGTCGCTGCTCAGGTCGCGGCTGTCGATGCCCAGCACCGTGAACCTGGCGTCCCCGTGCTGCCGCTGGAACCTCTCCAGCGCCGGCGCCTCCTGCCTGCAGGGGATGCACCAGGAGGCCCAGAAGTTGACCAGCACCCACCGGCCCCGGTAATCGGCCAGGGACCCGTCGCCGTCCCCTTCCAGCCGCGGCAGCGGCCCGGCCGGCGCCGAATCCCCCAACGCCACGCCCGAGGACCCCTTGCTGACCAGCCCGAACACGAGCAGGCCGACGACGGCCAGCACGGCCAGCACCGCGATGGAAGAGCGGACGCTCACGGGCCGCCAAGATTAGTCCCAGCACTGCCCCGGCACCCCCGCCACGCCCTAGAATCCGACCCACGCGGACGTAGCTCAGTTGGTAGAGCGCGAGCTTCCCAAGCTCGAGGTCGCGGGTTCGAGACCCGTCGTCCGCTTCTTCGGGCTGGTTTCACCACCTGCGGAATGCTGCAGGTTCCCTACGTGGAAGACCCTTCGCCGCCCGGGTGTCGCAGTGATTTCCGCTCCCTTATCTTTTTACGCACAGTCTTGGACGGCAGGCGTCGCTCAGGTGGATCAAGATCGATCGGAAGCACAAAAGCGGAAAGATTGAGGCTTACGTTGAGGCCCTCTGCTTTGTTGGCCGCCAGCCGATCCTTTGCATCGGCCTGTAGCTGTTCAGCGTCGCTGAGGAGCTCGTCTATACGTGTGGCGAGCATCTGCCAGCCCTGCTCATCGAGCTGGAGGCTGGTCCAACTCGCGTGGCTTTCGGGTCGCTTTTCAAACGAGCCCGAAAGGAGTGCTGCCTGTGCGTCACTGGAGCTGGTGAGGAATACGGCGGCCACGACAAGTTTCCGGACGGAAGGAGGAAGCATCTCCCATACCTCCTCAGGAAAGTCCACCTTGACCTTGGCACGGTAGATCGTCTTTTCGAATCCTCGCGCCTTGACGCGCTCCACAACCTCGACGCACCCATGTTCGTGCAGCTTCTTTATGTGGTAGTTGGTGTGATGGGTCTCGACTCCGAGTCGCTTTGCCAGGTCGCTCGGACTTCCTATTTCCTCGTTGAGCTCGGCGATCATTCGAATCCGCAGCGGATGGGAGAACACGAAGAGCATTCCGTCGTCGATACGCCCAAGGCCACTCTTCCTCCCAGCCGACTTGCGCGGGATTTGTCGGCTGTCTCTTCCTGACGATTCACTCGCCGCCGCTTTGGCTTCTCGCTTGGCTCTCGTCATGGGATCTCTATTTGCTCTTGCTGATCCTCATTTGATCAGGCGGTTCCAGCGAGAAGGACATGTTGAGCATTTAACCATGCCCAGCAGCGCCCTCGCAAAGCCCTTGGAAGCCCATTAGCGGTGTAAACGATTTTAGCAATACGCAAGTCTCTCACCTGGGGGGTTGGACCTGCAGCTCTGCCGAGACGCCAGCTCCCCCTGGCCACATATCACCGATCGTAGGAAGGGAGGTGGGACTATGACGCTGAAGAAGGTGGGAGAGCGATTTCCGATTATCTCTACCGTCAAGCTCGGGTAGGCGATAAAGCGGGTGGGCCGGCTACATTGGGCCGGCCCACCGATCAGCATCAATACTGGAAAAATTCCTCTGCTGGAACCGTTTCTATCTATTTTGCTCAGGCGTAGTTCAGCAAAGCGACTAGGGTCGTTTCAATTGGGTTGTTGGCATACCCACGATCGTCCCTCGTTCGGACTATGCAAAGCGAGAAGCGGAAAAGAATTTTCTGCAAACGAAGTATCTCTCACCTGAAGCGAGGCCCCCCGCCCCCTGCGCCATTGCAAGACGAAATCGAGGCGGCAGCCTAGGGTGCGTGGGCACATAGAACGTACACACTGACCTACTCAAATGCCGCCGCACGGAGTGGAACCTACTTAGCGCTACGGGAGGCAAACATCATGCCACAGAAAAGGCAACGGAGAAGAAGTCCAAGTCGATGCAGGGAGGCGGCCAAATCCCCCCAAGAGGTCCTGATCAAGGCCCTGAACCACCCGATCCGGGTCAAGGCCCTGACGATCCTCACCGAACGCGCCGCCAGCCCGAAGGAGATCGCAGAGGAGATCGAGGAGGGGCTCAGCAACGTCAGCTACCACGTGCGGGTGTTGGATTCGCTGGGGTTGATCGAGATCGTCGAAGAAGAAGCGGTGCGGGGATCGGTCGCCCACTTCTACGAAGCGGTGGAGCGACCGCTGATCGACAACCCGAGCTGGAAGCAGCTTCACCCGAAGGTCCGCAGCGCCCTCTCGAGCCACACGGTCGAAGCTCTGATGAGCGACGCGGCGGCCTCGCTGGCCGCCAACCGCTTCGACAAGCGCGACGATCGCCACCTCAGCCGCACGCCGCTGCTCTTGGACGAGGCGGGCTGGCGCCGGGTCTCGGAGATCCAGGCAAAGGCCCTCGAGGACGTCCTCACCGAGCAAGCGGCCGCCGCCCGGCGCATGGACGGCTCGCGCAAGGGCGCGATCCACGCGGTCCTCGGGATGCTCTGCTTCGAGGTCTCGCCGGATGCGGATAGCTAGGGAGGAGCCCGTCCTTCCCGACGGAAAATGCTGGGCGGCCTCCGGCTGCCCCGCCTCGATACGTTGGTCAAGCTCGCCGGGGGGCTCCCGATCTCGCCGATGGAGTTGCTCGAGGGCATCCGCTGGGCGCCTCCCAGTGGCAGCTCAGCGGGCGGATTCGAGATCGACTAGCGGGCAACCTCACTGTCGGTCACTTGAGCACAGGATGGTGTGCCCAAGTGACCGAGGAAGGACCGGTAGACCCCACGCTTGCCTTCCCTGGGCTCTGCGACCTGACCCAGGGGCGCGGTCGCGGACTACTCGTCTAGGCCTTCGCGCCGATGTAGACGATCTTGTAGTGCTGGTCTTCGTCGAGGGGGTCGACGAGGATCACCTCGTGGTCGACCTCGGTCATGCCGAGGGCCGCGAGGCACTCGAGGCCGGCTGCCCGCATGGCTTCGCGCACCTCTGCCTCTGGGCGGAAGCGCTCGAGGTGGCTGATCGGCTCCTCGATGTCGTCGCCTTCGATGCAGTTCTCGAAGAGGTTGGGTGAGATCTCGCCGACGCCGCGCCAGGTCCAGTGGCGGCCTTCGTGCTCGACCTCCCTGACTTCCCGGGTGTAGATGGTGGCGTAGGTGGACCTGGAGTTGCAGTCGAAGATGAGCAGGCCGTCGTCGGCCATGTTCGAGCGCATGCCGGCGAGGGCGCGCTCGAGGTCCCTGTCTCCGAACAGGTAGTTGACGGGGTCGTTGAGGGCGAGGACCAGCTCGAACTCGCCGAACACCGGCAGCTCGCGCATGTCAGCCAGCGTCATCTCCACCCGGTCCCCGGCCTCGCGCCTGGCTCGCTCCAGCATCGCCGGCGAGAGATCGCAGCCGGTGATCTGCCAGCCGCGGCGCAGCAGCGGGGCGAAGGCGCGGCCGGTGCCGCAGCCGACGTCGAGGACGCGGCCATGCTTCAGGCCATGCTTTTCGAGCTCGGGCAGCAGTGCCCGCCCCAACCACATCTCGTAGTCGTTGAGGTGGTTGAACTCGTTGTAGACGGGCGCGAAGGCTTCATATGCCGCCAGGACCGGATCCTCTCCCACCCAGGGGAGCCTAATGGAGGGCCTGGCAGAGTGAAGTCGCCGCTGACGATTTCGGTCTGCGTGCGGATGATCCCCCGCAGCTGCTCTGCCGATCGCGGAGCCGGTCATCGCCCCCGATCTCGACGCGAGCGGCCCTTGATTTAGCGGGGCGAACGTGTTCGGCTAGCCCAAGGTGGACATCTCACGTGAGGAGGAAACGATGTACGCACGGGTTGTTCGTTGGGAGGGCGCCGAAGCCGAGGCCCTGAAGCAGACCGCGGCGGAAATCAGCGCCGAGGCGGAGTCCGGTCCGCCCGAGGGGGTGCCGGCGAAGGGGTTCCTGCTCCTGCACGATCTCGAGGGCGGGAAGGCGATGGCGGTCTCCTTCTTCGAGACCGAGGACGACTACCGTCAGGGCGACCAGACGCTGAACTCCATGAGCCCGCCCGGCGGCGGGTTCGGCACGCGCGTCGGGGTCGACAAATACGAGGTCGCTCTCGAATTCGAGGCCTGAGGCTCGACCGGACGTCGAAGCTAGGCGACGGCGACAGGATGCCGGGACACGTTCCCTGACTCGGCATCCTGCACGCCGCGGTCGCTCTGGTCGTCTGCGTCCTCTTCCGGCAGGCGGTAGAAGTGCTCCGTCGCGCCGCGCACCTGTCGCTCCCGGACCAGTTCGATCAGTCCCGCTTTCGCCAGCTCGGTGACGTGGTAGTTGGTGTTGCTGAGGGGGATCTGCAGCTCGTGGCTGAGGTCGCTGGGAGAGAGGACCCGGCCGCCGTCGATCCCGAGGATTTCGAGGATCGAGACCCGCAGGGGGTGCGCGGTGGCTCGCGCCAGCCGCTCCCAGTTCACCGGGATCGAGTCGCCCTGATGCGCTGGTCGTTCGGCCGACTGCCCATTTTGCGCTGCAAAGACGTCCTTTTCGAGGGTTTGAAGGGGATCTTGGGGGGAATGTCCATTTGAAATAGGCATGCAGCTACGTTACCCAAAATTGTTGGTTCAAGTCATTAATTTCGGGTAGTCTTTTCGTCGAGGATGCTCAGAGGGAGGAAAAGCTCTTGGTCTGGTCGGGCCTTTGCCGCGGCCTTTCTCGTGGGTCTGGCGGGGTTGTCGGGGACGGCCCCGTTCGCCAGCGCCGACACCGAGGACATCATCGCCCCGAGCGACGTCCGCCACCCCGCGGTCGACTCGGGCTGGCAGGCCGGGACCTGCAAGAAAGAACCGCCTGAAGTCGGTGCCGCCTACTGTTCGATCGCGACCCCCGCCCAGTTCTTCGAAACCGCCGGGGCCCATCCCAACTGGGGCTTCACCCAGTTCATCATCAGGCACACCACCGTCGGGCCGCTGGAAACCCCGGAAGGGGAACTGAAGACCGTGCGCGTGGACCTGCCGGTTGGGCTGAGCGTCAACCCAGGCGCGACCGAACGTTGCACCCAGGCCCAGTTCGACTCCGATATCTGCCCATCCGGCTCGGAGGTCGGCCGCAGCGAAGTCTGGACCTCCGTCGCCGGGGTCGTCTTCCCTCCACAGGAAGGCGTCACCAAAGTGCCCGTCTACAACGTCACGCCCCCGCCCGGCCAATCCGCCCGCTTCGGGTTGAAGCTCGCCGGCAACAGCGTCTACCTGGAAGGCGACGTCAACTGGGCCGGCGACTACCACGAGGGATTCACGATCCACGTTCCCGCCGCGCTTCCGGATGCGCTCGGCGCGGCCTTCGGGGGAGCGGAGGGACTGATCCTGAAAAACCGGCTCGCCTTCGAAGGCCGTTCCGGCGACGGCACCTTCATCACCACGCCGACCACCTGCTTCGGCCCCGCCTACGCCCCGAGCTGGGTCCCGGGGCAGGAACCCGGCGGGCCCTCGGGGCACGTCTACTCGACCCTTCTCCGCGCCGACTCGGTGGGCGATCCGGATCCGAGCTTCCCCAGCGGCTCCTCGTTCTTCGAGTCGCCGATCCCGCCCCTCAGCGAAACCAGCGGCCCGGGGACCGAACCGAGGGAATGCGGCTCGATCCCGTATGACCCGACCGTCGGGGTCGACCCCGGCACGGCGGAGGCGAACTCGCCCGCGGCGGCCGACGTCGAGATCAAAGTTCCGCACCTCCTCGAAGAAGACGGGCAGGACAGCTCGCACACCCGGGACGCAACGGTAACGCTGCCGGTCGGGATGGGCCTCAACCCGTCCGCCGCCAACGGGCTGCAGGTGTGCACCGACGAACAGTTCGGCAAGGGCACGACGAACCCCGTCGCCTGTCCGGCGCAGTCGATCATCGGCCGGGCGAGGATCGAATCGCCGCCGCTGGAAGACCAGCTCGAGCCGCAGCCGGAAGAAGCACTCGAAGGCAACGTCTACGTCGGCCAGCAGCTGAGCCGCGACCCCACCTCCGGCGACGAGTACCGGATCTTCGTCGAAGCCGAGTCCGACCGCTACGGGATCTCGGTACGGCTGGTCGGCCACGTCCGTGCCGACCCGCTGACCGGGCAGCTCGCGACGACGATCTCCGAAGCGCCGCAGGTGCCTTTCACCTCGTTCGACCTCTCCTTCGTCGGCGGCGCCCGCGCCGTCCTCAGCAGCCCCCCGACCTGCGGCCCGAACCAGACGACCACGTCGATGACCCCCTGGTCGGGCAATCCCGCCGCCCACCCCAGCGACACCTTCACCCTCGCCTCGGCGCCGGGTGGGGGCAAATGCGCGATGACGATGGCCGAGCGACCCTTCTCGCCCGGGTTCGGCGCCGGACCCGCGAGCTCGAGGGCCGGCGCCTTCAGCCCGCTGTCGATCCACATCTCACGCCCCGACGGTCAGCAGGAGCTGAAAGGGACGGACATCGTCCTGCCGCCCGGCATGACCGGAAAGCTCGCCGGCATTCCCTACTGCCCTGAGGCTGCGCTGGCGGCGGCGGGCACGAGGGCCGGCAACGAAGAGAAGAGCAGCGCCAGCTGCCCCGCCGCCAGCCAGATCGGCAACGCCGTCATCGAGGTCGGGACCGGCCCGGCCCCCTACAAGATCGAAGACGGCAAGGTCTTCCTCTCAGGTCCCTATCACGGGGCTCCTCTCTCCCTGGCAGTCGTCACCCCCGCCACGGCCGGGCCTTTCGACCTCGGCACGGTCGTGGTGAGGGTGGCGCTGTTCGTCGATCCCGAGACCGCGCAGATCCACGCCGTTTCCGATCCGCTACCGCACGTCTTCGGCGGCACCCAGCTCAACGTCCGCTCCGTCGATCTGACGATGAGCCGGCCGAACTTCACCCTCAACCCGACCAGCTGCGACCCGTTGGCGACGACCGGCGCGCTGCGGGGCGGTGGGGCGGACCCGAACGACCCGGCGACCTTCGGCTCCTTCGCGGTCAACGTTCCCTTCCAGACCACCGACTGCGCCGCCCTGAAGTTCCGGCCGAAGCTCTTCACCAAGCTGATCGGCGGGCGCAAGAAGATGAGGCGCGCGCAGCACCCGGCCTTCAGGGCGGTGCTGGTGGCGCGTGGCGGCGACGCCAACATCGGCCGCGCGGCGCTGACCCTGCCGCATTCCCAGTTCCTCGACCAGGGGCACATCGGAACGATCTGCACCCGGGTGCAGCTGGCGGCGCAGGACTGCCCGGCGCGGTCGGTCTACGGGTTCGCGCACGCGCAGAGCCCGCTGCTGGACGACGAGCTCAAGGGACCCGTCTACCTGGTCTCCTCCGACCACGAACTGCCCGACATGCTGGTCGACCTGCAGGGCCAGGTGAACATCCGCCTGCGCGGCGTGATCAGCTCGAGCAAGGCCCGTCTGAAGACGGTCTTCAACGGCGTCCCCGACGTGCCGGTGAGCAAGTTCGTGATCGACATGAAAGGTGGGAAGAAGGGCCTGCTGGTCAACTCCCGCGACCTCTGTCTCAAGCCCAACTTCTCCTTCCTCAACTTCAAAGCGCAGAACGGCAAGAAGCTGAAGAAGAAGAGACTGCCGCTGCGCACGCCCGGTTGCCGGCACGCGCGCAAGAAGCAAAAGCACCATCGCCATCGCCGTTAGTCGCGATTAACGAGCAGCCTGGCTGGGTACGGACTGTCGAGGTGAGATCGCCAGTCGCAAGAGTCGTCTCGTTGGCAGCCGCCTTGGCGATGCTCGTCGCCGTGCCGGCGCAGGCGGGGGAAAACCCGTTCGTCCCGCAGGACAACAGCAATCCCACGCCGCAGGACGGCTGGCAGGCCGGCACCTGCACCGTCGACGTCCCACCCTGCAGTGTGGCGACGCCGGGACAGTTCTTCGAAGCCGCGGCCGGCCACCCTCAGGTCGGCTTCACGCAGTTCATCATCAAGCACACCAAAGTCCTGGTCCACGAAGAACCGGAAGTGGACCTGAAGACGCTGCGGGTGGACCTCCCGGTCGGGTTGAGCGTCAACCCCGGCGCCACTCCCCAATGCGCCGCCGAACATCCCTCGGAATGCGCGACGCAACAACCGCTCAGCCGGGTGGGGGAAAGCCAGGTCATGGTCTCGCCTGAAGCGCCGCTGCTTCCGCCGGTCCCGATCACCGCCCAGGTCTACAACCTCGTCCCCAAGCAAGGGCAGCCCGCTCGGTTCGGGTTCACCGTGGAAGCCGTTCCGGACCTTCCCCTGCTGCCGCCCAGCGACATCTACCTCGAAGCCGACGTGGCATGGGAGTCCGACTTCCACGAGGGGTTCACGATCAACGTCCCCAAGGTCGCGGGGGTCAGGCTGCTGAAGAACCGCCTCGTCTTCGACGGGCGTGCGCATCAGGAGCCCGGCATCGGCTTTTTCCTCACCACGCCGAGCACCTGCTTCGATCCGACGCAGCCGACCTTCGCCCACACTTACTCGACGTACGCTCGCGGCGACTCGGTGCAGAGCCCCGATCCGAGCTTCCCCAGCGGCTCTCCCTTCGTCGAGTCGCCGCTCCCGCCCGGCGCCAGCCCCAAGGACTGCGGCTCGATCCCGTTCGACCCCGGGCTGCACCTGAGCCCCGGCACCGACCAGGTCGACTCTCCTGCCGGCGCGACCACCGAGGTGACGCTGCCGGTCGAAGGCGGTGCGGGAGGGCAGGAAACTTCGACGATGCGGACGGCAAGGGTGACCCTGCCGGCCGGGATGGGGTTGAACCCCTCGGCGGCCAACGGCCTCCAGGCCTGCACCGACGATCAGTTCGGCAAGGGGACGCGGAGCCCCGTGCAGTGCCCTGAGGCCTCGAAGATCGGGACGGCGACCGTCGTCACCCCGCCGCTGCCGGAGGGACCGCTGACCGGCAACGTCTACGTCGGGACCCAGAAGAGCCGCGACCCCGAATCGGGCGAGGAGTTCAGGATCTTCGTCGACGCCGCTTCCTCTCGTTACGGCGTCGACGTTCGCCTGGTCGGCAACGTCGTCGCCGGTGCGAAAACCGGTCAGCTCACCGCGGTCTTCGACGAGCCCGCGAGGGCGATCACGCGCGGTGGCAACAACGACAACCTTCCCGGTGGCCTGCCGCAGGTGCCATTCACCACCTTCAGGATCAGCATCGACGGAGGGGCCAAAGCCGCCCTCAGCAGCCCACCGACCTGCGGACCGAACAAAGCAACCGGTCAGTTGACGCCGTGGTCGGGCAACTCGCCGGCGACTCCGTCGAGCGAGTTCACCCTCGGCAAGCTGCCGGGCGGCGGCGCCTGTCCGCAGACGATGGGGGAGCGGCCGTTCAGCCCGGGCTTCGATGCGAAGCCGAAAGACAGCTCGGCGAAAACGTTCACCCCCTTCTCCGCCTTCATCTCCCGTGCGCAGGGACAGCAGGAGCTGAAAGGGATCGACGTCACCCTGCCGGAAGGGGCGACGGCGAAGCTGAAGGGCGTTCCGTACTGCTCCCCGAAAGAGATCGCGGCGGCGGAAAACCGCTCGGGCGCGGACGAGAAGGGGAACGCGAGCTGCCCCGACGACAGCAAGATCGGCGTCGTTACGGTCAAGGCCGGTACGGGCGACTCGCCGCTCGAGATCCATGGCACGGCCTACCTGGCGGGCCCGTACCAGGGGGCGAAGCTCTCGGCGGTCGTCGTCACTCCGGCGATCGCCGGTCCCTTCGACCTCGGCAACGTCGTCGTTCGCGTGCCGTTCTTCCTCGATCCGGAAACGGCGCAGATCCACCCGAAGACCGATGCCCTGCCGGACGTTTACGGGGGCACCAAGCTCGACATCCGCTCGATCTTCCTCAACGTCAACCGCAAGGACTTTGCCCTCAACGGCACCAACTGCCGCAAAGGCGCGACCGCGGGTGCGCTGAACGGCGGTGGTGGGGACCCGGCCAACCCGGGCGCCTACTCCGCTTTCAGGATTAGCGACGAGTTCCAGGCGACCGGCTGCGACAAGCTCAAGTTCCGCCCGAAGCTGAAGATCCGCCTCTTCGGCGCCACGCGCCGGGCGAAGAACCCGAAACTGCGGGCGGTCCTGAAGGCGCGCCCTGGCGATGCCAACATCGCCCGCGCCTCCGTCGGGCTGCCGCACGCGCTCTTCCTCGACCAGGCGAGCCTGGCGACGATCTGCACCCGAGTCCAGTTTGCCGAACACAACTGTCCGAGGAAGTCGGTCTACGGCAGGGCGCGCGCCTTCAGCCCGTTGCTCGGCAAACCGCTTGAAGGCCCGGTCTACCTGCGCTCGTCGAACAACCCGCTGCCCGACATGGTCGCCCACCTCGAAGGGCAGGTGGACGTCGACCTGGTCGGGAGGATCGACAGCTTCCGCGGCGGCATCCGCACCACCTTCGGCCACGTCCCGGACGTGCCGGTCGAAAAATTCGTGATGACGCTGCCCGGCGGCAAGCACGGGCTGCTCGTCAACTCGACCAACCTTTGCGCGAAGCCGGTCAGGGCGGTGATCCGGTTCAAGGCCCAGAACGGAAAGAAGCTCAAGGTCAAGCACCACAACAAACTGCGGACGCCGTGTTCTAAGAGCAAGCGCAAAGCACGGCGCCACAAGAAGTAGGCACCGAAAGGTGTCATGTCAGAAATCGATGTAACGGTTACCAAGGTTGCAGTCCACGAAGGTACTTGAAAGACCCGCGCCGCCCTGTAATGTCTTTCGCGGGAGAGTTGTGCGGACGCTCACAGGGGGGCGTCCTCGTTAAGGGAAAACGAGGAGGGAATTTGATGGCGAAGCGCTCGCTGGCGTTGCTTCTGATGTGTCTCGGAGCTCTGCTTGCTCTACCTGTGATCGCGGCAGCCGACACCGGCGACGTAATCGAACCGCAGAACGAACCGCCGACGTCGAAAGACGGCTGGCAGGCGGGAACCTGCTACGAAAACCAGGAGGGGGAAGAACCGGAAACGCCGATTCCCACCAAACCGACCGATCTCACCAAACCGTTCTGCTCCCCGGAAACCCCTGGCACCTTCTTCACGCAAGCGGGAGGGCATCCTCCGTTTGGATTCGACCAGTACATCGTCAGGCACGAAACCGAAGTTCCTGGAGTGCTGGAACCGCTGATCGAACCCTACGAAGACCGGGTGCTGAAAACGGAGCGAGTGGATCTGCCCCCGGGATTCACGGAGAACCCGCAGAGCAGCCCGAAGTGCTCCGAAGAAGACTTCAAAGCCATCGGCGAAATTCCAGGCTCGGGAGGTAAATTCGGCCAGGTTCCGAAATGTTCGGCTGACTCGATCGTCGGGCGCGAGGAAGTCTGGCTCGTGGTCAACACCGCCGGCGTGGTCGAAGCGCCGCCCCCGGCCCCGCCCGGAACCAAACTCCCGAGAGGGGTCGTGATCCCGCCGAATCCGGCCCGAGGGACGCGGGTCGCCGTCTACAACCTCGAGCCGAACGAGGGAGAACCGGCGCGGCTCGGCTTCGTCATCGGCTTCAGCAAAGTGATCGAACTCCACGGGGGCGTCGCATGGGAGAGCGACTTCCACGAGTACTTCACGATCCATCTTCCGGAACCGTCGATCGGGGTCTCGACCCTGAAAAGCCGTTTGCTTGCGTTTGGGCGGTCAGGTGACGGCGTCCACATCACGACGCCGACCACCTGCTTCGATCCGAGCGAATGGCCACATCTCTACTCGACCTGGTTCCGGGGAGAGTCCTGGGGCGAACCGAATCCGACCTTCCCCGAAGGGTCGACTCCGTGGGAGGCGAAACTGCCCCCCGGCGTGATGCCGACGGGCTGCGAGAAGGTCCCGTTCGACCCGTCGGTGGAAGTCGCCGCGGGAACGAGCACCGTGGACTCCCCGGCCCCTGCGACCGTGACGACGAAGCTGCCGTTCGATCCCGCGAAAGAAGGCGGGGAAGTCAGGGTCAACGGGAAAGGCGAAACCGAAGGGGTCTCCCAGTCGCACGTCCGCAAAGCGGAAGTGACCCTGCCCAAGGGCATGGGGCTGAATCCCGCCGGGGCGCCGGGTCTCGTCGCCTGCACCGACCAGGCGTTCAGGAAGGGCGAGCGCAACTACCACAACGCCTGCCCGGACGAGTCGATCATCGGCACGGTCGAAGTGGACTCGCCGCCGCTGGCGGCGACCCTCAAAGGGAACGTGTACCTCGGCACGCAGAACAGCCGCAACCCGGAATCGGGCGAAGAGTTCCGGATCCTGCTGGAAGCGAAGGACGAACACGAGGGGATCGCGGCGCGTCTGATCGGACAGGTCAAGGCCGACGCCCAAACCGGCCAACTGACCGCTGTCCTCAACGACAAACTGGTCGGACAGTTCGCCGGCCCGCTGCCGGAAGGGCTGCCGCAGGTCCCGTTCGAATCGATCCGGGTGCACTTCAGCGAGTCCAGGCAGGTGCTCACCAGCCCGCCGATCTGCACCGCCGAGGGGACGAGTCACTTCGAACCCTGGGCACGACCCGGCGAAAACAAGCCGGTCAACAGCACGGTCACCCTGACGAAAGAACCGGCTGGCGGCGAGTGCCCGAAAACGATGGCCGAGCGGAAGTTCACGCCCGGTTACAAAGCCAGCACGAACAAGACCAAGGCCGGCTCTTACAGCCCGTTCCAGGTGCACATCACCCGCAAGGACGGCGAACAGGAGCTGAAGGTGGTCGACGTCACCCTGCCGAAAGGGCTGACCGGGAAGCTCGCGGGTGTCTCCTACTGCCCGGAGAGCGCAATCGCGGCAGCGGCGGGCAAGAGCGGCCTGGAAGAGGTCGGGAAACCGAGCTGCCCCGACGACAGCTTCCTCGGGTCGGCGCAGACCACCTCCGGTACCGGGGCGAATCCGCTGAAGCTGGGCGGCAACGTCTACCTGGCCGGGCCATACAAGGGCGCGCCGATCTCGCTGGTCACGACCACCCCGGCGGTGGCCGGTCCGTTCGACCTCGGCGTCGTGGTCGTCCGGGTGGCGTTGAACGTCAACCCGGAGACCGCCCAGGTCAACGCTGTCTCCGACGTCATCCCTGACGTGTTCGGCGGAGTGAAGCTGGATATTCGCGCGATCGATCTCAACATCAACCGCAAGAAGTTCATGCTGAACCCGACGAACTGCGCCAAGCAGGCCACGACCGGTGCGATCAACGGCGGCGGAGCCGACCCGACCAACCCGGCGACGTTCAGCTCCTACGCCGTCAACGATCCGTTCCAGGCAAGCCAGTGCAACAAGCTCGGCTTCAAGCCGACGCTGAAGGTGAAGCTGTTCGGGCCGACCAAGCGGGCGAAGAACCCGCGCCTGAAGGCGGTCCTGACCGCTCGCAAGGGCGACGCGAACATCGCCCGCACCGCACTGACGATGCCGCACTCGCTGTTCCTCGACCAGAGCCACATCGGCACCGTGTGCACGCGGCCGCAGCTGGCCGCGCACGATTGCCCGAAGGCTTCGGTCTACGGGAAGGGCTGGGCGAGGTCGCCGCTGTTGAGCAAGCCGTTGCAGGGCAAGGTGTTCCTCGTGTCCTCCAACCACAAATTGCCGGACCTGCTCGTCGACCTGCGCGGCCAGGTGGAGATCTACCTGCGCGGAGTGATCGGCTCCAAGCACGGAGGCCTGAAGACGGTCTTCAACAACGTGCCCGACGTGCCGGTGAGCAAGTTCGTCCTCAGCATGAAGGGCGGCAAGAAGAGCCTGCTCGTCAACTCGACCAATACCTGCGCGAAGACGCAGCGGGCCGTGTTGAAGATGAAGGGCCAGAACGGCAAGAAGAAGAACGACAACCGGTTCAAGCTGAACATCGTCTCCTGCGGGAAGCACAAGGCGAAGTAGCGCGCAGCCTCGTTCAGCCAGTCGCGAGCGCCGGCGCGGAGGTCGAATAGCCTCCACGCCGGTGCGACCGACGCTCTCAGTCCTGATCGTCGCCTGGGAGAGCCGCGACGATCTGCGCAAGACCCTTCCCGCCCTGCTGCCCGAGCTGGACGGGGGCGACGAGCTGATCGTCGTCGAGAACAAGGCCGACGACGGCAGCATCGAGGTGGTGTGCGAGCTGGCGCCGGAGGCGCGGATCGTCGGCACCGGCCGCAACACGGGCTTCGCCGGTGGGGTCGACGCGGGTGCCGAGGCGGCGCGCCGGGACCTGCTCGTGATCCTCAACCCGGACGCCGCACCACAGCCCGGCTGGGGCGAGGCGATCCGTCGACCCTGGCTGCAGCAGAGGGGCTGGGCCGCCTGGCAGGCGCTGGTCGCCGACGGGGCTGGGGAGACGATCAACTCGGCTGGGAATCCGATCCACTTCACCGGGATCGTCTGGGCGGGGAGCCATGGGCGGCCGCTCCGCGAGGCCCCCGCGGCGCGGGAGGTGTCCGCGCTCTCAGGCGCCTGCCTGGCGATCCCGCTGGAGAGCTGGCGCCGGGTCGGGGGCTTCCCCGGCGAGTTCTTCATGTACCACGAGGACGTCGACCTCTCGGTGCGGCTGCGGATGGAAGGCGACGCCGTCGGCATCGAGCCCTCGGCCGTGGTGGCCCACGATTACGACTTCAGCGCCAGCGACGACAAGTGGCGCTGGCTCGAGCGCAACCGCCTTGCCTTCCTCGTTCGCACCTACCCGGCTCCCTTGCTGGCGCTGCTGGCGCCCGCGCTGATCGCCGCCGAGCTGGCGCTGCTGGCGATCGCGACGGCCAGCGGCTGGGGAGGTCAGAAGCTGCGGGCAAACCGCGAAGTCATCGGATGGCTGCCGCGCCTGCTTCGCGAGCGTCGAGCGATCCAACGCCGGCGCACCGTCAGCGCCGCCGAGTTCGCCTCCTGGCTCACCCCCGATCTCGACTCCGACCTGATCTCGCCGCTGGTCCGCTCCAGGCCGGCGCAGCTCCTGCTGCGCGGCTACTGGCGTCTTGTGCGGGCGCTGCTCCGCGCTGCCGGTTCTTGACACACCCGGCTGTGTCGAAAATCGGATGCGCTAGCTCGACTGGCTGATCGGGCGGATCAGGATCTCGTTGACGTCGACGCCCGGCGGCTGCTCCAGCGCGTACATCACCGAGCGGGCGATGTCGTCGTCCTCCAGGGCGCCCCGCGGCTGGTTGTCGAAGAAGGGCGTATCGACCATTCCCGGCTCGATCACCGTGACCCGGATGCCGTGGTTGTCGTGCATCTGGCGCAGCTCCTGCCGCAGCGACTCGCCGATCGCCGTCGCCGCCCACTTCGTCGCCGAGTAGAGCGAGCCCGGCAGCGCCCGCCGACCCGCGACCGAGCTGGTGACGAGGAAGTGGCCGTCGCCACGGTCGAGCAGGTGGGGGAGGGTGGCGCGGATCGTCAGCGCCACGCCGTAGACGTTGGTGAGGACCATCGAGCGCCAGTGCTCGACCGACTCCTCGAGAAAGCCGCGGCTGGCGCCGAAGCCGGCGTTGGCGAAGACGGCGTCGATGCGACCGAAGCGGTCGAGTGCCGCCTGGGTCAGCGCCTGCACCTCGTCCCACTCGGTGACGTCGCAGCGAACCGCGATCGCCCGCCCCTCGCCGCCGACCTCCTCGACCAGCCTTTCCAGCTCCTGCAGCCGCCGCGCCGCCAGCACCAGCCGGTACTTAGAGGCCGCCGCGCGAGCAGTAGCCGCCCCGATTCCACTCGAAGCTCCGGTGATGAGCAGCACTGGGTCGTCGTTCACGCCCCAGAGTCTGTCATCTGCAGGCGTTCGCCGAGGGCGACAGGGGCGAGGGGGGGGGGGGGGGGGGGGGGG
>JBIOWB010000006.1:0-2856 GCA_044868125.1 Solirubrobacterales bacterium
CTATATAGGACCGTTTTCGTCCCGTCGGCCGGCAAACGCGGCTTTGCGTTGGTGCTCGCGTTCGCGGTTCTCGCCACGCTGGCGTTTCTCTCGACGACCGCGCCCGCCGAAACCGGCGGCGCCGGACAGGTCGAAACCGGTGGCAACGTCAGCAACACCGCCTTCGACCGGCAGGGGATGTGGGTCTGGTACGTCTCCCACTCCGAGGGCGGCAGCGTCTCCTCGATCGTCGCCCGCGCCAAGGCCAACGACGTCGGCACCGTCTACGTCAAGGCGGGCGACGGCGGCGGCAGCTGGAGCCAGTTCAGCCGCGGCCTCGTCCAGGCGCTGCACCGTGGTGGCCTCGACGTCTGCGCCTGGCAGTTCGTCTACGGCGACGCGCCACTCGCCGAGGCGAAGGTCGCCGCCGGGGCGGTCGCCAAGGGCGCCGACTGCTTCGTGATCGACGCCGAGGCCGACTACGAGGGCAAGTACGCCGCCGCCGACCGCTACGTCCGCGCGCTGCGCGCCCGCATCGGCGAAACCTTCCCGGTCGCCCTCGCCGGCTTCCCCTACGTCGACTACCACCCCTCCTTCCCCTACTCGGTCTTCTTCGGGCCGGGCGGCGCCCAGTACAACCAGCCGCAGATGTACTGGAAGGCGATCGGCACCTCGGTGCGGACCGTCTACGAGCACACCTACCTCTACAACCGCATCTGGGGGCACCCGATCTACCCGGTCGGCCAGACCTACGAAGGTCCCGGCGCCGCCTCGATCCGCCTCTTCCGTCGCTTCGCCCAGAGCTATGGTGGGCTGCCGCCGAGCTGGTGGTCCTGGCAGGAGACGAGCGGTCGCGAGTGGGGGGCGCTCGGCGCCGTCAGCGCGCTGCGGCCGGTGGCCGGCTACCGCCTCGAAGCCGTCCACCCGCTGCTGAGGCGCGGCGCCAAGGGCGACACGGTCGTCTGGGCGCAGGAGCACCTCGTCGCCGCCGGGGCGGACCTGCCGGTGACGGGCATCTTCGGGCGACAGACCGCTCGCGCGACCCGCGAATTCGAGGAAGGCCACGGCCTGCCCGCCAACGGCATCGTCGACACCGATACCTGGAACGCCCTGCTCGCCTACACGCCCTACCGCGTGCGCTGGGCGGCTCGCCGGGTGCCGGGCGCCCGAGCGGTCCCGGCGAGCCGGCCGCTCTCGGCGACCCTGCCGGCGAAGGCGTACGAGATCCCTAAGCGCTGATCCGGGTCACGAGCCGGCCCAGGGTCGGCGACTCGATCGCGATCTCGTCGCCGTCGGCGAGCCAGACGCGCGGTTGGCGTCCCATGCCGACGCCCTCGGGGGTGCCGGTGGAAACGAGGTCGCCGGGCTCGAGCGTCATCAGCCGGGACAATTGTGCGACCAACTGCGGGATGCTGAAGATGAGGTCGTCGGTGGCGCCGTTCTGCATCTCCTCGCCGTTCAGGGTCAGCCGGATCGCGATCGCGTCCGCCGGCCCTGCCTCGTCCGGCGTCACCAAATAGGGGCCGCAAGGTGCCGAGCCGTCGAAGACCTTGCCCGGCATCCACTGCGGCGTCGCCCCCTGCAGGTCGCGCGCCGAGAGGTCGTTGAGGAGCGTGTAGCCGGCGACGTAGTCGAGTGCCTCGTCCTCACCCACGTCCTTCGCCCGCCGCCCGACGACGAACGCGACCTCCGCCTCGAAGTCGGTCTTCCCGGTCGGCACTCGCACCGTCGCCCCGTCCGCCACCAGCGCGTTCGGGTACTTGGCGAAGATCGTCGGCATCTCCGGCAGCTCGGTGACCCCGACCTCAGCCGCGTGCCTCCGGTAGTTCAACCCGATGCAGACGATCTTGTCCGGGTCCGGAATCGGCGGCAGCAGCTGAACTGCCGAAAGAGGATGCGAAGGCGCACCGGCGTCGCCGAGCCGCCCGCGCAGATCGTCAACCCGCCCCGCCGCGATCAGCTCGCGCAAGCTCCCCCGATGCGGCTCGCCGAGCAGCGCCCACGCGTCGACAACCCGCTCGTCCTCGAGCACCCCGGCCCGCGCCCCATCGCCCGCATCGAAGGTCAACAGCCTCATTGCGCTTGCTACTGCAGGGCGAAGGTCGCGTTGACAGTGGCAGTGACAGTCGACTTGCCGGGCTTCACCGGTGGCGGCGTGGCGCAGGCGCTCGCGTGGGATCCCACGCGGCGGGTACCGGCGCTGCCTTGCGTCACCGGGACGCACTTGGTCACCGGTGCCGCGGCGGCGGTTTCGGTGACGGGCGTTACGGCGCCGCCCTCGGTGATCGTGATCGCCGGGCCAAGCGTGGCACCGGCGGCTGCCGCCAGCATCCCAGCCTTCGTCTTCGCCTGGTCGAAGGCTTCGACGAGGGCGGCGTCATAGGCGGCTTCTTCATCGCCGACGAAGAAGGCCGGCCCCCGCGTGCTCGTCGCACCGGCCGCGACGCCAGCCGCGATCAGCTCGCCCGCTTCGTCGGGCTCATGGGTAACGACGGTGACCCCCTCGCTCGCCCTGTAGACGGGCCGCTTGCCCTTCTTTACCCGCCGCACCGAGACGGACCCAGTGGTGACATCGCCAGGCCCGACCCCCGGCGTGGCCTGCGCCGCCGCGATAACAGCTCGCAAACGAACGGCAACAACGTGGAGCGCCGCAGCCCGCCCCCGCCGTTCCTTGCTCACCCCGAAGTGGACTTCAGCGGTGTCATTCGGCACCTGCCGTTCGACCGTCGCCGTAACGCTGACCGTCCGTTCAGCTGCCGCGGCGCCAGCAGGAACCACCAGAGCCGCCAGAACAAAGAAAACGATGAGGCGCCGCATCCGCTCGCATCATCGCACCTGCGGCACGGCTCGGCAGTGGGGGGGGGGGGGGGGGGGGGG
>JBIOWB010000007.1:0-19937 GCA_044868125.1 Solirubrobacterales bacterium
TCCCCGGACAACAGCGGGGAGGGTCCGGGGAGGGGGTCCCGCCCGTCCAGACCGAAGCAGCCCGTCCTTCGACTGAGCGTGCGCGACCGCAGGGGCTGAATCCAGGAGCTGTAATGAAGATGGCCGAGCGGGTGATTCGAGAGGGGGCGGCGCGAGAAGGAAAGATCGCTGCCGATGTCGGGCCCGAGGACGCGCGGGCACTGCTCGACGCTTGGCTCGACGGGGTTGGACTTGACCTCCACGGTCGCGAGCTGATCGCCTACATGCAGTCGGAGGGCTTCTCCCACGCCGACCTCTACCGCCGCGCCCGCCGCACCCACGACCGGCGCTTGCGCGCCGCCGTCGCTGGCGGCGTCAAGGCCGTGGCTGACGGCGACCTCCAGACCGCTGCCGTCGGCCTCTTCGAGGCGCTCGTCCCCGCCGTTCCCTACGCCCCCGCGACGGCCTTCCTCGGCACCGAGAAGGCGAAGCTGCGCGACCGCGGCGGCGAGCGCCGACGGGTGGCGGTGATCGCCGACGGGATCGGCTCGATGCACGGCGTCACCCACACGATCGAGCAGATCCGCGAGCGCGGCGTTCCCGGCTTCGACGTCGACATCGTCGGCACCGACTCGGGCGTCGACCGCCGCCTGCCCGCCGCCACCGAGCTCGCGGTTCCCTTCTACGAGGGGATGAGCCTGGGTGTGCCGGGATTGCCGGACCTGGTCGAGGTCTTGGCCGACGGTTGCTACGACCTCGTCCATGTCACCGCGCCCGGCCCTGCCGGCATCGCCGCGATGCTGATGAGCCGGATCACCGGCGTGCCGCTGATCGCCAGCTACCACACCGAGATCGCCACCTACGCTGGCATGCGGACCAGGGACGAGACGCTGGAGGCGCTCACCCGCGCCGGTCTCAGCGCGTTCTACACCGCTCCCGGCGCGGTCCTCTCGCCGAGCCCCTCGGCCGACGCTTCGGTGATCGCCCTCGGCGCCGACCCGGCCCGCCTCGGCCGCTGGGAGCGCGGCGTCGACACCGAGCGCTTCGACCCCGCCAAGGCCGACCCGGACGCCTTCCCCGGTGAGGTCAAGGTCCTCTACGCCGGCCGCCTCACCCGCGAGAAGGGGGTCGACCTGTTGGCCGAGAGCTTCCTCCGCGCCCACGTCCGCGACCCGCGGTTGCACCTGCTGCTCGCCGGCGGCGGACCCGAGGAAGGGGAGCTGCGCGAGCGGCTGGGGGAGAGGGCGACCTTCCTCGGCTGGCTCTCCGGCGAGGATCTGCCGCGCGCTTACGCCAGCGCCGACGCCTTCCTCTTCTGCAGCGGCACCGATACCTACGGACAGGTGATCCTCGAGGCCGCGGCAAGCGGCCTGCCGGTGGTCGCGGTCGCCGAAGGCGGCCCGGCGACGCTGATCGAGAACCGCCACACCGGCCTGCTCTGCTGTCCCGACGCCGACCAGATCGCCGGCGCGCTGCTGCGGCTCGCCTCCTCGCCCGAGCGGCGCGAGCAGCTCGGCAGCGCCGCCGCCCGCGCCGCCCGCGAGCGCTCCTGGGAGCGCTCGATGGGACAGCTCGCGGCCGGCTACCGCCGCGCCCTCGACGCGGCTGTCGCGGCCGAGTCGCAGGCCCTCTCGCGTGCCGCCTGAGTCCGGCGATCAGCCGGGGGCGCCTCAGTACGATGGAGCGATCGACGACCCCGCTCTCTACTTCAATCGCGAGCTCTCCTGGCTCGACTTCAACCAGCGGGTTCTCGAACTCGCGGAGGACCCCGAGGTGCCGCTGCTGGAGCGGCTCCGCTTCTGCGGGATCTACGCCAACAACCTCGACGAGTTCTTCATGGTCCGCGTCGCCGGCCTCCTCGACCAGCTCGACGCCGGGATCGAGGCGCGCGGCCCCGACGGTCTCACCCCGAAGGAGCAGATCGACGCGATCCAGCAGCGGGTCCTCGAGCTCGACGACCGTCTCTGCCACACCTTCGGCGCCAACTTGCGGCCGGCGCTGGAGGAGCACGGAATCCGCATCGTCACGCTCGACATCGCGACCGACGAGGAGCGCCGCGAGATCGACACCCGCTTCGAGCAGCAGGTCTTCCCGGCCCTGACCCCGCTGGTGATCGGGCTCGGGCGTCCCTTTCCCTACATCTCCAACCTCTCGCTCAGCCTCGGGGTGCTGCTGCGCGACTCCGAGAGCGGCAACGAGATCATCGCCCGGGTCAAGGTGCCGAAGGAGCTGCTCGGCCGCTTCCTGCCGCTGGGCGACGGCGGCCTCACCTTCGTGCCGCTAGAGGAGGTGATCGCCGCCAACCTGGAGGCGCTCTTCCCGGGGATCGAGGTGATCGACCACGGCTATTTCCGGGTCACCCGCGACGCCGACTTCAACGTCTCCGACGAGGCCGACGACCTCCTGCAGGCGGTCCAGGACGAGCTCCGCCGCCGCCGCTTCGGCGAGGTGGTCCGGCTGGAGGTCGAGTCCGAGATGAACCCGAAACTGCGGGCTCAGCTGGTCGCGGCCCTGCGGCTGGAAGATCGCGAGGTCTACGACATCGAGGGGTTGCTCGACCTCGCCGACCTGACGGCGATCGCCGACCTGCCGGGCCACGCCGAGCTGCGCTACCCGCCCTGGACGCCGGTCACCCAGCCGCGCCTGCAGGGCGAGGACGAGGAGCCGGTCGACATGTTCGCCGAGATCCGCCAGGGCGACCTGCTCGTCCACCATCCCTACGACTCCTTCAACACCTCGGTCGAGCGCTTCGTCACCCAGGCCGTCGCCGACCCCGACGTGCTGGCGATCAAGCAGACCGTGTACCGCACCAGCGACGACTCGCCGCTCGTGCCCTCGCTGATCCGCGCCTCCGAACGCGGCAAGCAGGCGGTCTGCATGGTCGAGCTGAAAGCGCGCTTCGACGAGGAGGCGAACATCCACTGGGCGAAGTCGCTGGAGGAGGCGGGCGTCCACGTCGTCTACGGCATTCCCGGGCTGAAGACGCACGTGAAGGCGATCGTCGTCGCCCGCCGCGAGGGCGATCAGGTGCGCGAGTACGTCCACGTCGGCACCGGCAACTACAACCCGAAGACGGCTCGCCTCTACACCGACCTGGGGATCTTCACCGCCGACCCCGATCTCGGCGCCGACGTCGCCGAGATGTTCAACTTCCTCACCGGTTACGGCCGGCCGGCCGCCTACCGCAAGGTGCTGGTCTCACCGACGACGATGCGCGACCAGATCGTCGAGGAGATCGAGCGCACGGTCGCAGCGCACAGGGCCGGGGAGGACGCGCGGATCGCCCTGAAGATGAACTCGCTGGTCGACGCGCGCTGTATCCAGGCGTTGTACGAGGCCTCGCAGGCGGGGGTGCGAATCGACCTCAACGTGCGCGGGATCTGCTGCCTGCGTCCCGGGGTGGACGGGGTCTCCGAGAACATCCGCGTCACCTCGATCGTCGGCCGCTTCCTCGAGCATTCGCGGATCTACTGCTTCCGCCGCGGCGAGGAGACGCGGGTGCTGATGGGCTCGGCCGACCTGATGCCGCGCAATCTCGACAGCCGGGTCGAGCTGGCGGCGCCGGTCGAAGACGCGGCGCTCAAGGCAGAGCTGCTGGACGTGCTGGAGCGCTGCCTGGCCGACAACGCCAGCTCCTGGGAGCTCGACTCCGACGGGAGCTGGGAGCGGCAGCGCCCCGACGGCGAACTCCGCAGCGCGCAGGAGGAGCTGATGGCGCGTCATTCCGCACGCGCCGCGGAGCATCTCGCTACTTCCGCCGCCTAGGACCGTCCCGGAAGCGCCGCCGCTTGTCACATGTCTAGGATGCGTCCGCAGTGGCGCGCTTCTCGCTCCTTCCTCGCGACCGGACCTTCTTCGACCTCTTCATCGAGGCGGGTCAGAACGCGGTTCGCGCGGCCAAGCTGCTCGACGAAATGATGCACACCTGGCCTGAGAGTGAGGGGCTCTCGCGGGAGATCCTCAAGGCCGAGCAGGAGGGCGACCGGATCACCCACGACATCGTCCGGCGGCTCAACTCGACCTTCGTCACCCCGATCGACCGCGAGGACATCTACGCCCTGGCGACGCAGATGGACGACGTCGTCGACTTCACCGAGGAGGCCGCCGACTTCCTCGGCCTCTACCAGATCGAGGCGCCGATGGAGCAGGCGCAGGCGCTGACCAAAGTCCTCGTCGCCTCCTGCGAACAGCTGGCGATGGGGCTGGAGAACCTGCCCTCGTTCAAGGACCTCGACAGGTACTGGATCGAGATCCACCGGCTCGAGAACGACGGCGATCGCATCTCCCGCGACGCCGTCGCCTCGCTCTTCTCCAACGGGATCGACCCGATGGTGGTGATCCGCTGGAAGGACATGTTCGCGGTGCTCGAGGAGGCGATCGACGCGACCGAGACCGCCGCCCAGATAATCGAGGGAATAGTCATCAAGAACTCGTGACGGCCCCAGAGACCGCCATGCTGCGTCCTCGCTCGCTCACGTGTAGAGCACGCTTCGCTCACTGCGTCCTTGCCTGGCGGCCTCTGGACCTCGTCACGAGGGTCGCCTCGTGAGTTCCGACGTAATCCTCGTCATCGTCGTCGCCACCGCGCTGGCCTTCGACTTCACCAACGGCTTCCACGACACCGCCAACGTCGTCGCCACCTCGATCTCGACCGGGGCGGCGCGGCCGCAGGTGGCGATCGGCTTCGCGGCGCTGCTCAACTTCGTCGGCGCCTTCATCTCGATCAGCGTCGCCGCGACCGTCGCCAAGGACGTCGTCGACGCCGAAGTGATCACGCCGACGATCGTCTTCGCGGGGTTGATCGGGGCGATCTCCTGGAACCTGATCACCTGGTACTTCGGGCTGCCTTCGAGCTCCTCGCACGCGCTGATCGGCGGCGTCGTCGGCTCCGCCGTCGCCGCGGCGGGGATCGACGCGATCCTCGCCGAAGGGCTCGTCGGCAAGGTGCTGGTCCCGGCCGTGGTGGCCCCGGTCGTCGCCTTCCTCGTCGCCGGGTTGGCGATCGGCTTCTCCTACCGGGTCGTCGGCAGGCAGCGACCAGGGATCGTCACCCGCGGCTACCGCTACGGGCAGATCGTCTCCGGCGGATTGCTGGCGCTGGCGCACGGCACCAACGACGCGCAGAAGACGATGGGGGTGATCACGCTGGCGCTGATCGCCGCGGGCAAGCTCGGCTCCGAAGCCGATCCGCCGACCTGGGTGATCGTCGCCTCCGCGGCGGCAATCGCCCTCGGCACCTACAGCGGCGGCTGGCGGATCATCAAGACCACCGGCACGCGGATCATCAAGATGGACGCGGCGCAGGGCTTCTCGGCACAGGGGGCGGGGGCGGCGGTGATCCTCGCCTCGACCCACTTCGGCTTCCCGCTCTCGACCACGCACGTGATCAACGGAGGCGTGATGGGCTCCGGGGCGGCGAAACGGCTCTCGGCGGTGCGCTGGGGCGTCGCCGGCAACATCCTCGTCGCCTGGTTGCTGACGCTGCCGATGGCGGCGCTGATCGGCGGGCTCACCTACGGCTTCACGCGGATCTTCGGCACCGGCGCGCTGGGACCGGTGCTGGTCACGCTGATGGCGCTCTCGCTGATCGCCGCCGCGTTCGCTCGCAGGGCGCGGCAGGGAGCCCCCGTCGAGGCGATCGGCGCATGATCGTCGCGACGCTGGTCCAGTGGAAGGAGCTGTGGCAGACGGTCGTCGCCTCGGTTGTGGCAGGCGTCGGCATCACCTTTGCCTTTTCTCTGGGGATCTGGGGGTCGGGTCAGTTCGTCGAACTGAGCCGCAACGACCGGCCGGTAGCGGCAACCGTTGCGGGAGTGGTGGGCGCGCTCTCCTTCGTCTGCGTTGCCGCCGCTGTTGTCATCGGCATCGTCGTGATGACGCGGAAGTAGAAGCCCTCGCCGCCGCCAGGCGCCCGCCCGGGTTTCGCCGCTCGCTCCTACACTGGAGACGTGCGAACCGCGCGCAACGTAGCAATCGTGATGCTGTTGGCCCTGGGCGTCGCCTTCCTGCCCGGCGGCGGCAACGTGGCCGAAGCGGTGATCACCGCCCTGACGATGGCGCTCCTGGCCGGAATCACCTGGATGGTCTATGTGCTCAGCCGGGAGAATCAGCTGACGCTGGCGACCCTGAGCGACGGTCGCCGCGCGATTCTCTACGGCGCCGTCGGGATGCTGGCACTGCTGATAGCCGGCAGCGACAAGCTGTTCGAGACCGGTGGTGGGACCCTGCTGTGGATCGTCCTCTTGGCCGCCTCGATCGCCGCGATCTGGAAAGTCTGGATGGAGGCCAACACGTACCACTGAGTTGGTCGCAGTTCTGCCACACGGCTGACTCGGAAATTTTGCGGTGCGCGCGCCACGTGTGCGGGTTGGCTCGGCAGGGTGAGGGCATGCCGCCAGGGGCCGAAAACGCAGCGCACGGGGAGAGGGGGACCGCTTCGGTGGAGCTGGTCGCGGTGGTCCCCTTCCTGCTGCTGGCGGTCGTGGCGGCCGCGCAGATCGCGCTCGCCGGCCAGGCGCTCTGGTCGGCGAGCGTGGCCGCGCGAGCGGGAGCGCGGGCGGCCGCGGTTGGAGGAGACGCGGTGGCGGCCGCCCGCTCCGCGCTCCCGCCCTCGATGCGGGGGGAGGCGAAGGTGGAGGACGAAGACGGGGTCTCGGTGCGGGTCGAGGTGCCTCGCCTGGTCCCGTCGCTGCCGTCGGTGCGGGTGGGGGCAACGAGTGCGCTGGAGCCGAGCGGTGGCTGAGCGCGGGCAGGCAACCGTCGAGCTGGTCGCGGCGCTGCCCGCATTGCTGCTGGCCGCCCTGGTGGCGCTGCAACTGCTGGCGGCCGGTTATGCGATGACGCTTGCCGATGGGGCTGCCGAGGCGGGCGCGCTGGCGCTGGCTTCGGGCGGCTCGGCCGCGGGGGCGGCGCGGGAAGCGCTGCCGGGATGGGCGGTGGGCGATGTGGCGATCGCCGTCGAAGGCGACACGGTTTCGGTGCAGCTGCGTCCGCCTTCGCCGATCCCCGCTGTCGCGAAGCGACTGACGATCAGCAGCAGCGCCACCGCGAGGTCGGCACGATGAGTCTTCTCAATCCCCTGCAGGATGGGGCGACGATCGTCGTTACGGCAGTGGGGGCGGCCGAGGGCTCGCGCGGTGCCGCAGCCGCGCTCGCCTGCGCCGGTGCGGAGGTCGATCTGGCAACGCTGCTGATCGACGTTGGAGGGAAGCCTCCACGCCCGACGCTGCTGGCCTCCGCTGCCGCCCAAAGGCTGGAGGAGCGCCTGGGGGCTCACCTACCCGACTTCAGAACGGCGGCGAGGGGTCAGGTCTGCCACTTGGCAGTGCCGGCGGAGCCGAAGGGACTCGACGCGGCTGCTGCGGCGGTGACGGTGGCGCGGGGGTCAGTCGCCGTCCTTCACGTACCGCCCGCGCTGCTGCAGCCAGTCCTCGCTGGGCCCGGGCCGCAGCCTTCCGGAGTGCTCCTGCGCGCCGACCTCGCCGAGGACCGGCCGCTGATCGCCCTGGCCGTTCGGAACCTGGCCGCCCGCGGTTTCGCGGTTGCCGTCCTCAAGCAGCGGCTCGGATGGGTGGCGGAGCGCCGCGCACTCTTTGGAGCGCTGCCGCCAGGTTCACCTGGGGGGCTGCCAGTGCGACTGGTCCGACGTCTCGGGCCCCCCGATAGGGGTACGGAGGTTCCGGTTCCGATGCTGGGGGCGGCGAGCTGACGCTCCCGACCCTCGCCGCGTGCCAGGTGCCCACGTCTCTCAGCCCCTCGCCGTTCGCTTCGCCGGGCTTGACGTCGCCGTTGAAGCTGTAGAGGGGGAGTCCTCTGCAGGTGACCTGGGTCTTGCCGTTCGGCCGTTTGACGGTGCCGAGCTTGACCGGCCCCTTCGGCTTGACCCCGTTTGGGACGAGCAAGGGCGTCCACGACGCCAGGCAGGTGCCGGTGCAGGTGAACCTGCTTTTGGTCTCGACGCTGAGGCTGTAGAGGGTCTTGCCCTTGAGCGTGGTCAGGACCGAGCGTTCGAGGGTGGTGTTTTCCATCTCCCTGACCACCCGCTTGCTCGACTGCGCGGTGGCTGCTTCAGTCGCATATACGAGCGCCAACGCCGCCACCGCCAGCAGGACGATGCGGATCGGGTGCAGGTGTGGGCGGGGGATGGTGGGCAGCGACATCGATCAGCTCCTTCGTCTCTCGGTCGCCCGGTCTACGCAGACGGTTACGGAAAAGTTCGAAAGCCGCCACAGAGGATCTTCTTCCTGCGTGTCACGCGTGCGTCGTTCCGAGGCAGGGTCGGTTCCGTGCGGGCAAGAGGGGAATGGGAGAGGGGCGAGTCGGGGCAGGCGTTGATCCTGGCGCTGGGTGGGGCGCTGGCGTTGATCGCCGCTGCGCTGGCGCTGGTCGCGATCGCGGGGGCCGTGACCGGCAAGGGCAGGGCGCAGCGGGCGGCGGACCTGGTCGCGATCTCGGCGGTGCGCTCGATGCGCGACGACCTCGATCGTCTGCTGGCGCCGCCGCGCCTGGCCAATCGAGAGCCCAACCCGGATCACCTTCCCAAGGCGATCTACCTGGCACGAGCCCGGACCGCCGCCCTCTCAGCCGCACGCGCAAACGGCGTCGAGCCAAAGCGCGTTCTGCTCCACTTCCCTGACGCCGACTCCCTTGCCCCGGTACGAGCGAAGGCGACGATCGTCGCCGGTCTGCGGGAAGGCGACGGTCAGCGGGTGGAAGCGTCTGCCGTCGCCGAAGCCGCGGCGCCGTATGGCGCGATGGTGGGCGGCGAAACCGGGATGGCAGCTGGCGGCGGGTACAGCGGCCAGCTGATCTATCGCGATGGCGAGGGGATGCGGCCGGATGTCGCCGTGGCCTATGACCAGATGGCCGCTGCCGCTCGCGGCGATGGCATCGTCCTCATCGTCGTTTCGGGTTTTCGCTCCGACGCCGAACAGGCGGAACTGTTCGCCGCCCATCCCGATCCGACCTGGGTGGCGCCCCCCGGCCACTCCTTGCATCGGTGCGCCACCGAGCTCGATATCGGCCCGTCCTCCGCCTATTCATGGCTGGCCTCCAACGCGACCCGCTTCGGCTTCGTGCAGCGGTACTCGTGGGAGGCCTGGCATTACGGCTATGACGCCGGACCCGCCCCCTGCTCGCCCGAGGGTGAAGCGGTCGCAACGAGTGGGGGCGGGACGCCTACCGCCTCATCGACGGCGCTCCCCTCATTCGTCCCTGCCCAGTACCGCGAGCCGATTCTCCGTTCAGCCGCTCACTGGGGCGTGCCGCCGGCGCTGATGGCAGGGCAGTTGATGGCCGAGTCCGGCTTCGACCCCGACGCGGGCTCTCCCGCCGGAGCCCAGGGCATCGCCCAGTTCATGCCGAGCACCGCCGCCTCCTACGGCCTCACCGACCCCTACGACGCGGTCGCCGCGATCGACGCCGAGGCGCACCTGATGCACGACCTCCTCCAGCAGTTCGGCTCCCCCGAACTGGCCCTGGCCGCCTACAACGCCGGCCCCGCCCCCGTCGAAGCCTGCCACTGCATCCCGCCCTACCCCGAGACCCAGGCCTACGTCACCCGCATCCTCGCCCTGATCGGCGGCGCCGGAGCCATCGCCATGCCCAGCTTCGAAGTGCGGCTGGTGGCGTGACCTGAAATTTCGTATTACGATATGGACCTACTGATTCATTCGTCTGCGCGGAAGCATGGGCTCTCCGACAGAGACATCGAACACGCGGTGAAGCATGCAATGAGCATCGACGATCAAGATGACGATCTACGCCTGTATCTCGGCCCCGCCCGAAACTCGGAATTGATCGAGGTGGCCACGATTGCTGGGTATGGAGCTATGGAGATGGCGATCCATGCGATGAAGATGAGATCCAAGTACAGATGGCTTTCCCCGGAGATGTGATGGCAGAGAAGAAGGTCTACGGAAAAACCGCGAGTGGCGTTCCGATTACCGATGAGCTGGTTGAGAAGCTTGCGGCTCAGGCAGAGCGAGGGTTTGACGTTGATGAGATCCTGCGCCGCCGTCGTGGCCGGCCGCCTATGGGGTCGGGACCGGCAACGGTCGAGTCGGTTCGGCTTGACCCGGACCTTCGTGGGGCCCTCGCACGACGCGCGCAGAGCGATAAAGAGTCGACCAGCACCGTTATCCGTAAGGCATTGCGCCTCTATCTGAACCTCTAGCTTTGGCTCGTTTGGGGTGCCTTTTCGGGCTCCAATTGCTCGTGCACGAAGCGCACCACCGCGGCGCCCTCGCCGACGGCGGTAGCGCAGCGCTTGATCGAGCCGGAGCGGACGTCCCCGGCGGCGTAGACCCGGGGAGTGCTGGTTTCCTGGGGCCCGTGGGCGCCGACGTCGGGGCCGGTGAGGATGAAGCCCTTCTCGTCGCGGGTGACGGTGTCGCCGAGCCAGTCGGTGCAGGGTGAGGCGCCGAGGAAGAGGAAGAGATAGGAGTAGGGGAGCCGGTTGCCGTCGGTGAGGGTCACGGCTTCGAGCTGGCCGTCGCTCCCGTGCAGCTCGGCGATTTCGTTGCGGTCGCGGATGTGGACGCCATGGCGGTCGAGCTCGTCGATCAGGTAGCTGGACATCGTCTCGCCGAGTTTCGCGCGGCGGTGGAGGAGGGTGACGAGCGCGCCGCCGCGGGCGAGCCAGACCGCCGCCTGGCCGGCCGAGTTGCCGCCGCCGACCACGCCGACCCGCTGCCCTCCGCAGATCTGCGCCTCCGGCGGACCGGCGGCGTAGAAGATGCTGAAGCCCTCGTAACGCTCGAGGTCGGCGACCGGGAGTTTCCGGTATTCGGCCCCGGTCGCGAGGACGACGGCTCGAGCGCTGATCTCGTTCCCCTCCTCGAGCTTGACCACGTGGTGCTCCTTGCCTGGCTCGAGGGCTCGCGCTCGATAGGGCGTAGCGGTGCGGGCGTTGAACTTGCGCGCCTGGGTGACCGCCCGGCTCGTCAGCTCGGTGCCCGTGATGCCCGCCGGGAAGCCGAGGTAGTTCTCGATCCGCCGTGAGGTCCCCGCCTGACCACCGAGGACGGTGCTCTCGACGACCAGCGTGTCGAGCCCCTCGGAGGCGCCGTAGACCGCGGCTCCGAGCCCCGCCGGTCCACCACCGATCACCAGCAGGTCGACCTCCTCCCGCGGGTTCAGCTCGAGTCCGATGCCGAGCGCCCGGGACAGCTCGCCGTCGCTCGGCGCGCGCAGCTCGTGTCCGCCCGGCAGCCGCACCAGCGGAACCTCCGCAGGCTCGAGTCCCTTCAGGGTTCGCGCCAGCTCCTCGTTCTCGCCCGGGTCGGGCCAGGCGTAGGGGAGGCGCTGGCGTTTGGCGAAGTCGACCAGCTGCCGGGTCGCCTCGGAATCCCGCGGCCCGACGATTTCGATCCCGACCCCCTGCCGCTGTTGCAACAGTTCCCGCCGTGCCACGAAAGCCGGGAGGAGGACGTCGGAAAGCGGCGCGTCCTCGCGCAGCAGTTTTCGCAGCTCTTCGCGCTCGACCGCGATGTAGCGCATCGGCTTCGTCGCCATCGCGGTGAGGAAGACCGTCTGGCCGGAGAGCAGGTTCATCTCGCCGAGGAAGCCGCTCGGTCCGTGGCGAACGATCTCCTGGCCGTTGCCGTCCAGCACCGCCGCCTCCCCCTCCAGGATCGCGATGAAGGGGTAGGTCTGGTCTCCGATCCGGAACAGCTCCTCGCCGACCTCCGCCGTCCGCTCCTCCCCGTTCTCGGCCAGCGTCGCCAGCTGGCTGCTCGAGAGGACACGACCGACGGGGCGGGTCACGGGTGGAAGGCTACCCGGCGGGCGAGTGCGCCAGGAGGGCTCGATCTCATATCGTCGCTCCATGACGAAGGCGGTTCTCCTCGCGCAGCTCAGCGACCTCCACGTCTGCGACGAGTGGCAGGGCGTGGATCCGACCTCCCGGCTCGAGCGGGTGGTCGAGGCGGTCCGCTCGCTGCCCAACCAGGTCGACGGCGTCGTCGTCACGGGCGACCTCACCGACGACGCCGGCGAGGAGAGCTACCGGCGCGTGCGCCGGCTGCTGGGGCGGTTCGACGTGCCCGTCCACGTCCTGCCGGGCAACCACGACGACCGGTGCCGACTGCGGGAGGCGTTCGGCCTTTCCGGCGACGGCTGTGAGCCGGTCAACTACAGCGTCGCCGTCGGCGAGCTGCGCCTCGTCGTCCTCGACTCGACCGTCCCCGGTCAGGATCCCGGCGTCTATGGCGAGGAGCAGCTCCGCTGGCTGGACGAGGAGCTGAGCCGGGATCCCACCAGCCCGACCGTCCTCGCCGTGCACCACCCACCGCTCCCGACCGGCATCCCAGGGTGGGACGAGATCAACCTCGTTCCGGCCGCGCGCGAAGCGCTGGCGGAGGTCGTCGCCGACCATCCACAGCTGCGGGGGGTCGTCGGCGGTCACCTGCACCGGACCGCGGGCGGCGTGCTGGCCGGCCGCGCCGTCTTCTCGGCGCCCAGCACCTGCCTGCAGGTGCGGCCGGATTTCGCCACCAACGAGGTCGACTTCGTCGACCCTCCCGGCTTTGCCCTTCACGTCCTGCGCGACGGCGACTTCTCCTCCCAGGCCGAACTGCTTGGTTCTCGAGACTGTGGGTAGCGGGAATTACGAGGTCGGCGAGGAAAGGAACGGCATGCGCAATCCCTTCACCCACAAGAAGCTGGACGATGTCAAGAACTCGGCGCCGGAGTTCGGCTTCGACGACTACATGGAGGCGCGGTTCGCCAGGGAGGATGTAGAGGCGGAGGAGACGGGTTTCAGCTTCTATCGTCTGAAGCCGGGCAAGCGCCAGCCCTTCGGTCATAACCACGAGGAGGCGGAGGAGGTCTACGTCGTCGTTCGCGGCAGCGGCCTGCTCAAACTCGACGACGAGATCATCGAGGTGGAGGCGCTCGACGCGATCCGCGTATCGCCGGAAGTGACCCGCGCCTTCGAAGCCGGCGACAACGGCCTCGAGGTGCTCGCCTTCGGACCGCGGCGCGACGGCGACGGCGAGATCATCGCCGGCTGGTGGAGCGATTGAGCGCGGGATAGACTGCGCGCCGATGGCAACCGAGGTACAGGGGGTCGAGGGGATGAAGGCCCTCGTCGGCCAGGAGATCGGGCCGAGCGAGTGGCGCACGATCGCGCAGGCGGACGTCGACGCCTTCGCCGAGCTCTCCGGCGACCATCAGTGGATCCACGTCGACCCCGAGCGGGCGAAGGCCGAGAGCCCCTACGGCACCACCATCGCCCACGGCAACCTCACCCTGGCCACCGTCGACGGCTTCCGCCAGGAGCTCATCTCCTCCACCGGCTTCGCCCTCGGCGTCAACTACGGCTGGAACAAGATCCGCTTCCCCGCCCCGGTCCCCGTCGACAGCCGCATCCGCGCCAAGGCCGAGGTCGTCTCGGTCGAGGAGAAGGGCGGCGGCTGGTACGAGGTCGTCACCCGCTTCACCCTCGAGGTCGAGGGGGCCGAGAAGCCGTGCTTCGTGGGCGACAGCGTGACGCGGGTGCTGGCGCCCGGCGAATAGGGCGCCGTCCTCACCTGTGGTGTCGCTTGCCGTGGTTTGAGCGGTGTTTGGAGCCGCGGTGTCGACCACCCTCGACGACCACGGGCCCCGCCCGTCTGCTTTCCCCGCCTTCACTGCCAGCGGCAACCGAGAACCGATAGCGATGGCGCGGGACGATGCCGCGCACGCTCGTCTGGAACTTCCGCTCGGTGCCGCTGACGGCGATACGAGCGATCGGGTGGGCCTGGGTGTCGAACACGGTGAACCACTGCGGCAGCGGTCCCTTCCCCGCTCGCCATTTGAGGACGAGCCTGCTCCCGTGCAGCGAGGCTCGCAGATGCCCGGGCTTGCGCGGGCGCCTCGTCGTGGCACTGACCACGACGATTGGCGCCGTGGCGAGACTGCTCAGGCCGGAAGCCGACCGGACCCGCACCACTGCGGTCCCGGAGAAGGGCGCGGGGTAGGTATGGCTCGCCACCGGGTCGGCCGTGCTTGCGTCGAAGGTGCCGTCGCCCTCGAAGTCCCAGTCATATCCGGCGATCGCTTCGCCGACGTCGTGACTCGCGCCCGCACTGAGGCTCACCGGAACACCGACGACGACGCGAGACGGAGCCGTCAGGGCGGCGGCGGGCGCCGTGGTGTTGCGGCGGATCTCGTCGACGATGGCCGGGACGAGACCCGAGAGGTCCGATTCGGGCAGGGCGAGGTACTGACCCCCCGTGGCCGAGGCGATTGCCGAGAACGAGCTGGAGGTATCCGGTTCTTCGCCCGACTGGATCGTGTCGACCGTCGCCGGGTCTACCGACAGCGCCTTGGCCTGTACGGTCTGCAGGGTATAGCCGGTCAACGGCTCGGGGTCCTTGGCCGGCGCGTCGCCGATCTGGACCACGATCTTCTTCGCGCCCGCGCGCCAGTCGAGGTCGAGGGCGGTCATCAGTCCGGAGTAGACGCTCTCCGGTTCGTCGCCGCCACCGAAGGCTTCCAACCCTGAGACTTCGCGATCGAAGGCCGTGACGTCGTTGGTGAAGTCGAGGTCAAGGCGTGACTGGTATTCGCTTTCCTCTTCCTCGATGTCTTTGTAGTCGACCAGCGCCAGCCGGTAATCGGAGTCGATCCCGGCGATTTGCCCTGCAAGGGTGGTCACGTTTTCCTTCACTTCTTCGATCTCGTCCCACATCGAGCCGGTCGAGTCGATGACGAATGCGATGTCGAGCGGACCCGAAAAGGGCAGGGGAGAGGGGGTGAAGCCAAGGGCGCGAGCGACGTCGCGCGCTGCCTTTCCGGCATCCCCTTGGCCGCCATTTGCTTCCAGGCGGTAGGCAGGGGTGAGATGCGCGGCTTTCTGTCCCTGGGTGGTGCGCGTGTACACGTCCCCGTCTCCCAGGATGTGGTGGCGCTCGGACATGTTGCAGACGATGTCGTGCCAGTGGCAGTACGAGAAGACATGTCCGTACAGGTCGGACGACCACTCTGGTCGGGGCCCGAAGATGCCGTAGAGGCTCGAGTCGAAGCTCCCTCGCGATGACCAGGAGTCAGCATCGAAGTAGGGGTCGCCGAAGAGAGCGACCCCAACCACCGACTTGCGGATGTCTGGATCGCGAAGGACGTCTCCCATCACCTGCGCGCCCTGGGAATAGCCGGCGAGGATGAACCTCGTCGATCCGCACCCGGAGCGTCGTCGGATCTGGATCCGCAGCTTGGCGTCGTCAGCGCCTTCTCGGACCGAGTCGGTGTAAGGGCCGCCAAGATGGAGAAAAGCGCCGGCGCCGGCAGCCGAGATCACATCGATCGCCGGATACTGCACTCCGTATCCCTTTACCACCCCAGCGCCGAGGAGTCCTCGCAGAGAGAGGAAGAAGTCATGGACCTCGGGGCCCATGCTCATCTCCTCCTTCTTTTCCTTCTGCCCGGAGCCGCGGGCACCGATCACTTCATATGGAGGGCAGGCGGCACTGGCGCTGGAAACGAGGCTGGACGCAGCCAGCGAAAAGACAACCAGTGCGAAAACCGACAGGGCCGTTCTGACCGACCGGATGCTGCGATCCATGCCTTCCCTCCTCCGCAATCGTCAGGAGGGCGATCCTATACATGCTCAACTATCTTTCGAGTATGAAAAAGGTACCGGCCTCCGGGGACATCCAGAGACCGGTACGGACACACACCGAGCTACTTGACCGTCAGCGTGCCTTCCATGCCGGCCTGGCGGTGGCCCGGGATGGAGCAGTAGTAGGTGTAGGTGCCGGGTTCGAGTTCGACTTCGGCGGAGTCGGAGCCTTCGGAGATGACTTCGGTGCCGCCGATTTCTTGGCCGTCTTCGGCTTCGATTTTGACGTCGTGGGGGACGGGCGAATCGTTGGTGAAGTTGATCGTGTCCTTGCCGGCTTTGGCGGTCGCGGTATCGCTGGTGAAGGCGAGGTTGCCGCTGGGGTCGGCTTCGATGTCGACGGCCGAGCCGGAGCCGGCGCTGCCGCCTTCGGCTTCCTTTTCGCTTTCGGAGGTTTCTTCCTGGGCTGCGCCGCCTGAAGAGGTTTCTTCGCTCGACGAGGTGTCGGAGCCACCGCCGCAGGCGACCAGCGCGAGGGCGGCGAGGACCAGGGCGAACAGGGCTGCGGACTTCTTCATCTCGTTCCTTTCCCGCGGAGGACGTTCTCTTGGGATGACTCTAGCCGCGATACGTAAAGAATCGCTACCCCGTTCAGCGCCCGTGGAACTCGGGCGTGCCGCCGCTGAAGAAGGTCTCGACGCCGTTGCGCAGGTCCTCGGTCGCCATCGAGTCGGCGATGCCGTGGCGCTCCAGCTGCAGGTGGTCGTTGATGCTGTTCTCGATGCTGACCCCGACCAGCTTCTTCGCCATTCGCACGTAGTGGGGCGCCTTCTTGGCGAGCTCCTCGGCCTTCGCTCGCGCCGCCTCCATCAGTTCGTCGGGCTCGACGACCTCGCTGACCAAGCCCAGCTCCTTCGCCTCCGCAGCCTTCAGGTTCGGGTCTTCGAGCAGCAGTTCCAGCGCCTTGCTCGGCCCGACCACGCGCGGCAGGAAGTAGGTCATGCCGCCGTCGGGCGAGGCGCCGATCCGCCCGTAGGCAGGGGCGAAGAAAGCGGTGCTGGCGGCGATGCGGATGTCGCAGGCGAGCGCCAGCGAGAAGCCGGCCCCGGCCGCCGGGCCGTTGATCGCCCCGATCACCGGATAGGGAATCCGCCGCATGTCGATGATCGCCTGGTGCAGGACCTCGGCCCCGCGCCGCACGTCGGAGGGCAGGTCGATCTCCCCCGATTCCACCCCTTTGCGGAACCAGTTGACGTCGCCGCCGGCGCAGAACGCCTGCCCGGCGCCGGTGACGATCAGGCCCCGCAGCGGCGCCTGGTCGGCGAGCCAGGCGAAGGCGACCGTCATCTCGCCGATCAGTTCCGGGCTCATCGCGTTGAAGGCGTCCGGCCGGTCCAGGGTCAGCGTCCCGATCTCCCCGTCGATCTCGATCCGCATCGTGTTGAGCTCTGGCGGGTTGACGGCGGTGCTGGTCATCTGATTCTCCTGATCGTCTGGTCGCGCGGGTTGGCCGGGTGGCCAGCAGCCTACCCTTTGGGCAGTGGCAAAAGGCGACGAGAAGGCCGAGAGGGAGGGAGCGCTGAGCCGCGCCGAGCGGATCGCGCAGCAGCGCAGGTCGCTGCCCGACCAGCCCGGCGTCTACCTCTTCTACGACCGCGAGGGCGAGCTGCTCTACGTCGGCAAGGCGCGCTCGATCCGCAAACGCATCGCCTCGCACTTCTCCGGCGGGGACGGACGCCTGACCTCGCGCATCGACCGCATCGAGTCGCTTGTAACCGCCAACGAGGCGGAGGCGCTGCTGACCGAGCAGAGCTTCATCAAGCGTCACCGGCCGCGTTTCAACATCCGCCTCCGCGACGACAAGTCCTACCCCTACGTCGCCGTCAGCCTCGACGAGGACTACCCGCGGGTCTACTTCACCCGCGAGAAGCATCGGGTCGGTCGCGCCTACTTCGGCCCCTTCTCCAGCGCCAAGCGGGTGCGCGAGACGCTCGACCTGCTCGGCAAGCTGTTCCAGTTCCGCACCTGCGAGGGCCGCGAGCCCGGCCGCCGCTCCGGCAGCCCCTGCCTCGACTACTTCATCAAGCGCTGTGGGGCGCCCTGCGTCGACTACATCAGCAGGGAGGAGTACCGCCACAACGTCGAGGCGATCGTCGACTTCCTCTCCGGCCGCTACCGCCAGGTCGAGCGCGAGGAGGACGACAAGATGAAAGCGGCGGCAGCGGCGCAGGAATTCGAGCGGGCGGCGGTCCACCGCGACCGGCTGAAGGCGATCCGCTCGCTGTTCGAGCGCCAGCGGGTGGCGGGGGCGACGATCGGGACCGCCGACCTGATCGGGGTCGCGGTCGAGGGGCAGGACGCCAACGCCCAGGTCTTCCAGGTCCGCGACGGGATCCTCGCCGAGCGCCAGAGCTTCTACCTCGAAAACGAGGGCGAACGCGAGCCGGCCGAGGTCGCCGAGGAGTTCGTCTCCCAGTACTACGCCGCCTCGCCGTCGATGCCGCGGACGATCGTCGTCGGCCCCTACCTGCGCGACCGCGCCGGGGTGATCGCCGAGGCGCTGAGCGAGCGCCGCGGCGCCCCGGTCGAGGTGCGCGCCGCCGAGCGCGGCGACAAACGGCGGCTGCGCGAGCTGGCCGAGCGCAACGCCCAGCTGGCGCTGGACCAGGACAAGCTGCGGCGCGAGCACCGCCGCACCCGCCGGGTCGAGTCGCTCTCGGCGCTGGCCGCGGCGCTGGGGATGGAGGAGCTGCCGGTGCGGATCGAGGGCTTCGACATCTCGACGATCGGCGGCGAGCACACGGTCGCCTCGATGGTCGTCTTCGAGGGCGGGGCACCGAGGAAGTCCGACTACCGCCGCTTCAAGGTCCGCGGCGACCTCCGCGCCGACGGGGTCGGCAACGGCGGCCCCGACGACTTCGCCTCGATGGAGGAGGTGCTCTCGCGGCGGATGGCGCGCTACCTCGAACAGGCCGACCTCTCGCCGCACGACGGCAAGCGCGACGCCAGCTTCGCCTCGCTCCCCTCGCTGATCCTGATCGACGGCGGCAAGGGCCAGCTGGCGGCAGGGGTGCGGGCGCTGCGGCAGTTCTCCGAGCGCGGGGTGACGATCGCCAGCCTCGCCAAGCGGCTGGAGGAGGTCTACGTGCCCGGTCGCTCAGAGCCGCTCGACCTTGCCGCCGACTCCGAGGCCTCGCGCCTGCTGCAGCGGGTCCGCGACGAGGCGCACCGGTTCGCGATCGAGCACCATCGGGGCCGTCGCGATCGGGGCCTGCTCGAAGGCTCGGTCCTCGACGACCTGCCGGGGATCGGCCCGGCGCGCAAGCGGGCGCTGCTGCAACACTTCGGGACGCCGGAGCGGTTCCTCGCCGCCACCCGCGAGGAGCTCGAGGCGGTGCCCGGTCTGCCTGGCAAAGTAGGTCGGGAAATACACGAGCAGCTCAACCGGACCAACTGAGGGAGTGCCAGATGGCGGAGCGGGTGGAAGCCGAGGTTCAGAGCGAGGGCGGCAACGGCGTGGGCCCCGCCAGACCGGTCACCGTCGTCGTCATCACCGGCCACTCCGGGGCGGGCAAGTCGGAAGCGATCGCCGCCTTCGAGGACGGCGGCTACTTCTGCGTCGACAACCTGCCGCCGCGGATGATCGCCGGCCTCGGCGAGCTCTTCCGCCACGAGGGCAGCGGGGTCGAGCGCGCCGCGATCGTCTCCGACGTGCGCGGCGGCGATTACTTCGAGGAGCTGGTGCAGGTGATCGACGACCTCGAGGCGGAAGGGACGGCGCCGATGGTGCTCTTCCTCGAGGCCGACGAGGAGACGCTGCTCGATCGCTACAAGGAGACCCGCCGCCGCCACCCGCTGGCGCCGGAAGGGCGGATCGTCGAGGGAATCCGGGCCGAGCGGGAGCTGCTGGCGCCGCTGCGCGAGCGCGCCGACAAGGTGATCGACACCAGCGATCTGACCGGGGCGGAGCTGCGCCGGCAGATCGCCGAAGAGCTGCTGGGGCGGGAGGAGAGCGGCAAGCTGGCCCTGACCCTGCTCACCTTCGGCTTCAAGAACGGGCCGCCGCGCGACGCCGACCTGACGCTGGACGTCCGCTTCCTGCCCAATCCCTACTACGACAAGGACCTGCGGCCGATGACCGGCATGGACGAGGAGGTCCGCGCCTACGTCGAGCAGGGGACCCAGGCGGGCGAGTTCTACGGTCGCCTGTTGCCGCTGCTCGAGTTCCTGGTCCCCGCCTACGTCGCCGAGGGCAAGAGCCACCTGACGATCGCGATCGGCTGCACCGGCGGTCGCCACCGCTCGATCACCGTCGCCGATCGCATCCGCCGCGACCTGGCGGCGCGCGAGGACGTGATCGTCGGGGTCAAGCACCGGGACGTCGAGCTGGCCTAGGTGGGGGGGGGGGGGGGGGGGG
>JBIOWB010000008.1:0-25329 GCA_044868125.1 Solirubrobacterales bacterium
AGGCGAGCGGTGTCTGGAGGACCCCACCCGCGCCCCGGCCAGACCTCAAGCGTGCCGTTTGTGATGCCGTTTTTCTTCGCGTTCCTTCTGTTTCCGCCGTTCTTCTTCGCGCCGTTCCTTGTCGACCTTGCGCTGCTCCTTCTTGGTCAGTGGGAAGGGCGGGGCGGATTCGCGGCAGGTGCGGCCGACGCAGTTCTCGAGGCGGACCAGCTCGGCGTGGAGGTAGGCGCGGATCGGGAAGAAGTTGGGGACGCGGACGATGTTGTTGAGCTCGTACGGGTCTTTGGTGATGTCGTAGAGCTCCTTCTCGCCGTCGGGCCACTCGATGTACTTGTAGGGGCCGAGGCGTATTCCCTCATAGTCCTTCGGCGGGGCGATGATCGAGGCGCTGGCGCCGCGACGCCGCTTCAGCTCCTTGACGCGGGCCCGCTGGGCGGTCGGTTCGCCGTTGGCTTCGACGTCGTTGGTCTCGACGAAGGACTCGAAGAGGATGGGCCGCCGCGTCCGCAGGCTCGGGTCGCGGAAGAACGGCACCAGCGAGGTGCCGTCGACGCTCTTGTCCGGCGTCACCCCCGCCAGTTCGAGGATCGTCGGGGCGATGTCGACGTTCGCCGCCAGCTCGCCGGTCGAGGTGCCGGGTTTGATCCCCGGCCCCCGCATCAGGAAGGGCAGGTGGGTGGCCGGCTCGTAGGCGAGGAACTTGCCGCCGGTGAGGCGGTGCTCGCCGTAGAAGAAGCCGTTGTCGGAGGTGAAGATGACGTAGGTGTTGCGCAGGCGGTGCAGGCCGCCGAGGGTGTCGATCACCGTTTTCACCCCGTCGTCGACCGCCAGCAGCGAGGCCAGCGCCTTCTGGTAGTAGACGCGATAGGTGTGGATGTCGTTCAGCGACAGGTATGGCGCTTCGCGGATGAAGCGGGGCTTGTCGTTGACGTTGCCCTCGTTGAAGCCCTGCGAGCGGCTGTGCGGGTAGGGAGCGCCGTCGAAGAGGGTGTAGTGGCGGGGCGCCGGCTCCGGCCCGGCCGGGCGGCGGAAATCGCCGTGCGGGGCGGTGTAGTCGAGCTGCAGGTAGAAGGGTTGTTCAGGTGAGGTTCCGCTCAGCTCTTCGTAGGCGATGCGGCTGAGCACGTCGGTCTCGTACAGGCACGGTTTTTCTTCGATCGTGGTGGTTGGGCAGCCGAAGTAGTCGCGTTCGCCGTATTCGCGCGTGTCCCAGCTGCCGGAGTCGCCGAAGGGACCGTCGAGCGAGCCGTTGTCGTTGAGCGTGTAGCCGTAGAAGTAGTGGTGGGTGTCGGCGCTGAGCACGGTGTGCCAGGCGCTCCAGCCGGGCGGCAGGTCGACGCCGGTGTCGTACGGTTCGTCACCGTAGCCGTTGAGGAACTTGCCGATGTGGATCGTCCGGTAGCCCGCCCCCTGCAGCCAGGTGGCGAGGTTGTGGGTGAAGGCCCCGCGAGCCTTGAAGCCGGTGTAGCCGCCGTTGGGCTGGACGTTGCCGCGAACGTTGCTGTTGTGCGCGTAGCGACCGGTCAGCAAGCTGACACGCGAGGGGCAGCAGAGGGGGTAGGAGACGTAGTAGCGGTTGAAGGTGATGCCGCGGCCGGCGATCAGCGAGAGCGTGTTCGGCATCGCCGGGATTTCGACCCCGCCGGCGTTGAAGACCGCGTAGAGCTGGTCGAGCGTCTCGTCGTCGGTCTGGATCACGACGAAGCTCGGGCGCTCGGGCGGAAAAGCCGAGGATTTCGCGGCATTCGCGCTCTGGGCGCTGACGAAGGCCAGGCTCGCGAGCAGAGCGAGAAGACCCGCCGCGACGACGAGCCGCGCGGAAGTGCGCGCACGGGAACGACTGGAATGTGGAGCGGACATCTGCATCGGTGGATGCCGGGGTGGCTACCCCGAAACCGGCGCCTCACGCCTGAGTTGCGGCGTGAAAGCTAGAAGACGCTCAGGACGCGCCGAGCTTTTTGACGGCTTCGCGGAAGTTTTTGACCGTGGCGCTGGGGGCTTTGCGCCCCTCCAGCTTCTCGCCGTGGCGGTTGACCCAGATCACCGGCACGTTCATCTTCAGCACCGGGGCGATGTCGGTCGTGTAATCGGAGCCGATGTGGAGCCAGCCTTTCTTGCCGCCGATCCGCCGCGCGCACTCTTTGAAGTGGACCGGGTCGGGCTTGTAGCTGCGCACCTGCTGGGCGGTGACGACGAGGTCGAGTTCGGTCCGCAGGTGGCGGCGCGAGATCCCCAGCAGTTTGTCGTCGATGTTGGAGACGATCCCGATCTCGTACTTCTTCGCCAGCCGGTCCATCGCCGCGTTGGCCTCGCGGAACGGCATCCAGTAGGCGACGCTGTTGGGCAGGAACTGGGCCCGCGAGGGCTCCACTTCCCAGCCGATCTCACCGGCGACTTTGACGATCGTCCGCCGCAGCACCTCGGCGTAGAGCTCGTAGGAGCCGGCCATGATTTCGGCCTGCACTTCCATGAAGCGCGCGAGGAAGGGTTCCTCGTCGAAGCTGAAGCCGTCTTTGGCCGCCTCTTTTTTGCAGGCCTCGACGATGCCCTTCTCCCAGTCGATCAGGGTGCCGTAGCAGTCGGTGGTCACCCATTTGACGGTTTTGAGGCTGGGGAGGGCCATCGCGAGCGCGGCATTATGTCATCGGCTCGCCGGCCAGGTATTCCCGGTGTCACTCGGCGGCCGAGAGGCCGACTCGGATAGGGTTGCGCGCCGCGCCCCGGCGCCTGTCTCCCACCACTTATGGATCTCCTCGAGTACCAGGGCAAGCAGCTGTTCGCGAAGCACGGCATCCCCGTGCCCGGCGGCGAGGTCGCCGACACGGTCGACGAGGCGGTCGCCGCGGCGGAGCGAATCGGCTATCCGTGCGCGATCAAGGCCCAGGTCCTGATCGGCGGCCGCGGCAAGGCGGGCGGGATCAAGATCGCCAGCGACGCCGAGGAGGCGCGCGCCCACGCCGACGCGATCCTCGGCATGGACATCGTCGGCCCGCACGGCGAGGGGCCGTTCCGCGTCGAGGCGGTCTGGATCGAGGGCGGCTCCGACATCGCCGAGGAGTACTACGCCTCGGTCATCCTCGACCGCGGCGAGAAGAAGCTGCTGGCGATGGTCTCCGCCAGGGGCGGGATGGACATCGAGGCGGTCGCCGCCGAGGACCCCGACGCGCTGGTCAAACGGCACATCGACCCGACCCGCGAGTTCACCGCCGCCGACGCGCGCTCGATCGTCGCCGACGCCGGCCTCGCCGAGGACGCGCTCGACCAGGCCGCCGAGACGCTGGTGAAGCTGGCCGAGGTGGCACGCGAGGAGGACGCAAGCCTGATCGAGGTCAACCCGCTGATCGTCACCGCCGGCCGCGACGTCGTCGCCCTCGATGCGAAGGTGACGATCGACGGCAACGCCCTCTTCCGCCACCAGGACCTGGCCGAGATCGCCGACACCGTCGACGACCCGCAGGAGCAGATGGCGAAGGAGAAGGGCCTCACCTACGTCAAGCTCGACGGCAACGTCGGCATCCTCGCCAACGGCGCCGGCCTCTGCATGTCGACGCTCGACGTCGTCGCCCAGGCCGGCGGCGCGCCCGCCAACTTCCTCGACGCCGGCGGCGGCTCCAAAGCCGAGGCGATCGTCAACGCGCTGGAAGTGATCAAGAGCGACGAGAAGGTCACCGCGATCCTCTTCAACATCTTCGGCGGCATCACCCGTTGCGACGAGATCGCCAACGGGATCGTCACCGCCTCCGGCCAGATCGACCTCGGGATGCCGCTGGTCGTGCGCCTCGACGGGACCAATTCCGAGGAGGGGCTGAAGATCCTCGCCGCGGCCGACCTGCCCAACCTGCACCAGGAGAAGACGATGCTCGACGCGGCGCGCCGCGTCGTCGAGCTCGCCGGGAGCCCGTCGTGAGCATCGTCGTCGACGAGGGCACGAAGCTCGCCGTCTCCGGGCTGACCGGGCGCGAGGGCTCCTTCCACGGACTGCGCAACAAGGCCTACGGGACCGACCTGGTCGCCGGCGTCACGCCCGGCAAGGGCGGTCAGGACGTCGAGGGCGTGCCGGTCTTCGACACGATCAAGGAGGCGGTCGAGGAGGCCGGTGCCAACACCTCGATGATCTTCGTCCCGGCGCGCTTCGCCGCGGCGGCGATCGACGAGGCGATCGACTCCGGCGTCGAGACGGTGATCGCGATCACCGAGGGGATCCCCGTCCTCGACATGCTTCGAACTTATTGGAAGGCGGTGGAGGCCGGGGTGCGGCTGATCGGGCCGAACTGCCCCGGCGTGCTCTCGCCCGGCAAGGCCAACGTCGGCATCATCCCCGCCCAGTTCTTCGACCCGGGGCCGATCGGCGTCGTCTCCAAGAGCGGCACCCTGACCTACCAGATCGGCAACGAGCTGAAGCAGGCCGGGACGGGCAACTCCTCGATCGTCGGCATCGGCGGCGACCCGATCGTCGGCTCCGACTTCATCGACGTCCTCACCATGTACGAGGCCGACCCCGACACCGAGCTGATCGTGATGGTCGGCGAGATCGGCGGCGACGCCGAGGAGCGGGCGGCCGAGTTCATCGCCAGCGAGGTCTCGAAGCCCGTCGTCGCCTACATCGCCGGCTTCACCGCCCCGCCCGGCAAGCAGATGGGCCACGCCGGCGCGATCATCTCCGGCTCCTCCGGGACGGCCCAGGCGAAGAAAGACGCGCTCGAAGCGAAGGGCGTGCGGGTCGGCGAAAGCCCGACCGAGACGGCCCAGATCGCCGTCGAGATGCTGCGCTCGCTCTAGGCGCTCGCGGGCTCAGCCGGTGCGCTGCGGACGTGGCGCGAGGCCAGTGAGGATCGTTTCCAACGCCTCATAGGAGTTGTAGGTCCTGCCCGGGAAGGCGAAGTGCAGCGCGAACGGCGTCTCGACCGAGACGAAGACGCCCGGGAGGCCGGCGCGGGCGGTGAAGGAGGTCGGCGGTCCGCTCGGGCACTTGCGGTAGTCGCGCTTGTAGCCGGCGTAGATCGTCGCCGTCCCTTCCGCCAGTTGGACGGTCCGCGTCTCGGTGCAGTGCCAGGAGACGAGCGTGTGGCTCAGCTTCGACTTCTTGAAGACCTGCCACTGATGCGGATTCCACTCGTCGATGACGAGGTAGTCGTTGTCGGCGCTTTCGTACGAGAGCCGGGTCTCCTTGCCGGTCTTTTCGCGTCCCGTCAGGGATGCGAACGTGTCCGCGTCCTCGAGGCGAAGGGGGGAGAGCCCGGCTGGCGCGAAGTTGCGGCCGAGCCAGTAGGTCGGCTGCTTCAGCGCCGGGTCGTCGAGCGGCACTTCCGCGTCGTAGCGTTCGGCGCCGGTGTAGGGGGACGGGTTTTCGATGTGGGCCTGCTGGAGCGGGGCGAGCTGCGCCGCGGCGCGGTCGTTCTTGCCGACCTTCGGGCCGAACGTCTCGACCACCGCGAGGGTGCTGCCCGACCGCCAGACGAGGAAGGAGGTGTGGCGTCCGAGGAATCTCGCTTCGCCCCGGAGCGTCGCGTGGAAGAGCCTGGTCGCGCTGCCGACCTTGACGTCGGGGTGGACCTCGCGCGGGGCCCCGTCGCCGAGCAGCCTGCCGAGCAGGGCCGGCACCAGCCGCCAGGCCGCGTCGGCGGCGCGGTCGCTGCCGAGGGCCATGACGCCGGTCCCGATGAGCCGGGGCCCTGGTTCCTTCCCCGGCGGGGCGAAAACCTGGAAGAAAGCGCCGATGCAGCCACGGGGATGGAAGCGGAGGACGAACCGCTTCAGCTTCGGCGGCGTGTCCTCGGGGTGGGTCAGCTGCGAGCAGAAGATCGGACGGTCTTCGCCCTCGCCGAAATCGAAGTTCATATAGCCGAGCGGCAGGTCGGAGAGGCGGAGGAGCAGACGGGTCTGGTCCGGGCCGGGGTGCTTCGAGGCCGCATCGGCGCGGAGCGTGGCTGCGGCCAGGAGCGCGGCGAGGCAGAGCAGAGCCGCGAGAACGCTTGTCCCCCGACGCCTATCCCCCCAGACCGCCATCACCTGGCGAGTATAGGCGCGGCTTCTGGGGTGGCTCGCGGGCCCGGGGCGAGCAGCGCCCGCAGCTCGTCTGCGACCTGTTGCGCTTCGCCGTCGAGGCGGCGGTGGGTGATGCGGATCGTGCGGTAGCCGGCGAGCATGAGCTTGGGATCGCGAGCGCGATCGCGCTCGAAGGCGGCGCGGTGGCCGTGGTGTTCCCAGCTGTCGAGCTCGACCACGAGCCTCGCGGCGGGCCAGAGGGCGTCGACCTCGTGGCCGAGGACGAGGACGTTCTGGACGGGAGCGGGGATGCCGCGCTCCCGCAAGAATTCGGCGAAGCGGATCTCCAGCGGCGAGCGCCCTTCAGCGGGTGCACCCAGCTCTACAAGTAGCCGTCGCACCGGCTTCAGCGCACGGCGTCCGTGCCCGCGGTCGCAGACGACCTCCAACTCCCGAAGGCGCAGAAGCTTGAGTCGGTCAGCTTCCTCAGCGGTCGCTTTCAGTTCTTCGTAGGGCGCTGCTTCCGCAAAGTCAAAGAGGGTGCGGGCAACGGTGGTGACCGGAATCCCGTCTCGCTTCGTCGATTCCCCCTGTCGAAGCTTGCAGCGATGGATCCAGATCCCCTCCCGCCGCCGGATTCCCTGACGGCCGCATGGGGCCGTTACGTGAATCGGCCCCTTGCGACGACGCCGAAGCCCCCACAGCATGGTTGCGGAGTGATGACTCAAGACGGCACCGGGTCCATAGGCCAAGATCGCCGCCCACCAATAGCCCCGCCCCGGGACTCGCATATGGCCGACTGCAAAAACCTCCCCGTGAATTGAGCTGAGCCTTCCCTCGGCGAGCGCGGCCTCGATTGCCTTTCTCCCAAATCCAAGCGTGGACAGCTGACGCCGCGCCACGACCCCGTGCTGCCGCGTCGCAAGCTGCATCAACGCCCGCTCTCGCTCCCTCCTCGACCGCCGTGTCTGACTTCCTGCCCCCATATGAGGGTCTTAAGTCAGAGACGCCTGGTGGTTCTCCCCCAGGCGGCCCGCCGGTGGCGGGACGGTGGAGCTACATCCACGCTTGTTGGGGGAATTCGCGGACGAGGGCGCGTTGCTAGTGTCGGCCTCGATGGCAGGCGACACGATCTCATTCGCTCGCGGGGCTCCCAGCGCCGACATCCTCCCCCACGAGCAGGTGCGGGAGGCGGCGCAGCGGGCGCTCGCTTCCGACTGGGAAACGGCGTTGTCATACGGCGTCGGGATCGGCCATCCCGGGCTCTGCCGGTGGGTGGCGGAGCGGCACGGGGACCTCGATCCGGCGCAGGTGATGATCACCAACGGTTCTCTCGAGGCGGGCGCGATGCTCTTTCAGCACCTGCTCGGGCCCGGGGACCGCGTCGCCGTCGAGCAGCCGAGCTACGACCGTACCCTGCTCCTGCTGCAGCAGCTGGGGGTCGAGCTGGTGCCGATCTCGCTGGAGGCGGACGGGCTCAACGTGGGGGAGCTGGAAGCGGCGCTCGACGAGGGGCCGCTGAAGTTCGCCCACGTCATCCCCAACGCCCACAACCCGGCTGGCTGCACGCTCTCGGCGGAGAAGCGCCGGCGTCTGGTCGAGCTCGCCGCCGAGCACGACTTCTGGATCTTCGAGGACGACCCCTACCGCGAGCTGCCCTTCGAGGGGGAGCCGCTGGAGACGATGCTCTCGATCGACCAGGCGGGCAAAGTCGTCCACGCCTCCTCCTTCTCGAAGACGGTCAGCCCCGGCGTCCGCGTCGGCTACCTCGCCGGCCCGGAGGCGGAGATCAAGAAGCTGGCGAAAAAGGCGAACGAGACCTACATCTCGCCGAACATGCTGGCCGAGTCGATCGTGCTCGAGCTCTGCCGCAGCGGCGAGCTCGACCGCAACATCGAGTTCGTCAAGGGCGAGCTGAAGGCGCGCTGCGACGCGCTCGTCTCGGCGCTGGACGAGCAGATACCCGAGGCCGAGTTCGTCGTTCCCGATGGCGGTTACTTCCTCTGGCTCGACCTCGCCGAAGGCACCGACAGCGCCGCCCTCCTGGCCGAGGCGAAGAGCCACGGGGCCACCTTCGTCGCCGGCCCCGACTTCATGCTGGAGGACGGGGCGCGGAGCCTGCGCCTGTCGTTCGCGCCGGTGCCGGCGGACAAGGCGGCCGAGGGCGTACGGCGCATCGCGACGGCTCTGGAGAGCCTCCGCGCCGGCTCCCCCGCCTAGCGCTTCCGACTCAGAGCACAGCCGGCTGTGTCGAGAATCGGCTGCGGTTAGTCGTGCGGGGCGGGCGTAGCGGCGCTGCGCAGCGCGCCCGCCGAGGCGATGACGACCAACCCGATCGCGACGATTTCCGGGGCGGCGAGATCCTGTGAGAGGGCGAGGAAGCCGATCGCTGCGGCTACTGCGGGCTCGAGGCTCATCAGCACTCCGAAGACCGCCTGCGGCAGGCGGCGCAGGGCCTCCATCTCGGCCGCGTAGGGGACCGCGGTGCTGAGGACGCCGACGGCGGCGCCGACGGCGAGGGTCGAGGTGGCCAGCAGGTCGGTGCCTCCCTGGGCGATCCCGAGCGGCGCCACCATCACGGCGGAGATCACCGCCGCCAGGGTTGCGCCGCCCATCCCGGGCGCGAGCGCGCCGACCCGGGCGCTGAGGAGGATGTAGGCGGCCCAGAAGCCGCCGGCGGTCAGCGCCAGGACGACGCCGAGCGCGTCGACTCCCTCGCCGCCGGTGCCGTCGGAGAGCAGGACGATCCCGATCGCGGCCAGCAGCGCCCAGAGGATGTCGCGCCGGCGCCGTGAGCCGAAGACGGCGACGCCGAGCGGGCCGACGAACTCGAGCGTGACCGTGATCCCCAGCGGCAGCCGGTCGAGCGCCGCATAGAAGAAGAGGTTCACCGCGGCGACCGAGACGCTGAGCATCCAGACGTCGCGGTGCGGCCACTCGCGCGTCCGCAGCGGCGCCCCGCGGGTCAGCAGGATCAGCGCCACCGCCCCGAACCCCGCCCGCAGGAAGACCGCTCCCGCCGGCCCGACCGAGTCGAAGAGCCCCGTCGCCAGCGCCGCCCCGCTCTGCACCGAGACGATCGAGCCCAGCACCAGCAGCGCCGCCCTGCGCGTCCTTCCCGTCATCGGTGGATTCTGATCCACCTCGACGCCGCTGCCCGTAGAGAGAGGCAGACACAACGACAGGAGGCGGTGCAAATGGATGTGACGAGGCGGAGGTTCCTGGCGGTCGACCTGCTCGCCAAAGACGAGCAGCAGCACGTCGAAGCGCTGGAAGGGACGATCGAGAAGCTCGACGGCAAGCCGGTCGCCGAACCGAAGTTCGACTTCGCCTACAGCGGCACCAGCGGCTTCCTGGCGCTGGCGCAGACCTTCGAGGACACCGGTGTCAGCGCCTACAACGGCGCCGCGCCGATGATCAAGTCGAAAGAAGTGCTGACGGCGGCGGGCAGCATCGTCCAGGTCGAGGCGCGCCACGCGGCGGCGATCCGGCTGCAGAACGAGTCCCAACCCTCGCCGCAGGCGTTCGACCCGCCGCTCGACGAAGCGCAGGTGCGCAAGGCGGTCGAACCGTTCATCGCCTAGGAATCGGGTAGCGGGGCGGCGAAGACGAGAGCGATGGCGGTACGGCGAGAGAAGGCGGAGCGGCTGGCCGACGAGGAGCTGATGCCCCTCGTCGGTCGCCAGGACCCCGAGGCGTTCGAGGTCCTCTACGACCGCCACGGCGGTGTTGCCTACTCGCTCGCCTACCGGATCGTCGGCGACCGCGCCGCCGCCGAGGAAGTGACCCAGGAGGCGTTCATCTCGGTCTGGCGCAGCGGCGCCCGCTTCGACGCCGCCCGCGGCAGCGTCCGCTCCTGGCTGCTCAGCGTCGTCCGCAACCGGGCGATCGACTTCCTTCGCAGCAAGGCCGGCAAGGCGCCGAAGCTCGACTTCGACGACGACTCGGCGCTGGAGCAGCGGCCGGCGGCGGAGCGGACCGAGGAGGAGGCGCTGCGGCGCGAGACCGCGGGGGAGATCCGCGGCGCCCTCGGCAAGCTGCCCGGCGAGCAGTCGAAGGTGATCGAGCTCGCCTACTTCGGCGGCTTCAGCCACTCGGAGATCGCCGAGATCCTCAACCTGCCGATGGGCACGGTGAAGGGGCGGATGCGGCTCGGCTTGGAGAAGATCAGGGGAGAGCTGGCGGAGGGTCTGGCATGAACGGCAGCGATCACACCCAATGGAGCGAGGACCTCGCCGCCTACATGCTCGGGGCGCTCGAGCCTTACGAGGCGGCCGGGTTCGAGCGCCACCTCGAGGGCTGCGAGCGCTGCCGGACGGAGATGCGCTGGTTCGAGCCGGCGCTGCAGACGCTGCCGGAGTCGGTCGAGCGGCGGGAGCCGCCGCGCTCCCTGCGCGAGAACCTGATGGCCGAGGTGCGGGCGGACGTCCGCCCGGCGAAGAAGCGGCGTCTGAGTTGGTCCTGGCGAGCGGCGGTGGCCTTCGCCGCGGTGGTCCTGGCCGTCGCCGCGGTCGCCGGCTACGAGATCGGCAGGGGCGGCTCCGGCGAAGGGGGCGGGTCGAGCACCGTCCTCTCCAGCCGGCAGCACGGCATCGAGGTGAGGATGGTGCGCGAAGGCAGCGGCGGCACGCTCCGCCTCGCCGGCGTCCACCAGCTGCCGCCGAGGAAGGTGCTGGAGGCGTGGGTGCGGCGCGAAGGCAAGGTCGAAGCGGTGCCGGCGCTGTTCGTCCCCGACCGCGAGGGCCGCGCCTCGACCCAGATCGAAGACATGAGCGGCGTCGACACGGTGATGGTCACCGAAGAGCGGCAGGGCGGCAGCGAGGAGCCGACCGGTGAGCCAATCGTGACGATGAGCGTCCCGCAGTAGCTACCGGCCGTAACGGTCGCTCGAAAGCACCAGCTGCTCGGGGATCGCTGCCCGCGGCGGCGGCGCGGGGTCGGCGCGGACCGAGACGGTCTCGGCGACACTGCGGCTGACCTCGTGGCTGCCGTCGGCGGAGGCGATGACGACGCGCTCGTCGTCGCTGCTCTCGATCTTGCCCTCCAGGCCCGGGTGAAGGCCGGCGTCCTTGAGGTAGTGGAGCAGCTCCTCGGCCTCGTTCTCGAAGCGCAGGACGGTGACGTCGGCGCCGACCTCGACGTCGGCCAGCAGCGAGCCCTGCTCGCGCACGCCCTCGACGATCGGGTGGCCGTGCGGACAGGTCGTCGCGTCGCCGATCGCCGCCCGCATCCGCTCCTCCAGCACCGGGCTCATCGCGTGCTCGATCCGCTCCGCCTCCTCGTGCACCTCGTCCCAGGGGATTCCCAGCACGTCGGTGAGGAAGCGCTCGATCATCCGGTGGCGGCGGACGATGTAGCTGGCGTGCTCGCGGCCGGACTCGGTGAAGCTGAGCGATTTGTCCGGCTTGCGCTCGACGTAGCCGTCCTCGACCAGGCGGCCGATCATCTCGTGCACGGTCGGGGGGGAGAGCTGCATCGCCCGGGCGATGTTGGCGCCGGTCATCGGCAGCCCGGCCTCCTCCAGCCAGAACATGATCTCCAGGTACTCCTGCTCGGCGACGGTGGCGTGGTCGGACGACATGGCTCGATACTACCCACCGCCAACTCCCCGCCGACGGGACGATTTCGGTCCATATAGGACCGTTTTCGTCCCGTCAGCAGCTGTTAGCGGCGTTCGATCAGGCTGGAGACGACGGCCTCGTAGAAGCCGTCGCCCATCGCGCCCTCGGTGACCGTGACGTTGTCCCAGGCGGGGAGGGCGGCGCGCAGACCTTCGTCGTTCTCGGGCCCGTTGGCGACGACGAAGAAGCGGCCGACCGCGGCGGCCACCTCGAGGTCCTCGACCGAGTCGCCGACGGCGATGCAGTCGGCCGGGTCGTAGCCGCGGGCGCGGGCGTGCCCGGCGACCGCCGCCGCCTTGCTGACCAGCCTCGGGACCAGGTGGTAGGCGTGGGTGCGTCCCGCGACCGCCGGCATCGGCCGGCCGATGGCACCGTTGTCGAGCAGGCGCAGGTCGTCGCAGTCCCACTCGCGCAGGAGCGCGTTGGCCTCCTCGACGTCGACCTTGCCGCGGAAGAGGTGGGAGAGGACGCGGCCGTGATGCCAGGGCGAGTGGTACTCGAGCCGCCCCTCGAAGTGCTCGAACAGCCGCTTCGGGATGCCGCGCTCCTCGATCTGCTCGTAGATCGTGCCGTCCTCGTTCGGCGCCATCTCGCCGGTCATCAGCGTCGTCTCGCCGTCGATCGCGAAGGCGCAGCCGGCCTCGTATATGTAGGAGGTCTGGCCCATCAGGCGGGCGGCCTCGTGCACCTGCGGCTCGCGGCGGCCGGACATGATCACGACCTCGGCGCCGACCCGGTGGCAGGCCTCGAGCGCCCGCGCCTGCGCCAGGCTGAAGCCGCCCTCGGCGTCGCGGAACAGCGAGCTGCCCCGCCCGAGCAGGGTCCCGTCGAGATCGGTGTAGACGCAACTAAGCCCCAAGAGGGGGGTTACGGTAGCGACCATGCGGGCCGGCGGATTGGTGTGGATCTTGGTGGGGGCGGTCGTGGCGGTGGCGCTGGGGGGCGCTGCCGCCACGGTCGACGCTTCCGTCGGCAACTTCGCGATGGCGGTGCAGCCGGACGGGAAGATCGTCGTCGCCGGGGGCGGCGGGCTGGTCCCCGAAGGCGGCAAGGGGTTCGGCGCCGTGGTCCGCTATCTGCCGGATGGCGGGCTCGACCGCAGCTTCGGCGGGGGCGACGGCGTCGTCCTGATGCGCCATCAGCAGCCGTTCACCGCGCTGGCGCTGCAGAAGGACGGGCGGATCGTCCTCGCGGCGCCGGTCGGGGAAGTGGCGCGCCTGCTCCCCGACGGCCGCTTCGACGGCAACTTCGGCATCCGCGGCAAAAAGGGGGCGGGGGTGGAGTCTTCGTGGTACCCGACCAGCATCGTGGTCGGCGCCAAAGGGTCGATCTTCGTCGGCGGGATGACCGGCTATCCCAGCGACAACGGCGAACGCTGGTACGGCCGGCTGTACCGGGTCGCCCCGAGCGGGCTTGCGGGCGGCTGGGTCGGCGCGATGACCAGCGGCGACGGCCGTGAAGACGAGCCGACCACCGTCATCAACGACCTTGTCCTCGGGCCGGGGGGCTCGGTGATCGGCGCCGGGAACGCGAGCGCACGAAGCCTTCACCCGAGGGCTCACGCCGCGCTGGCCCGGTTGATCCCCGGCGCCGTCGAAAACGGCTACCCGTCGGGGCCGGACCCGAGCTTCGGCGGCGGCGCCGGCCTGGTCGAATCCAACCTCTTCCCCGCCAGCTTCTCCTGGGAAACGGCGAACGCGCTCAGCTGGCAACGGGGCAAGCTGTTGATCGCCGGGGAGGCGAACGGCGACATGCTGGTCTCGCGTTACGACCGCGATGGCCTCCAGGACCATGGCTTTGGTCGTCGTGGCTTCTGGACCGTCACTCTCGGGCGCGAATCCGCCGACCTCGCCAACGCGCTGGCCGTGGACGCGAAGGGCAGCGTCTTCGCCGCCGGCAGCAGCACCCACAACTGCGGCGGTACCGGCTGCACCAGCCTTCTCCTCACCCACCTCGGCAAGGACGGCCACCTCGTGCGCAGCTTCGGCCACGGCGGCATCGTCACGCCGCCGATCGGCTCCGGTGACCGGAGCCGTTTCGCTTTCGAAGTCGCCTACGACATGGCGCTGCGCCCCCGAGGAAAGATCCTGGTGGGAGGTCTCGTCGGCGCGAACGGGTCCAGCGGCCGCTTCTTCCTCCGCCGCTACCTCGCCGACGGCACGCCGGACAGCTCCTTCGGCAAGCGCGGCCGGGTGACGACGCTGCCGGTGGCAATGAGCCATGTCCGCTAGACGCGGCCTGCCGGGCGCGCTCGTATTCCTCGCCCTGCTTCTCGTCGCCGCGGCTTCGGCATCGGCAGAGACCATCGAGGCGCAGCCCGACGGGAAGATCCTGGTCGCCGGGGAAACTCCGCTCGGCTCGACCTACGTCGGGCGCCTGCTCCCGGACGGGAGCCTCGATTCGAGCTTCGGAGCGGAAGGCGTCGTCCTCGCCCGCGAGGGACGGACCGTCGACCTCGCGCTGCAACCGGACGGCGGCATCCTCGCCCTCACCGAGTGGGGATCGATCCTTCGTTTGACGCCGGAGGGCAGCCTCGACCCGAGCTTCGGAACTGAAGGTCGTGCCCGACTCGTGGCCATGACCAGGCCGGCGCGGATCCTGCTGATGCCCGACGGCCGCATCGCCGTCGGTGGTGACGGACAGCTGAAATTCCTCTACGAAGCGATGGCGGAAATCCTCTCCGCCGACGGCCGCGCGCGCGAGTGGGTGAGCGGCGCCGGCCTCTCGACCTTCTTCGGCGACATGGCGGCGCGCGAGGACGGATCGCTGGTCATGTCGGTCCGCTCGAGCAAGCGAGTCAGCCTGATGCGCTTCGTTCCTCCCGCCGGCGATTACGGCGAAGACTTCTACGGCGTGGTGAGCGTCCCCGAATTCCGCGGCGGCTACGACAAGTCTTTTGCCGGTGGCGCGGGGTTCGTCAAGGCGCAGATGCCGGGAGACCCGATTCCGTCGCTCGGGGCCGGCCCGCTGACCCCGACTCAGGCCGGTTTCGTGGTCGCGGGGGCGAGCGAGGGACGTATGGTCGCCTTGGGGTTCGACGGCGAGGGCCTGCTCGATACCTCGTTCGGGCGGGGAGGATTCACCACGATTGCCGGACGGGCTGGGGTGCGTGCAGCGGCGCGCGACGTAGAGCCGGCCGAGGGGAGGACGCTGGTCGCCGGGGATCTTCACCCGCTCCGCAGGCGGTGCGACGATTGTGCGACGCCGCTGCTGGCGAGGCTCCTCCCCGACGGTCGGCTCGACCGCTCCTTCGGCGATCGCGGCATCGCCCGCCTCCACGGGGTGAGGGGACCGCGGCACGGCGCGTGGGGGAAAGGGTGGTCTTCCTCCCCGGCGGGCGAATCCTGATGGCGGGGCTTGCAGACGAAGCAAGCCGCAGGGTCGTGATCGGGCGCTTCCGGGCCGACGGCTCCCCCGACCGCTCCTTCGGCTCCGACGGCGTGGTCGGCTTCAAGCCGTGCTGGGGGAGCGAACGCAGGCAGCGGCGGCTGGGCTGTCTCCCCTCGGCGGAGGGGAATCTGCAGATGCGCGGTACCCCGTCCGGGGTGGCGCTACGCGTCGAGGTGAGGCCGGTAGAGGGATGGGCGGGGGTGAGATCGCTGGCCCTGCGTTTGCCGAAGACCCTGCGGGTGGCGCCCCGGCAGGTGAGGAGGGCGCGCGTCTCCTACGTCGACTACCGACGGCGGGACAAGCGGCTGCCCTTGAAGCTGGAGGACGGTGACCTCGTCTTCCGGCATCGTGGTTACGAAGGTCTGGAAGACCTCACGCTCGAAATTCCAGGCGGGGTGTTGCGGTGGGTCGGGGCCGAGTGCCCGACCGGCCTGAGCTTCCGCCTCCGCGTGGGGCTCGACGCCGGGTCCTCGTTTGGCGGGCAGCAGACCCTGATGCTCGAAGACGCCGCCGCGCGCCCGCGCTAAGGGTTTGCCGGGCAAGCACTAATCTCGGCGAGTGGACGAGTCGCGGCGGACCTGGAGCCTGGGCGGGGGCACCTGCCTCGACCTGGCGCGGCCGATCGGCGCCGGGATCGTCAACGTCACCGTCGACTCGATGTTCGAGGGCGCCCGTAGCGGCACCCCCGAGCAGGCGGTGCGCGACGGCCTGGCGCTGGCTGAGGCGGGCTTCGAGATGCTCGACGTCGGCGCGGTTGCGGCGAATGCGGGCCCGCCGGTTCCGCCCGAGGACGAGGCGGCAGCGCTGGTCCCGGCGTTGGAGGGGTTGGTCGCCAAGGCGCCGGTCTCCAAAGCCGGCGATTCGATCCCTGTTTCCGCCGACACCTTTTCGCCCGAGGTGGCGCGGCAGGCGCTGAGCGTGGGCGCGGCGGTCGTCAACGACATCTCCGGCGGTTGCGAGGAGATGTTCGAGCTCGTTGCCGAGACGGGGTGCGGTTACGTGCTGATGCACATCGAGGGGCCGCCGCGGGTCGATCGCCCCTGGCGTGAGTACGACGACGTGGTCGACCGCCTGCGCGCCTGGTTCGAGGGGAGAGTCGAGGTGGCCCGGGACCTTGGGGTGGCGGAGGAGCAGATCGCCATCGACCCCGGACTCGACTTCGACCTCAGCCCGGCGCAGGACCTGGAGATCCTGCGGCGCCTCGGCGAGCTGCGCGCGCTCGGCCTGCCGCTCTACGTCTCGCTCTCGCGCAAGGACTTCATCGGCGCCGTGCTGGCCGGCTCGTGGGATGCGCGCCTGCCGGCCAGCGAGCGCGAGTCGGGGACGGTGGCGGCGGTGACCCTCGCCGTCCGCGAGGGCGCCGACGTCCTCCGCATCCACGACCGCTCGTCCCTGCAGGCCATGCACGTCGCCGCCGAGATCTGCCGTCCCTCTAATGCCGACGGGACGAGAACGGTCTATATAGGCCCCTTTTCGTCCCGTCGAGGGGGAAGTTGATGGCGCGGGGTGGCTCACTTCTCGCGTCCGAGTGGGCCGTCGCGATCGATCCCGCGCGGCGCGACGGGCGGATCGTCGCCGAGGCGGCCGAGGAGGAGCGGCGGTCGCGGCCGGCGCCGTTGCCGGTCGAGCTGCACCCGGGGCTCGCCGAGGCGCTCGGGCGGGTCGGCATCGACTCCCTCTACACCCACCAACTGCGCGCCTTCGAGCTCGCCGAGGAGTCCGACCTGGTGATCACCAGCGGCACCGCCTCGGGCAAGAGCCTCGCCTTCAACCTGCCGGTCCTGAACGGGATCGCGGCGCAGCCGAAAGCGCGGGCGCTCTACCTCTACCCGACCAAGGCGCTGGCCCAGGACCAGGCGCGCAAGCTCGCGCAGCTGCGCCCGCCGGGCCTCCGCGAGGCGATCTACGACGGCGACACGCCGCGCGAGGAGCGCCCGGCGATCCGCCGCCGCTCGAACCTCGTCCTCACCAATCCCGACATGCTCCACGTCGCCCTGCTGCCCAACCACAAGAGCTGGGGCGACTTCCTCGCCAACCTCGAGTGGGTCGTCGTCGACGAGGCCCACACCTACCGCGGCGTCTTCGGCTCCCACGTCGCCAACGTGCTGCGGCGGCTGCGGCGGCTTGCCCGCGTCTACGGCCGTGAGCCGCGCTTCCTGCTCGCCTCGGCGACGATCGCCAACCCGGTCGAGCTGGCCGAGCGGCTGGTCGGGACCGAGTTCGAGCTGGTCGACGACGACGGGGCGCCGCGCGCCGGCCGCGAGATCGCGATGTGGAACCCACCGCTGATCGACGAGAAGAGCGGCACCCGGCGTTCGGCCCTCTCCGAGGCCGCCGACCTGCTGGCCGAGCTGGTCACCCACGAGGTGCGGACGATCTGCTTCCTCAAAAGCCGCCGCGGCATCGAGCTGATCCAGCGCTTCGCCCGCGAAAACCTGGAGCGGCGGGGAAAGCCGGAGCTGGCGCGGCGGATCGCTCCCTACCGCGGCGGCTACACGCCGCAGCAACGGCGCGAGATCGAGGCCCGACTCGCCGCCGGCGAGCTGCTGGCGGTGGTCGCCACCGACGCGCTGGAGCTGGGGATCGACGTCGGCGAGCTCGACGCGGCGATCTGCACCACCTTCCCCGGCACCGTCGCCAGCCTGCGGCAGATGTGGGGGCGCGCGGGGCGCCGGCGCCGCGGCCTCGCCGTCTACGTCGCCGGCCAGGACGCGCTCGACCAGTTCTTCTGCCGCCACCCGGAGGAGTTCCTCGGGCGGCCGGTCGAGGCGGCGATCCTCGACCACGCCAACGAGCAGATCGCCTCCCGGCACCTGATCGCCGCCGCGTATGAGCTGCCGCTGACGTCTGACGACGACGAGGTCTTCGGCGAGGGCTGGCGCGAGCGGGCCGAACGGCTGGTCGCGGCGGGGGAGCTGCGCGGCGTCGGCGGCAAGCTGATGCCGCGGCGCCCCGAGTTCGTCGCCAACAAGATCGCCCTGCGCTCGGCCTCGGCCGACTCGGTGGCGGTGATCGAGCGCGACGCGGGCGAGATGCTGGGCCTGGTCGAGGCCGAGCGCGCCTTCACCACGATCCACCCCGGCGCCGTCTACCTCCACCTGGGCCGTTCCTACGAGGTCGACCGCCTCGACGTCGAGGAGCGGCGGGCGATCGTCTCCAGCTTCGACGGCGACTGGTACACGCGGCCGAAAAAGGAGACCGAGATCTACATCGAGCGCGTGCACGAGCAGCGCGAGGTGGCGGGGGTGCAGCTGAACTTCGGCGAGGTCTCGGTGACCGAGCAGGTGATCGCCTTCCAGCGGGTCTCGGTGGTCGACCAGGAACCGATCGACATCGTCGCCCTCGAGCTGCCCGAGCAGAGCTTCGTCACCCAGGCGCTCTGGTACGTCCTGCCCGAGCGGCTGAGCGGGGCGCTGCCGATCGACGCGCTGCTCGGTTCCCTGCACGCGACCGAGCACAGCCAGATCGCCGTCCTGCCGCTGATCGCGATGTGCGACCGCTGGGACATCGGCGGCCTCTCGACCAACGTCCACTTCCAGACCGGCCGGGCGACGATCTTCGTCTACGACGGCCACCCCGGCGGGGTCGGGATCACCCGCCGCGGCTACGAGGAGTTCGAGCGCCTGCTCGGCGACGCGGAGCGGCTGATCGCCGAGTGCCCCTGCGAGTCCGGCTGCCCCTCGTGCGTGCAGAGCCCGAAGTGCGGGAACCTGAACGAACCGCTGCACAAGGCGGGCGCGCTGGAGCTGATGGGCTTGATGCGGGGCGAGCTGTGAGGCGGCGTCGCCAGGTGGCGGTGATCGGGGCGAGTGGGATCGAGGAGGGGTCGGAGACCTGGATGCTGGCCGAAGAGGTGGGGCGGCGGCTGGCGGCGGCCGGCGTCGCGCTCGTCTGCGGCGGCGGGGGCGGCGTGATGGAGGCGGCTTCGCGGGGGGCGGCAGAGGCGGGCGGCGAAGTGATCGGGATAGTCCCGAGCGAGTCGCCCGACGACGCCAACGAGTACTGCAGCCACGTCGTCGCCACCGGGATCGGCCACGCCCGCAACCTCGCCGTCGTCTCCTCCGGCGAGGCGGTGATCGCGATCGGCGGCGAGTGGGGGACGCTCTCGGAGATCGGCTTCGCCCGCGTCATCGGCCACGAGGTGGTGGCCCTGCGCAGCTGGGAGCTGAACGGGCGCGAGCGGATGGTCGGCGGTCCCGGCGTCGTCGCCGTCGAGACCGCCGAGAAGGCGGTCGCCGCGGCGCTGGCCGCCCTTTAGCATCGGCGCCCATGTACGAGGACTCGATCCGCAACGAGTTCACCCACCAGACCGAGAGCTTCGCCCGCAACGAGGTAGCGACCAAAGCGGAGACGCTGGGGGCGCTGGTCGAGCTGGTGCCGGAGGTCGCCGAGGCGAGCTGGCTCGAGGTCGCCTGCGGGCCGGCGGCGATCTCCCGGGCGCTGGCGCCGCGGGTGGGGCGCGTCCACGGTGTGGACCTGACCCCGGCGATGGTCGAAAAGGCGAGCGAGGAGGCCGCGCGCGCGGGGGTCGGCAGCGTCGAGTTCTCGGTCGGAGACGCGACCGCGCTCGCGTTCGAGGACGGCAGCTTCGACGGCGCCGTCACCCGCTTCAGCTTCCACCACATCCCCGCGCCCTGGCGGGTGATGGCGGAGATGGCGCGGGTGGTGCGGCCGGGCGGCTGGGCCGTCGTCAGCGACTTCGTCGCCGACCCCGACCGCGAGGTCTACGCGACGGTCGAGGAGATCGAACGGCTGCGCGACCCCTCGCACTGGTCGTGCCTGACGGCTGAGCAGCTGCGCACCATCGGCAATGAGTTCGGACTCGAGCTCGAGAGCGAGCAACTTATTCCCTTCGACCTCGACTACGAGGACTGGCTCCGCCGCGGCTCCGGCGGCCCGGCGGCCGCGGAGCTGATCGATCAGCTGCTCGAGCGCCTCCCCGAAGGCTTCGGCTGCTTCCGCGTCTACGAGAGCGACACCGGCCGCCGCCTAGCCCTCGTCAACTCCCTGACCCGCTGGCGCCGCGCCTGATCGCCGCGCCGTCGTCCGAACTGCATCAACTTTTCTATCTCCCAGAGGGAAAAGTAGATGCAGTTCGCTTGGGTGGCCAGAGTTCCTGGAGCGCGAGGATCGCGAAGGCGTGCGACCAAGCTAGCGGGGTGGTCGAGCGAGGGACGCCGGTGTGGGCGTCGACCCGCTCGGGCAGGGCTCCGGCTGGAGTCGCGGCGCGGCGGAGGTCCCCGAGCAGTTGCAGCGCCCGCCGACGCTCCCCGAGCGCGGCGAGGCTCCAGGCGCTCCAGGCGGTCGGCGCGGTCCAGGGGTCGTCCCCGGGCCAGGCCTCGCCGGGAGTGATGCCGAAGCGCGACCCCTCGGCGACCAGCCGTCGCAACGTCGCCCGCACCGCGGCGTACAACCGCCGCTGCGAGAACGGCCGTACCGCCCAGGCCGCCGCGGAATCCAGCCCCGATGCCGGGTCCCCCAGCCGCCTCACCAGCCGACGGGACGATTTCGATCTACATAGGCCCCTTTTCGTCCCGTCGGCGGAAGCGGCGAGGGCGTTGCCGAGGTAGTCGCCGGGATCGCCCTCCTGGTAGTCGGGGAGGTCGCGCCACTCCGACGACGGCGGGGACTCCAGGCCCGTGGTGTGTGCCGCGGCCGCGACCCAGCCGGCGGCGTCGCCCTCGGCCCCCCGTCCGGGAACCGAGGTGCCGCGCCCGTCGAAGCGGGCGGCGGCCCCGAGGTCGAGATGGAGCAGGAACCGCGTGATCCGCCGTGCCTCGCCGCGATAGCCGGCGGCGTCGAGCGCGAGGGCGGCCGTCGCCGCGTCCCTCGGCCAGACGTAGGCCCAGCCGTCGCGGGCGCCGGCGGCAACGGCTCCCGTCTCGCGGTCGGTCAAGGCGCGGAGAACGAGCAGCGAGCGCTGGTAGATCGGGGCCGCCCAGGCCGGGGCGCCCGGCGCGAGAGGTCGTGCCCGCCGCAACCAGCGCCGATCGTCGCGCTCGGCGGCTCGGGTCGTCTGGCGCGCCCATCGATCGTCGCAACGCAGTCGCTGTGTGGCCGCCGGTTCGGTGGAGCGCAGCGAGACGCGGGCCCCTTCGCCCTCGACGATGAGGCAGGCGAGGTGGGAGTTGCCGGCGGCATAGACGATCCGCACCACTGCTGCCCCGAAGCGCGCCGTGGTGACGACCACGTTCGTCCCCAGGCGATAGCGCTGCCTGACCGAATCCGCCTTCCACAGCGGCCGCGCCGGGCGGTCGCCAAGCGAGACCCAGGGCACGATCCCGGTATCTACCGGCACCGTCCCCGCAGCCTGCCGATCGCTGGGGTTGTCGATCAGCGGTCGCCCCCCCGGCCGCGCCCGCAGATCCACCACGTCGCCATAAGGGTCGATCGCCGCCGTCAGCCCCCCATCGCCGACGACAGCCGTTCCCAGGAACGGCGGCGGCAGCCCAGGCAGGCCCGCCGGCGTCCGCGGATCCGCCCCCGACCCGCCCGAGACCAGCAGCCCACCCGCCGCCACAGCGGCAGCCAGCGCCAGCGCTGCCCGAGCCCAGCTCATGCCCCCATGCAATCAGCCCCGGCACCCCCGCTCCCGCTAGCCTTCCTCCCCAGCGCATGCGGAGCGCGCGCCCGGGCGAGGTAGCTCAGTTGGTAGAGCACACGACTGAAAATCGTGGTGTCGCCGGTTCGAATCCGGCCCTCGCCACTTTGGGGCGACGACTCCTGGGCGCTCTCGCGTCGGTCTTCGAGCAAGCGGAAGCCATCCCGCTTCCAGGCAGATATCCGTCAACTTCGAGTCTGCATGGAATCCATGCAGCGGAACATGTCTACGGGCTTCATGAGCCTAGTTGGGATCGTCATCGGCTTGCAGGTCATCTAGTCGCTGACAGCTCGACCGCGGCCCGCTGCGCGTCGGGAAGGGTGCGGGCCGCCGCCGGTCCGAGGATGCGTCGCCACAGGCTCGTCAGCTTCCCCTCGATGTAGATCGTGTTGACGAGGCGGCTGCCGCTTCCGCTCGCCTCGACCAGGTGCCGATGACCCATGCGGGCGCCGGGAAGACGCGCCTCGTCGGTGAACAGCCTGCCCTCCTCGTGCTCGACGACGCGGAATCGGAGTCGCAGGCCGGTGCGGAAGACGATCCGCGCGGTGGCGTCGAGGGCGAGCGGCCCGTCGAGCTGAGCGTTCTTGATCTCCCGGTTCCAGCGCGGCCACGCCTCGGCCTTGGCGTAGGCGCGACTCCACACGGCGGAGGGCGCGACGTCTGCCGTCAGTTCGCTCGTCGTCTCCCACCGGCTCATCCGTCCCCCATTTCTACCTTGCGTTGGGGCCTTCTTCCCTGGGACGATCGACTCGTGAGGGAAGCCGAGACCCGCTACGCGGACTCCAACGGGGTCAGCATCGCCTATCAGGTCCATGGGGATGGCCCGCTCGACCTCGTTTTCGTCCCCGGCTTCGTCTCCCATCTCGAGCTGGTGTGGGAGGAGCCCGCCGTCGCCCGCTTCTTCCACCGCCTGGCGTCCTTCTCGCGGCTGACCATGTTCGACAAGCGTGAGCAGGGCCTGTCCGACCGCACCGGTCGACCGCCCACCCTCGAGGACTCGATGGACGACCTCGAAGCGGTGCTCACCGCCGCCGGCTGCGAGCGGCCCGCGATCTTCGGCATCTCCGAGGGCGGACCGATGTCGATGCTCTTCGCCGCGACCCATCCGGATCGCGTCTCGTCGCTGGTCCTCTACGGAACCTACGCGCGGTTGGCGGCGGCTCCCGACTTCCCCCAGGGCATACCGGAGCGCTTCTTCGATCGCTGGAAGGACCAGATCCACCGGGAGTGGGGCGGCCCGGCCGGCGTCGGCCTCTGGACCCCCAGCCTTGTCGGGGAGGCGGCCTTCGAACGCTGGTGGTCCCGGTTGCTGCGTCAGGGAACCAGCCCCTCGGGCGCCAGCGCCCTGATGGACCTCTATCGCGAAATCGACGTGCGGCCGGTGCTGCCGGCGATCGACGTTCCGGCACTCGTCGTCCACCGCGCCGATGACCGGGTGGTCTCCGTTCTCCATGGGCGCCATCTGGCCGAGAAGATCCCCGGCGCCCGCTACGTCGAGCTCGAGGGCGAAGACCATCTCTGGGTCGCCGGCGACGAGCAGGTGCTGCTCGACGAGGTCGAGGAGTTCCTCGTCGGCAGCCGCCGCGCCGCCGAACCAGAACGAGCGCTGGCGACGATCCTCTTCACCGACATCGTCGGCTCGACCGAGCGGGCGGCGGCGCTCGGCGACCGCAGCTGGCGCGACCTGCTGGAGCGCCACGACGCCGCCGTGCGCCGGCAGCTCGCCCTCCACCGCGGCCGCGAGGTGAAGACGATGGGCGACGGCTTCCTCGCCACCTTCGACGGGCCGGCGCGGGCGATCCGCTGCGCCCAGGCTCTGCGGGAAGACCTTGCGGACCTCGACCTCGAGGTGCGGGCGGGCATCCACACCGGCGAGGTCGAGCTGATCGGCGACGACGTCGGCGGGATGGCGGTCAACATCGGCGCCCGCATCGGCGCCCTCGCCGGCGCCGGCGAAGTGCTCGTCTCCAGCACCGTTCGCGAGCTGGTCGTCGGCTCGGGCCTCGAGTTCGTCGAGCGCGGGGTGCGGACGCTGAAGGGCGCCCCGGGCGAATGGCGACTCTTCGCCGTCGGCTCGCCCCCCGCCTAAGCAGCGGCATCAGGCTGTCTGCCGCAGACGATCCGCCGCCGAGGAAGCTGCTTTACGCGGGAAAGGCGACGTTCGCCATCCGCCCTTGTCTCTACCTTGACCGAACCATGAGCGAGCAGACGCAGATCGAGACTCTCGCCCAGACCAATCCGGCCCCCACCGACACCGCCCTCCGCGTGCCCTTACGCGAGCTCGAGGACGGTCAGCGGGTCAGCGGCGTCTACGCCGTGCGCGAGCGGGAGCTGCGGCGCAAGCGCAACGGCGAGCCGTGGCTGCGGCTCTCGGTTGGCGACGCGACCGGCACCGCCGAGGCGGTCTGCTGGGAGGAGGCGGAGACCTACTACTCCCTTTGCCGCAACGGCTCGCCGGTCCACGTCTCGGGCGTCTTCGAAGTCAGCGAGCGCTGGGGGGCGAAGATCAAGCTCAGCGCCCTGCGCGAGGCCGAGCCGCACGAGTTCGAGGCCGAGGACCTGGCGGCGGAGTCCGAGGTATCCGCGGAGCAGCTCGAGGGCGAGCTGCGCGAACTGCTTGCGACCGTCCAAAACCCCCAGCTGCGCGAGCTGCTCCACTTCTTCTTCGGCGAGGGCTCCGAGACCTGGATGCGCTTCCGCGACGCGCCCGCCGCCAAGACCTACCACCAGGCATATCGCCACGGCCTCCTCGAGCACACGCTCTCGGTCGCCCAGGCCGTCTCCGCCGCAGCCAACTTCTTCCCCGGCATCGACCGCGACGTCGCCGTCACCGGGGCGCTGCTGCACGACATCGGCAAGTGCGTCGCCTACAACGACGACCCGCTGGCGATCGACCTCACCGACGCCGGCCGCCTCCAGGGGGAGATCCCGCTCGGCTATTACACCGTGCGCCGCGCGGTCGAGGATCTGCCGGGCTTCGACCCTTCGCTCGCCCAGTGCGTCCTCCACATCATCCTCAGCCACCACGGCTCGCTAGAGCACGGCTCACCGGTCGTTCCCGCCACCCGCGAGGCCGTCCTCGTGCACATGATCGACAACCTCGGCGGCCGCCTCGGCAGCTTCGACCGCCTCGAGCGCCAGCTCCCCGCCGGCGAGTCCTGGTCGGGCTTCGACCGGGCCCTTTCCGGCTCGGCGTTCTTTGCTCAGCGCGCTGCCTGAAGTCACAGAAATTTCACGAAGCGGCGCGGCAATTTTTAGCCCGTGCGCGTGTTCCGTCGCAGACAATGAATTACGCTATGCTCATGGCAGTCATGGAGAGAGAAACCTGGACCGACCACCGCCTCGACGACCTCAACAAAAAGGTCGATGACGGCTTCGCGCGGGTCGATCGAGACATCAAGGCCCTCGACAAGAAGGTCGACGAGGGGTTCGCGCGGGTCGACAAGAAGGTCGATGAAGGCATCCGGGACCTTCGGATCGACATGAAAGACCTGCAGCGCGAAATGAACGCGCGCCTCGACTCCATGAACAACAGGCTCGTCGGCGGCTTGTTCGTCTTCATTGCTGCCCTGATCGGCAGCAACGCCTTCTAGCGACGCCTAGAGGCTTGATGCGGGTTCACCGCCCGTCGTAAGCGGCAAGTGCCCGCGGCGGGCGGCCGATCAGAGTGTTGACATAGACACCGAGGGTGAGAGCTAGCAATCGCTGGGCGATCCGTTGAGCGAGCCCAGC
>JBIOWB010000009.1:0-7633 GCA_044868125.1 Solirubrobacterales bacterium
GAGGTGCTCGACCGCGCGCGCGGTCGCCTGCGCCTGCGCCCGCTCGTTGGTGCAGCGCCAGAAGCCGAGCTCCGGGTCGCGGAAGCGCTGCTCCAGCTCGATCCGCCTGCCATCCGGAAACAGGCCCGAGTACCAGTTCCCGGGAGCGTCGCTCTCGGCGACGAAGAGCTGGTTCGGGTTTTCGGCGGCAAGCGATTTGACGACTGCAAGCTGCGCCGCCGACGCCTCCTCCAGCTCGTCGACCATCAGGTACCGCCAGCGCTCGGCGATCCGCCGCCGCACGTCGGGTCGCTCGACCAACAGGCAGTCGAGGGCGAGGAAGACGTCGCCGCGGGCGAGGCTGCCGGAGCCGGCGAGGATGCGGTCGTGGGTCGCGTAGAAGTCGGCGAACTCCTGCTCGCGCCGGATCGCCTCCCGTCCGGCCTCGTCCTCGACCGTGGCCACCTGGACCCGTTCCGAGAGCGTCGTCGGCCCGACCCGTTCGGCCTTCAGCCGGTCGATTCGCGCCAGCAGCCGCGCCAGCAGCCCGGCCGGATTGCCGCGGATCTCGTGCCGGCGCAGCGGCAGCTCGTCGAGCCGTTCGAGCAGCATCGCCAGCCGCTCCGCCCGCCCCAACACGTCGAAGAAGGGATCGAGCCCCGCCTCCTCCGGGTACTCGCGCAGGATCCGCTCGCCGATCGCGTCCCAGCTGCCGATCCAGAGCTCCTCGAAGGAGCCCTCGACCAGCGCCTCGCAGCGCTCGCGCAGGCGGCCCGCCGTGGTCCGGCTCGAGGCGATGGTCAGCACGTGCTCGGGCCGGGTACCGGAGGCGACGAGACGGGCCAGCCGGCGCGCCAGCAGCTCGGTCTTGCCGGTGCCCGGCGCGCCGGTGACCAGCAGCGGCCCCTCGCCGTGCTCGATCGCGCGCTGCCGCGCCGAGGGGGTGGTCTCGGTTTCCTCGCGCACCACCCAAAGCTAGCGCCTGCGTAGCATCTGGCCGATGGACCTCCTCTCCGCCGACTGGTCGGCGATCTGCCGCCGCATCGTCGCCGCCCAGCGCCCGATCTTCGAAGAAGCGAAGACGCGCGAGGAGCGCACCGTCTACGAAGGCGTGGGCGAGGGCGGCGACCGCACCCTGGCGATCGACCGCCGCGCCGAGGACGCGGTCTTCGCCGAGCTGGAGACGCTGGCCGACGAGGGCGCCTCGTTCATCGCCGTCTCCGAGGAGCGGGGGGAGGTGGAGCTCGGGGGCGGCGAGCACCGCGTCGTGATCGACCCGATCGACGGCTCGCTGAACGCGCGCCGCACGATCCCCTCCTTCGCCGTCTCGATCGCCGTCGCCTCCGGACCCTCGATGGCCGACGTCGAGTTCGGCTTCGTCCACGACTTCGGTGCCGACGAGGAGTTCACGGCGCGGCGCGGAGAGGGCGCGTGGCTGAACGGGGCGCCGGCTCGGGTCGCGCCCGAGGCCGAGCGGCTCGAGGTGGTCGGGATCGAGTCGGCCGAGCCGGAGTGGTCGCTCCCCGCGCTGGAGGCGCTGAGCGGCCGGGTCTTCCGCCTGCGGGTGGTCGGGGCGATCGCGATCAGCGCCGCCTACGTCGCCGCCGGCCGCTTCGACGCGATGCTGAGCCTGCGCTCCTGCCGCTCGGTCGACGCCGCCGCGGCGCAGCTGATCGCCCGCGAGGCGGGCGGGTTCGTCGCCTTCGGCGAGGGGGATCTCTCCGAGGCACTGCTCGATCTCGAGTCGCGCTACCCGATCGCCGCGGCGAGCAGCGAGGACGGTCTTGCCACCGTCCGCTCGGCCCAGCTCGCCACCGCTGCTTAATCGCGAAGTTACGCCTTCGTAACCAATTCCGCAAAGAGGTTTAAGAACGTGTGTTCGCTGGAACATATGTTCGCTACACTCGGGCGCTTCCCGATGCCCCCAATCAAAGACTGAAGAGGTGTTTCCCTACATGGCAGAGACGAAAAGCAACGGCAGCAAATCGAAAACGCAGGCCAAACGAGCCACCACCGAAGCGAAAAAGTCCGCGGCCAAGACCGCGTCCGCTTCTAAACGCGCCGCCACCAAGGCCGCTGTCGCCGAGAAGAACCAGGTCCAGACCGCCGTCGAGACCGCCGTCGACTTCCCCGTCGGCGCCGTGCTCACCGTCAGCGACCGGCTCTCCGACCTGGTCGAGCCCTGGACCGACCGCAGCAAGGCCGAGAAACAGGTCAAGAGCTACCGCAGCAACCTGCGCAAATCGCTGAAACGGACCGAGCGCCGCGGTGCCACCGCCCGCCGCCGGGCGATCACCGAGGCCCGCAAGACCCGCAAACAGGTGGAGCGCGAGGCCCGCAAGCGCCAGCGCGACGTCGAGACGACGCTGAAGCGCAACCGCGCCGAGGTCGAGCAGCGCGTCCGCCACGCGATCGACGTCCCGACCTCGCGGGCGCAGGACCTGGTCGGCAGCGCCCAGAGCGTCGTCGACAGCGTAAGCAGCCAGCTCACCGCCCTGCGCTGAGCGACTAGCGACCAAGCACCGCGATCGGGCGGGAGTAGGCGGGCTCGTACGGCCAGCCCTCCCGCCCGTTCACGTAGGCGCGGAACTGGAAGCGGACGCCGCGGCTGTCGTCGTCGCTGAAACGGTAGGCGTAGCGGAAGCGACCGCGGGCGTCGGTTTCCACCGTACGGAACTCGCTCCACCCGGCCCCCGCACAGCGGAACTGCAGCTCGACCGAAAGACCCTTCCCCGAGTGGGATGCTCCGGTCTCCTCGACGCCGCCGCTGAAGACGATCGGGGCGCCGCCAACTCGCGCCGTCGCGTTGGACGCGCGAAGGCGAACCGACGCGAGCACCCCGAGGTGGACGCTGCGCGCCGCGGCGCGGGTGAGGGTTGGGGAGCCGGCGAAGGAAGCGGCGACCTCCCGGGTCGGTCCCGGCGGGAGCCGCAGGGAGAAGGTCCCGTCGGGCTCGGTGCGGACCAGCGTCGTCCGCTCTCGCGGCTGGGAGCTCGCCGCGAGGGTCTCCGTCACGGTCACATCGAGCCCGCCCAGGGAGCTCCTGTAGACGCTCTTCAAGCGCCCGCCGAAGCGGACGCCGTGGCCGAAGGGAACGGTCCTCGTCGCCGGCCGCGCGTCGAAGCCGACGATCCTCTGGCGCCGGCAGCGCCGCCCATGGCGCGTGCGTTTGCAGTGCTGCCAGACCAGCATGCGGCCGCCGAAGCCGGCTTCCAGCGCCGTCGGCGTCTTCAGCGGGTTGACGAGGATCATCTTCGCCCCGCGGGCGCGCCGATCGCCGCTCGTGGCGTTGCCGGCGCGGTCGTAGCCGGTGGCGCGGAGCTCGTACTTGCCGGGCGGATAGGAATCGGAGTCCCAGCGCGCGACCAGCCGGCCGCCGACCGCCTGCGTCGGCAGCTCCTCGAAGCGGGCGCCGCTGCCGACCCGGTGCAGGCGGATCGCGCCGCGATCGGGGCTGACGCCGGATAGCGAGTCGCTCACGGTCGCTTCGATCCGCTCCGGCTCGGCCGGGTCCTGCGCCGCCGCGAAGAGCACCCGCGGCGGCTCTTCGTCGATCCGGACGGTCGCCGTTGCCCGACCGGGCCCCGGCGCTTCTGCGTCGACGTTGCCGGCCGCGTCGCGGGCGAAGTAGGAGACGGTGTGCACGCCGCTGCCCCCGACCCAGGTGGAAACGGTGTCGCCGAGGGAGCGCGCCGGCGCTCCGCCGTCGACGGAGATCGCCGTGAACGGGCCGTTGGGGCCGGCCGTCGCCATCCCCGAGAGCGGGTCGGTCGCGATCGCGCTGAGCCGCACCGGGCCGTTGCTCCAATCGCCGGGAAGGCCCTGGAGGGAGAGTTGGGGAGCGGCTCCGTCGATCCGGAAGAGGGCGCTGGCGACGGGGGAGGCGACGCCGGAGCCGGAGACGGCGACCACGCGGGCGAAGGTGGTTCCCTCGGGAAGCGGGCCGAGGCGGATCGTGTCGTCGTCGATCCCTGCCGCGAGGTCGGTCTCGGCCGGGCTGCACCGGCCGGGGCGCGAGCAGGGCGATCCGCCGCCGCCTTCGTCGACCGAGATCGCGTAGCCGCGGATGCCCGAGATCGGCAGTGGCTCGGCTGGGTGGCCGATCTCCAGCAGCGCCTCCTCGCGGGTCGTCAACCAGCCCGCGGAGGAGACTGGCGCCGGCGCCGCTGGCACGACGTCGTCGAAGCGAAGCGTCGCGTAGGCGGGTGGCCCCTGCCGCCCTTCCGCGTCTTCCAGCCAGGCTTCGACGGTGTAGGCGTCGGGCACGGCCGGGACTTCGAGCGGGTCGATCGTCAGCACCGTTTTCGTGTTGCGGACCGGCCCCGCCACCAGCTGTCCCGCGGAGTCGTAGAGGCGGTAGATCACCGCGCGCGGGTAGGCCGGCGGCCCGGGGACCTGATCCCAGTCGAGGCGGAAGGCGTTGCTCGCATGCCAGGTCTCTTCGCCGCCTTCGACCACTACGTCGGTCATCCGCAACGGTTCCGCTGCGGCGGCGGGGACCACGACGACGCAACCGGGCAGGGCGCAAAGCACAAGTCCAAGCAGCGACTGGCGAACCTTCCACCCCGTGCGGCGCAAAATTCGCCCGCGGCTCCGATCGCCGGATCCAGGCTTGCTCATGGGCCGAACTCCCCCGCGGGATCGCCGCCGCTTTCGACCGGCGCCGCTTCGGGTTCGGGCGGCGGTGCGTATTCGACCGCGCCGCTGCCGGCGGCGGGTTCGCTCGCTTCGGGTGCGAGTCCGGTCGGGCCGGGCGTCGGTTCGGGATCTGGCTGATGCTGGGCCGGCTCGGGATCTCGCTGCGGCTTCGGTTCCACCGGCGGTGCGGTCGGTTCGGGCGCGGGCTCGGAGTCGACCGGCTGCACCGCGGGCGAGGGCGGCGCCTCGACCTGGCGCTCGAGCGCCGCGGGCCGGCTCCCCTCCGCACCGCTCCCCAGCGGCGTCGGCACCAGGCCGCTGGCGACGCAGGCGGCGGCGCCTCCGGCGGTGCCGATGCAGATCGCGGCCATCTTCGCCAGCGCCGCGGCTCCGACTCCGCTCGCGCCGCTGCCGGAAGCGACCCGCGAGACCGCCTCGCCGCTTCCGCCGCCGCCGAAGCGGGCTGCGAGGTCGGCGCAGGCGTCGTGCGCCCGTTCGAGCAGCGAGCGGTGGAGCGGGAGGGTGGGAGCCAACGCCGCGGCTGCTGCCGGGGCGGCGCGGTAGGCGCGGACCGTCGCCCGGCAGTGGGCGCAGGCGCGCAGGTGCTCGCGCACGCTCGCGACCTCCTCGGCTTCCGCCTCGCCGTCGCAAAAGGCGGAGATCGACCGCCGCATCTCGGCGCAGCGGCTGCCGTCTTCGCTGCTGGAGACCAGCTTGCGGAAGCGCTCTCGTCCCTCGGCCAGGCACCTGTTGATCTTCGTCCGCGACCACGAGGTGATCTCGCCGATCTCCGCGTAGGAGTAGCCCTCGGCGAGCAGGGTGAGGGCGCGCAGCTCCTGTGGCTTCAGCGTCTGCAGCGCCTCGCGGCTGCGGGCGATCGCTTCCCGTCGCTCGGCCGTCTCCGCCGGCCCGTCCGACGCCGCTGGCAGCAGCTCGAGCCAGTCCTCCGCGCCCACGCCGCCGGCCGTGGCAGGGGAAGCGAGGATGCGCTCGCGCTCGCGGCGGATCGACAGCGCCTCGTGCTTGACCACGGTCTGCGTCCACTTGATCAGTTCCCGCGAGTCTCCCGCCGGCGCTTTTCGCAGCAGGATCTCCAGGCTCCGCTGCAGAGCGTCTTCGGCGTCGTCCTCGCAGAGCGAGTAGCGCCGCGCGGTTCTGCGCAGAGCCGACTCGTTGCGTGCGTAAATCTCCACGGCCGCCCGCTTGCGGGCGGCATCGTCGTCCGGTATCGGGCGCGGGTCCTCCCGCTCCACGCTGGTGCTTTTCACCGCTTCAACTCCCCCTGCCGCTTCGGTTCTTCGCATCGGACACTTGCAGCGTCAGGTACGGAGGTCGGACGACTCCCCCGCGGATGGACGGATCTCGCAGCGCCGAACAACGGAAAATGCAAGGAGGACCGGAGAGACGTCCACCGCCACCCGCGGTCGTTAGGATCGGGCGATGAGCACTTGCGTGGTCACCGGCGGGGCCGGCTTCCTCGGATCCCATCTCTGCGAGCGACTGCTCCGAGACGGGCACCGGGTGATCTGCATCGACAACCTCGAGACGGGGTCGTTGGAGAACATCGCCCACATTCGTGACGATGCGTTCGAGTTCCGCAACATCGACATCACGGAAAAAGTCGAGATCCCCGAGGACCTCGACTTGGTCTACCACCTCGCCTCGCCGGCGAGCCCGATCGACTACCTGCGGCTGCCGCTGCACACCCTCAAGGTCGGCTCCCACGGAACCCACCACATGCTCGGCGTCGCCAAGTGGAAGCGCGCCCGCTTCCTGATCGCCTCGACCAGCGAGGTCTACGGCGACCCCGAGGTCCATCCCCAGAAGGAGGACTACTGGGGCCACGTCAACCCGATCGGCCCACGCGGCGTCTACGACGAGGCCAAGCGCTACGCCGAGGCGCTGACGATGGCCTACCACCGCCAGCAGGGGGTCGACACGGCGATCGTCCGCATCTTCAACACCTACGGCCCGCGGATGCGCGCCCACGACGGCCGCGCGATCCCGACCTTCCTGCGCCAGGCGCTGCAGGACCGGCCGCTGACCGTGTTCGGCGACGGCAGCCAGACCCGCAGCTTCTGCTATGTCGACGACCTGATCGACGGGATCGTCCGCCTGGCCGAGTCCGACGTCCACCTGCCGGTGAACATCGGCAACCCGAACGAGTTCACGCTGCTCGAGCTGGCGAAGAACGTGATCGAGGTGACCGAGTCCCGCTCGGAGATTGTCTACGAGGCGCTGCCGACCGACGATCCCCAGCAGCGCCGCCCCGACATCGGCCGCGCCCGCGACCTGCTCGGCTGGGAACCGGCGGTCCAGCTGAGCGAGGGCCTGCGCCGTACGATCGACCAGTCCGGCGTCGAGCGCCTGGTCGGCGCCGGCGACTGAGCGCGTCCGGCCACCCCGGTCCCGTCGCCTCAATATCCTCCGGTTGATGACGACGACCGACGGCTCCGGGGCCCAGGAGGCCCATCGCACGATTGCGCCGCTGGTCGGGCCCGACGACGAGCGCGTCTGGACCGACTCCGGTATCGAGATCAAGCCCCTCTACGAGGAGGGGGACGTCGCGCCAGGCCTCGACGAGCGCCTCGGCGAGCCGGGGCAGCCGCCGTTCACCCGCGGCATCCACGAGCGGATGTACCGGGACCGGCTCTGGACGATGCGCCAGTACGCCGGCTTCGCCTCCCCCGAGGACACCAACGAGCGCTACCGCTACCTGATCGAGCACGGCTCGACCGGCCTCTCGATGGCCTTCGACCTGCCGACCCAGCTCGGCCGCGACTCCGACGACCCGCTCTGCCACGGCGAGGTCGGCCGCACCGGGGTGCCGATCGACACGATCGAGGACATGCGGATCTGCTTCGAGGCGATCCCGCTCGACGGCGTCTCGACCTCGATGACGATCAACGCCCCGGCGGCGATCCTGCTGCTGCTCTACGAGCTGGTCGGCGAGGAGCAGGGAGTTCCCTCCGAGAAGCTGCGCGGCACGGTCCAGAACGACGTGCTGAAGGAGTAC
>JBIOWB010000010.1:0-24706 GCA_044868125.1 Solirubrobacterales bacterium
CGAGGTGGAGGCTCTCGTAGGCGAGCAGGCCGCCGGCGAGGCCGAGGCAGATCGAGAGGATCGCGGTGCCGCTCAGCTCCCAATCGGTGAAGAGCAACCCGATCCCGATCGGGATCGTCGACTGGAAGACCATCGCGCCGCTGATGTTGCCCAGTGCCAGCGCGTCCTTGCCCTCCCTCACCCAGAAGAAGCTGTTGACCTTCTCCGGCAGCTCGGTCGCCAGCGGCGCCAGGATCAGGGCCAGGACCAGCGCCTCGACCCCGATGCTCTCGGCGATGTGGAGGAGCTGCTCGACGAAGAGGTGAGCGCCGCCGACCATCGCCCCGAGCCCGACCAGCAGCTGCACGATGCAGAGCCCGAGTCCGGGGTCTTCGCGGCGCTCGCGGCGGCGCTCGAAGATCAACGGGTTGAGGGTCTCCTCCCCCTGGACCTCGCCGCTGCCGCGCAGGGTCAGCCGGATGTAGAGCACGTAGGCGGCGAGGAAGCCGATCCCGACCGGGACACGGACCGCCGCCGGGGGTCCCCAGGAGAGCAGCCCGCCGAGCGCGAAGAGGGCGAGGAAGAAGACGAGGTCGCGCTCCAGGGTCGGCCGGTGGACGGTGAGCTGAACGCCCTGCGCCCGTTTGTCGCGGTAGAGGTAGGCGAAGAGGCCGACCAGGCCCATCGCCAGCGTCGCCAGCAGGAAGGGAGCGCCGACGATCGCCCCAATCGCGACGTCTTCGGAGCCGGCGTCGACGCTGAGCAGGGCGACGATCGCGATCAGCGTCTCGGGCATCGCCGTGCCGACCGCGGCAAGGAGGCTCCCCACCGCCCCCTCCCCCAGCTCGAGCCTGTGCCCAATCCACTCCACTGCGTTGGTGAAGAGCAAAGCTCCCGCCAAGACAACGGCAAAGCTAAGGACAAGCAGGAGGGCTTCTTCCATCTCGGCAGGCTATCCCGCCTCAGCTCACCCGGCCCCCGGGTAGGGGTCCGTCAAGCCTCCCCGCTGTTGCGCAGGCGGACCCCTACCCGGGGGCCGCTGCGCCCTCAAGCGAAAAAGAACGCCAGCCCAAAGACGAAGTAGACCGCCAGCAGCTGGACTCCCTCGAACCAGTTCGACTCACCGTCCTGGGTGACCTGGTTGGCGATCACGATCGCCAGCAGGATCGCCCCCAGCTCGAAGCCGTTGAAGACCAGGGCGAGCGGATAGGGGCCGAGGAAGAAGGAGGCGAGGACCAGCACCGGGGCGACGAAGAGGGCGACCTGGGCGCTGGAGCCGATCGCGATGTTGACCGCCAGGTCCATCTTGTCTTTCATCGCGACGAGGACCGCGACCCAGTGCTCGGCGGCGTTGCCGACGATCGCGACGACGATCACCCCGATGAAGAACTCCGAGAGGCCGATCGATTGCGAGGCCTCGGTGATCGAGCCGACCAGGACCTCGGACATCACGCCGACCAGGACGCCGGCGACCGCCAGGGCGATCACCGCGGTCCGCGTCGACCAGCCCCAGGTGTCCTCGTCCTCGTACTCCGGGTTGAACAGGTCGCGGTGCGTCTTCAGCGAGAAGAAGAGGCCGATCACGTAGGTGGCGATCAGGGCGATCGCGACGGCCAGCGAGAGGTGCTCGACCGTGCCGCCGTAGTGGATCGCCTCGGCGCCGGGGGCGGGCAGCCCCTTGCCCTCGACCAGCTCGAAGATCGCCGGCATCAGCAGCGCCGCGGCCGCCAGCATCAGCATCGAGGTCTGGATGCTGGCGCTGGTCCGGCTGAAGCGCTGCTTTTCGCGGCCGATCCCGCCCGCCAGCATTGCCGCGCCGAGCACCAGCAGGATGTTGCCGATGATCGAGCCGACGATCGAGGCCTTGACCACCTCCTGGAGGCCCTGGCCGAGCGCGAAGAGCGCGATGATCAGCTCCGGCGCGTTGCCGAAGGTGACGTTTAGCAGCCCGCCGATTCCCGGCCCCGAGCGCGCCGCCAGCTCCTCGGTCGCCCGTCCCATCAGCGCCGCCGTGGGGACGATCCCCAGCGCCGAGGCGGCGAAGACGACCGTCGCCGGGGCGCCGACCAGCTCCAGCACGACCGCGATCGGGATCAGCGGCGTCAGCAGGTAGGGCCACCCCAGCGGCGTTCGAAGAAACGACGCGTCCAAGCGCGGTGGCGCCGCCACTACTGGATCATGCTCGCGCACCGCTGAAGGTCAGCGGGGGTCTGCGCTCCTTTGAGGCATTCGAGGTAGGCCTGCTGGCCGCCACCGGACGAACCACCCGAGCCGCCTGACGACGAACCGCCGCCGGAGGAGGACTGGTCGCCGGCGATGCCTTCGAGCAGGTTGCCGAGCCCTTCGCCGCTGCGGGCGCCTTCCAGCAGTTCGATCGGGTTGATGTCGAGCTTCTGGAAGAGCAGCTGGAGCGGCCTGGCGCCCGACGGGGCGGCGATGTCCTGCTCCTCGTTGACGCCGCTGAGGGTGAGCGAGAGGTCGACTTCGACCTTTTCGCCCGCGTCCTTCGGTTCGATCGTCAGTTCGGCGGCGACTTTGCGGACGATGTCGTCGTCGCCGACGTAGATCTCGACGTGCGCTTTCTTGACGGCGCTGGCGACTTCGTCCTTTGCCTTTTCGAGTTCGCCGATCGGCAGCGGGCCCGCCGCTTCCAGCTGGGTGCTGCAGGCAGGGTCTTCGGCCAGCTGGATCACCGCGTCGATCGCGCCGCCGACGTCGAGGTCGCCGCTCAGCTTGGTCGTGCTCGTGCCGTCGACGTCGACGCTGCCTTCGTTTTCGAGGTTGTCGGCGAAGTCGCCGAGCTTCAGGCCGGCCGCCGCTTCCTGGCAGGCGGTCACGTCAGCGGGGTTCGATTCCCCGCCGCCCTGCTGCTGGGCCTGTTCGAGGGCCGACTTGACGAAGCCGAAGGTGGTCGGATCGACTTCGTAGTCGGTCCCTTCGTAGTTGACGTAGGCGCGATCGGCGAGCAAGGTCAGACCGCCTTCGAAGTCGATGTCGTCGCCTTCGGCCGAGCCCTTGGCGCTGGCGGTCATCGCCAGCTTCGGCAGATCGTTGCCGGCGCCGCTTTCGAACGGGCCGGAGAGGCTGACACTGACGTCGCCGCCTTCCTTGCCCTCGGCCTTGATCGAGAGGCTCAGGTCGACGTTGCCGCTTTCCACCCCTTCGAGCGTGGCGCTTTCGATTACCTCCTGCGGGTCCGCGCTGCTGTTGTCGCTGCCGCTGCCGCAGGCGGCGAAGGCCGTGGCGAGCGCGATGAGAGCGGCGAACAGCAGGAGAAGGCGGAAACGACTCAAGGGTGGCTCCTCATGATCGAAGGTCGAGAGCCTGATTCTAGGACGGCGGCGGGCGGTCCCGCTCGACCGCCTCCTCGCATCCAACCGCGCGGTCGTCGTTTGTCGCCCACAGGGATACAAGCGACGAACGGACGGGCTAGCCCGAGTCGCCGCGCGATTCTTCGATCGGCGGCGGCCGGTTCTCGCTCGTCAGGTTCGCGGCGAGCGGGAACAGGAGCGCCCCGAGGAAGATCAGGATCACGCCGGAGGCGACCAGCCATTTGACTCGGAAGACGTGGCCGAGGATGCCGATCGCGAAGCCGGCCAGCATCAGGGCGATGTAGGGGCCGGGGCTGTTCGGGAAGAGGTCGGCGAGGGGCGGCGCGAGGTCGAGCACGGTCCCGGATTATCATCGCCCCCATGGCCGAAGGCTCTGTGGCAGAGGTGAAGGCGGCGCTGGCCGAGGTCGGCTACCTCGCCGACGAGCCGGCGGCGCTGGTCTCCTTCCTCGCCCAGCGGCTCGGCAAGCCGGTTCTGGTCGAGGGTCCCGCCGGGGTCGGCAAGACCGAGCTGGCGAAGGCGCTCTCCCGCGCGACCGGCCGCGAGCTGGTGCGGCTGCAGTGCTACGAGGGCCTCGACGAGGCGAAGGCGATGTACGAGTGGAACTACCGCAAGCAGCTGCTGCGGATCCAGGCCGGTGGCGCCCAGGGTGGCTGGGAGGACGTCCAGGAGGACATCTTCAGCTCCGACTTCCTGCTGACCCGGCCGCTGATGCAGGCGATCTCCAGCCCCGAGCCGGTCGTCCTGCTGATCGACGAGATCGACAAGACCGACCAGGAGTTCGAGGCGATGCTGCTCGAGCTGCTCTCCGACTTCCAGATCACGATCCCCGAGCTGGGCCAGGTCTCGGCCACGACGATGCCGATCGTCGTCCTCACCTCGAACGACTCGCGTGAGCTGACCGAGGCGCTGAAGCGCCGCTGCCTCTACCTCTGGCTCGACTACCCGGGCGCCGAGCGGGAGATGGAAATCGTCCGCCTCCACGCGCCGGAGCTGCCCGAGACGCTGGCCCGCCGGCTGGTGGAGGTGATCCAGATGGTGCGGGCCCTGGACCTCAAGAAGCCGCCCTCGATCGCCGAGTCGATCGACTGGGCGCGGACGCTGCTGCTGATGGGCGCCGAGGACATCGACCGCGAGACCTTCAACCAGTCGATGTCGATCATCGTCAAGCACCGGACCGACATCGACCTCGTGGCTGAGCGAGTCGGGGTGAAGCTTGCCGACCCCCTACGGTCCCAAGGCTGACGCCGGGCCGCCGGGGCTGGCGGCGAAGCTGCTCGGCTTCTGCGACGAGCTGCGCCGCGAGGGGGTGGCGGTCGGCACCTCGGAGATCCTCGATGCGTTCGCCGCCCTGGAGATGGTCGAGTGGACCTCCCAGGCCGACTTCCGCGAGGCGCTGGCCTCGACGATCGCCAAGTCCCAGGACGACCGTCGCGTCTTCGAGCTGCTCTTCGAGCGCTACTTCTTCCGCGCCGCGGAGGCCGAGGCGGTGCAGCGTGAAATCGGCGAGCGGGGCGAGGGTGGCGGCGAGGAGGGCGAAGCGGGCGAGCGGCTCGACATGGACGAGCTGCGCGAGCAGATCCGCGACGCGATCGCCGCCGGCGACGAGGACCGGATGCGCGACCTGGCGCGGCTGGCGATCGCCGCCTTCGGCCGCGCCGAGGGCTCGGGCGTGGTCGGCGTCGACGTGCAGCGGATCCGCCGCACGCTCGGCCTCTCCGCCGGCCAGCAGCCTCCTGGCGAGGACGGCGGCGAGCGGCCGCCGATCGACCGCGCCCAGCTGACCGGCTTCGAGCGCCACCTGCGGCGCGAGCTGGAGCGCGACCTGATCGAGCGGACCGAAACCCTCCCCCCCTCCCGCCCGCTCGCCGAGCTCGACCGCAGCCTGCCGACCAGCCCGACCCAGGACCTCGCCGCCGTCCACCGCGCCGTCTCGCAGATGAAGCGGCGGCTGGCGACGCTCGGCCACGAGCAGCGCGGCCACCGCAAGGCGGCGGCGGTCGACGTGCGGCGGACGATGCGCGCCTCGCTGGAGACCGGCGGCGTGCCGCTGCGCCTGCGCTACCGACCGAAGCGGCCGCGGCGGCCGGAGATCTACGTCCTCTGCGACGTCTCCACCTCGGTCACCTCCGCCAGCGTCTTCTTCCTCTCGGTCCTGCACGCGCTCCACGACTCCTTCCGCAAGCTGCGCAGCTTCGTCTTCATCGAGCGGATCTCCGAGGTGACCGACGTCTTCGAGCACGAGCGCGACTTCGCCACGATCGCCCAGCGGATCTCCAGCGAGGGCGGCGTCGCCGACGTCTCCGGCTACACCGACTACGGCCGCGTCTGGCTCGAGTTCCTGACCGAGATCTCCGAAGAGCTCGATCCCCGCTCGACCGTGATCGTGCTCGGCGACGCCCGCACCAACGGCCGCGAGCCCCACGCCGAGGTCTTCGCCCAGATCGCCGAGCGCGCCGGCCGCCTGTTCTGGCTCAACCCCGAGCCGAAGCTCTACTGGAACTACGGCGACTCGGTGATGGCCGCCTACGAGCGCCACTGCGACGGCGCCTTCGAGTGCTGGACGACCTCCCACTTGCAGAACTTCGTCGACGTCGTCGCCGGCGCCGCGCCGACGCCCGAATGAGCCGGGCCCTCTTCCTCCGCCACGGCGAGTCGGTCCACAACGTCGCCCGCAGCGGCGAGCCGGCCCCGGGTTCTGAGGACGATCGCCTCACCGAGAAGGGGATCGAGCAGGCGCACGACGCCGGCGCCGGAATGCGCGAGCTCGGGATCACCCGCCTGCTCAGCAGCCCGCTGCGGCGGGCGTGGGAAACGGCACAGGCGGTGGGCGAGGCGCTCGACCTCGAGCCGGAGGAGATCGAGTACACCGGCGAGCTCACCTCGGCTGAATCGTTCGAGCAGGGGGTCGCTCGAGTGCGGCAGCTGAAGGCCGAGCTGGAGGCCGGCGCCGCCGGCGAGCTGCCGCTGCTCGTCACCCACGGCATCTTCACCCGCTTCTTCCTCCTCGACTCGGTCCTCGGCGATCGCTTCGAGCCCGAGATGGCGGCCGGGATCTGGAACCTCGGCTCGCACAACTGCGGCCTCTCGGTCTTCGCCCACGGCGAGAGCCGCGACCCGCTGGGTCAGCCGATCCCCGGCTGGACCTGCCTCACCTGGATGGAGCGGCCGTGGAGTCGGCCGTAGCGATCCGCACCGGGTCGTCGGGCGAGGCCTGCCACTGCTCGTTGACGATCGCCCCCTCGGGCGGCGGCACCGGCCCCTCCAGCAGCGGGTCGTCGGTCTCGCGCATCCAGGTGTCGAGGCGCTCGCGCAGCTCCGCCAGCACCCCGGCGTTGGCGGGGTCCTCGGCGACGTCTTGCCCCTCCTGCGGATCCAGCACCAGGTCGTAGAGCTGCTGCTCGGGCACCAGCTGCTCGCCCCACCCCGCCCCCACCAGCAGGTCCTTGGTGTCGCTGTCGTCGCAGTTAGCCAGCACCGGGTTCGGGTATTCGTCGAACTTCCTTATGTACTTCCAACGCTCGGTTCGGATCGCCCGGTGGGGCTGGTAGGCGGCGTGGTAGGTCGTCTCGGTGAAGATCGCGTCGTGGAGGCTCTCGACCTCCCCCCGCACCAGCGGCATCAGCGAGGTCCCCTGCAGCCAGTCGGGGCACTCGGCGCCGGAGAGGTCGCAGAGGGTCGGGGAGACGTCGAGGTGGCTGACCGGCGCGTCGACCACCTTGCCGCCGCCGAAGCCGGGCCCGCGCATGATCGTCATCACGCCGGTGCCGCGGTCGAAGAGGGTCGCCTTGGCGCCGGGAAAGGCGATGCCGTGGTCGGTCGTGCAGAGGACGAGGGTGTTGTCGACGAGGTCGAAGTCGTGCAGGGCGTGGAGGACGGCGCCGATCCCCTGGTCGAGCGAGCGGGCGCTGGCCTTGAACGCCGCCATGTCGCGGCGGGTCGCGACCTCGTCGGGGAGGTTCGCCGGCGGCAGCGAGTAGAGCGTGTCGCGGACCGAGGTCGGGGCCGAGAAGTCGCGGTGGGTCTCGAAGAAGCCGACCGACATGAACCACGGCTCGGGCGGTGCCTCCTTCAGCGCCTTGATCGTCAGCGGCGCCACGTAGGAAGCGTGGCTGGAGTCGACCGGGACGACCTCGTCGTAGCCGATCACCCCGGGGTCGACCGAGATGTGCTGTTCCCCGATCATGGTCGAGCGGTAGCCGACCCGGCGCAGGGTGTGGACCCAGTGCTGCCCGTAGTCGTTCAGCTTCCAGCCGCGGTGGGCGAGGCCGAGCATGCCGTTGTTGTGGCAGTAGAGGCCGGTGAGGAGGCTGGCGCGGCTGCCCGAGCAGGTCGGCGCGGCGCAGAAGGCCTGGCGGAACAGCACCCCCTGGTCGGCCAGCATCTGGATGTTCGGGGTCGGCACCTGATAGCCATAGGGCTGGACGAAGCGGCCGGTGTCATGGGAGTGGATGTAGAGGATGTTTGGTGGCAGCATGTCCTCTCAGGGTATCGAGAGCACCCTGTTTATCTCTTTGTTGATAGGGATAGTTAGGAACAGTATGTTGACCGGTAGGCAACCTGATCGTTCTTACCTTGTCTGCGCCACCCCCCGCAGCGGCAGCACCCTCGTCTGCCACGCGCTGGAGGAGACCGGCGTCGCCGGGCGCCCTGAGGAGTACTTCGAGGCGCTGCGCCACAGCGGCCGCCCGCGCCGGCCGGAGGAATACTTCCTCGGCGTCGAGGACCAGTCGATCCGCGACCACCTCGGCGAGCGCAGCGTCGGCAACGACCCCCAGCCCCGCTCGCCGCTCTGGAGCCGCGCCGCGTATGACCGCTACCTCGAGTGGGCCTTCGAGACCGGCACCACCGACAACGGCGTCTTCGGGGCGAAGCTGATGTGGGGCTACTTCGGCGAGCTCGTCAGCCTCCTGCGCAACATCCCCGCCTGCCGCGACGTGCCGCTGGCGGAGCTGATGCCGACGGTCTTCCCCGACCTCACCTTCGTCCGCGTCGTCCGCGCCAACAAGGTGCGGCAGGCGGTCTCCCTCTGGAAGGCGGTCCAGACGGCGACCTGGCGCGAGGACGACGCCGCCACCAAGGTCGGCTCGGTCGAGGAGGACGGCGCTCCCCCCTACCGCAGCTTCATCGAGGAGCACCGCCCGCAGTTGCGCTTCCATTACCGGGCGATCGACCATCTGCTCGATCAGCTCCTGGTCGAAGAGGCCTCCTGGGACGCCTTCTTCGAGCACTCGGGGATCGAGCCGATCCTCGTCCTCTACGAGAACTTCGCCGCCGACTACGAGACCAGCACCCTCCACCTGCTCGAGCGCCTCGGCCTATCCTGCCCCGAGGACTTCGAGTTCGAGCCGCGGATGAAGAAGCAGTCGGACAAGATCAACGACGACTGGACCCACCGCTACAGCGAGCTCCGCCTCGGCCGCGACTTCGACCTGGTCCCGGCGAAGGTCGACCAACCGGTGCAATAACGCCGCAGCCGGCTTTGAGCACAGCCCGCTGGGTCAAAAATCGGATGCGGCGCGCTCAGCGCGCGACCCAGGCGTCCGGGGCGGCGGTGAGGTCGCCGACGACGCTGGGGAGTTCGCCGGAGACGAGGTCGGCGAGGGTGACCTCCTCCAGCACGGTGCGGAGGCTGGCGCGGACGGCGATCCAGACTTCCTGCAGGTGTTCGGCGTGGCCGCGGTACTCGATGTCCTCCGGCGGGGTCGACTGGACGTGGGCGATCGGGCCCTCGACGGCGCGGACGATCTCGGCGACCGTGACCTCGTCGGCCGGTCGCGCCAGCCAGTAGCCGCCCTTGGCGCCGCGGCGGGCGCGGACGATGCCGTGGTGCTTGAGCTCGAGCAGGATGTGCTCGAGGAACTGCAGGGGGATGTCCTGGGCCTCGGCCAGGCGCTCGCCCTTGACCGGCCCGTCGTCGCCGGCCGCCGCAAGCTCGGCAGCCGCCCGCACCGCGTAGTCGGCCTTCGCGGAAACACGCATGTGTCTAGTTAATCAGTCGGCGGGCAGGGTGCGACCGAGCGTTCGTGCCTGATCCAGCTCTTGCCCGTGCTCCTGCTCCGCTTCCTCTTCGAGCCGCTGCGCCTCGCGGCGGCGGTTGAGCCAGTGCGGTGCGTAGAGGACCAGACCGAGGCCGATCGCGGCGATCCCGGCGGCGATCGGCCAGACGCTCGGATCGCCCTTCTGGATCGTGACGATCCCGGAGCCGACCAGCACTACGCCGAGGGCGGTGCGGATGAAGCCCTGCGGCGCTTTGTCCGACAGCGCCGCGCCGACCACCACGCCGGGGACCGAGCCGAGGAGGATGTTGCCGGCGAGGACGAAGTCGACGTTGCCGCCGACCCAGTGGGCGATGCCGGCCGCCCAGAGCAGGATCGCCGCGTGGAAGACGTCGGTGCCGACGACCTTCTTCGGCGCCAGGCGGTAGACCGCGATCAGCAGGATCGCGATCACCGTGCCCGAGCCGGCGGAGGTGACGCCGATGACGAAGCCGGTCGTGGCGCCGATCACGATCGCCGCGACCTTGTGGCGGCGCTCGACGTCGAAGCGGTCGCGCTCGTCGATCAGGCTGCGCAGGATCAGCGCCCGCGCCAGGGTGATGATCCCGACCATCAAGAGGGTGCCGCCGAGGACGGCGTAGACGAGTTCGTCGAGCCGGTCTTCGCCGACCTGGGTCTGCAGCCAGGAGACCAGGGCCACCCCCGCCACCGCGGCGGGAACGCTGCCGGTGGCGAGCCACCGGACCAGCTCCATGTTCACCGTCTTCATCCGGAAGTGGCGCCAGCCGCCGACGGTCTTGGTCACCGCCGAGTAGAAGATGTCGGTGCCGATCGCCGTCGTCGGCTGGATCCCGAAGATCAGGATCAGCAGCGGCGTCATCAGCGAGCCGCCGCCCATGCCGGTCATGCCGACGAGCACTCCGATGCCCAATCCGAAGAGGACGATTGCCGGGTCCATGCTGGTTCCTCGGGTTCCGCACCACCCTGATTTCGACTTTCCTGACCTTCTTGGTCAGGAGTGCGGAGTCCGGCAGGATACCAGGATCAAGCCCCAAACTGGGAAATCTCAAACCGCCGATCCGCCGCCCCTCGCGGATACGACGGCGGGCGGCATCCTCCTGCGCGGGGTCAGCCATGCCTACGGCGAGCTGCGCACCCTCGACTTCCTCGACCTGGCGGTGGACGCGCATGGAGTAGTCGGCCTCGTCGGGCCCTCCGGCTGCGGCAAGTCGACGCTGCTGGAGCTGATCTGCGGCCTGCGGGAGCAGGGCGGCGGCACGATCGAGGTCGGCGGCCACGCCGCGACCGCCGAGCGCCTCGCCCGCTGCGCCTTCATGCCCCAGCGCGACCTCCTGCTCCCCTGGTACTCGGCGATCGACAACGCCGCCCTCGCCCTCCGCAACCAGGGCATGCGGCGAGCGCCGGCCCGCGCCGCCGCCGCCGAGCTCTTCGACCGCTTCGGCCTCGGCGGCTTCGAGAGCTCGCGGCCGGCCGAGCTCTCGGGCGGGATGCGCCAGCGGGTCGCCTTCCTGCGCACGTTGATCGCCGGCAAGCCGGTGCTGGCCCTGGACGAGCCCTTCGCCGCCCTCGACGCGATCACCCGGGCGGAGATGCAGGAGTGGTTGGCGGCGGCGCTGCGGACCGATCCCCGCACCGTGGTCCTCGTCACCCACGACGTCGAGGAGGCGCTCTACCTCTGCGACCGGGTCGCGGTCCTCTCCGCCCGCCCCGCCCGGATCGTCGCCGAGCTGAGCGCGCCGGGGCACCGCGCCGAGGACCGCGACCAGGCCGTCACCCACGCCGGCTTCGTCGCCGCCCGCGAGGAGGCGCTGCACGCGCTGCGGGAGGGGTCGCGTTGAGACGGTGCCTGCTGCCGGCAGCCCTACTGGCCCTGCTGATCGGCGCCTGGCAGATCGCCGCCTCCACCGGCGCGATCGCCGACGCGCTCAGCCTCCAAGACTTCCTCGTCCCCTCGCCGGCGGAAATCGCCGGCTCGCTCTGGGACAACCGCAGCCTGCTCGCCGAAAACGCCTGGGTGACGCTGCGCGAGATCGTCTTCGGCATCCTTTTCGCGCTCTTCGTCGGAAGCTGCTTCGCAGCCCTGATGCATCGCTGGCGGGTTCTACGGGATGCCGCCTACCCGCTGATCATCGCCTCGCAGACGATCCCGATCGTCGTCATCTCCCCGATCCTCGTCGTCTGGTTCGGCTACGGGATCACGCCGAAGATCGTCATCGTCGCCCTCGTCTGCTTCTTTCCGGTCACCGTCGCCGTCCTCGACGGCCTGCGCTCGGTCGATCCTGAGACGGTGAAGCTGATGCGAAGCCTCGACGCCTCGCGCTGGCAGCGGTTCTGGAGAGCGGAAGCGCCGGCGGCGCTGCCCAACCTCTTCACCGGCGCCAAGATCGCCGTGGTGATCGCGCCGATCGGCGCCGTCTTCGCCGAGTGGGCCGGTTCGAGCGCCGGGCTCGGCCACCTGATCCAGTCGGACACCGCCAACTTCGAGGTCGCCCGGCAGTTCGCCACCGTCGCTGTCCTCTCGGCGATGGCGCTCGCTCTGATGGGCCTGACCGCGCTCGCAGAGCGACGCGTCGTCCGTTGGCGATAGAACTCCGGCGATGACGCGCCTCCGGATTCCGGCGATCGCCCTCGCCATCCTGGCCCTCACGCTCGCCCTCGCCGCCTGCGGCGAGAAGAGCGAGGACGTCAGCGGCGAACGCCAGGGCTTCAGCCTGACGCTCGACTTCTATCCCAACCCCGACCACGCCGGGATTTACATGGCGCAGAAGCTCGGCTACTTCGAAGAAGCAGGGCTCGACGTCGGCATCGACGCCCCCTCCGACCCCGCGGCGCCGGTCAAGCAGGTCGCCGCCGGTCGCACCGACCTGGCGATCTCCTACGAGCCCGAGGTCGCGCTGGCGCGCGAACAGGGGCTCGACGTCGTCGCCGTCGGGGCGTTGGTCAACCGCCCGCTGACCTCGCTGATCTGGCTGAAATCGTCGGGAATCAAAGGCGTCGGCGACCTCAAGGACAGGACGGTCGCCACCGCCGGGATCCCCTACCAGGACGCCTTCCTGAAGACGATCCTCGCCCGCGTCCATCTGAGTCCGAACGACGTCGAAGCCGTCAACGTCGGCTTCGGCCTCCTCCCCGCCCTGGTCGGCGGCTCGGCCCAGGCGATGCTCGGCGGCTACAGCAACGTCGAGGGCGTCGACCTGCGCGAACGCGGCAAGGCGCCGGTGGTGACGCCGGTCGACGAGCTCGGGGTGCCGACCTACGACGAGCTCGTCTTCGTCGCCAACCGCAACACCCTGGAAGAAGACCCGGAGAAGTTCCGCCTCTTCCTCGCCGCGCTGCAACGCGGCACCGAGGCGGCGGTGGAAGACCCGAACGCGGCGACCAAGGCGATCACCGAAGCCAACCCGGACCTGGAACCGAAACTTGCCGCAGCCGAGGTGAGAGCGACGCTGCCGCTGCTCGGCGCCCGCACCGCGAACCAGCCCTACGGCTACATGGACCCCGGAGACTGGGAAGCCTTCGCCGGCTGGATGCGCGACAACGACCTGATCGACTCGCTGCCACCGACGAGCGAACTGCTCGACGACTCCTACCTGCCGTCGGGCGAGATCCCCGAATAGCCGAGCGCCCCTTCGGCGATCAGCCGGCTCACCTCGCGCTCGGGCATCGCCGCCTGGAAGAGGTGCCCCTGCCCGTAGTCGCAGCGCAGGCGCTGCAGCTCGGACAGCTGCACCTCGCTCTCGACGCCCTCGGCGATCACCTCCAGCGACAGCGCCCGCGCCATCCCGATGATCGCCTCGACGATCGCCGTCGCCTCCTGCTCGATCCCGAGCGCGTCGACGAAGGAACGGTCGATCTTCAACGCGTGGAACGGGAACCGGTTGAGATATGCAAGTGAGGAGTAGCCGGTGCCGAAATCGTCCAGGACGAGCCGCACCCCGAGCTCGTTCAGCATCTCCAAGGAGGCGATCGCGGTCGTCGACTCGTCGACGAGGACGCTCTCGGTGATCTCGAGGCGGAGGTTGACGGGGTCGAGGCCGGTGCGGGCGAGGATCTCCTCGACGGTCGCCGCGAAGTCGCGGCTGGCGACCTGGCGGGCTGAGAGGTTGACGGCGACGTCGAGCGGTCGCGCGTCCGGCCGCAGCTGGTGCCACTCGAGCGCCTGGCGGCAGGCACGCCCCTGGACCCACCTGCCGATCGCCGCGATCATGCCGCTGTCCTCGGCGATCGAGACGAACTCCGACGGGTCGAGCATGCCGCGCTCGGGATGGCGCCAGCGCACCAGCGCCTCGAGACCGCTGATTTCCCCCGAGCGCAGGTTGACCACCGGCTGATAGTGGAGGGCGAGCTCGTCGCGGTCGATGGCGTGGCGCAGCTCCCGTTCGACCTCCAGCCGCCGCGCCGCGCCGGCCCGCATCTCGGCGTCGAAGAGGACGCAGCGCGAGCGGCCGCTCTCCTTGGCCCGGTACATCGCCGCGTCGGCGTCGCGGATCAAGAGCTCGGCGTTGACCTGGCGCTCTTCCCCGGGCCCAAAGACGGCGATGCCGATGCTGGCGCTGACGAAGTGGTCGACGCCGTCGATCGTGAACGGCTGGGCGAAGGCGGCGGCGACCCGGTCGGCGATCGCGACGGCCTCCCCTTCGTCGGAGAGGCGGTCGATCAGGATCCCGAACTCGTCGCCGCCGAAGCGGGCGACGATGTCGCCTGGGCGCAGATGCGAGCGCAGCCGCGGTGCCACCGCCCGCAGCAGGGCGTCGCCGGCGTGGTGGCCGAGGCTGTCGTTGATCAGCTTGAAGTGGTCGAGGTCGAGGAAGAGGATGCCGACGGGGGAGCCGGAGACGGCCGCTTTGGCGAGCGAATCGCCGAGCGCGTCGACGAAGCTGAGGCGGTTGGGCAGGCCCGTCAGGGCGTCGTGGAGGACGCGGTAGCGGAGCGCCTGGTCGGCGTTGTGACGCTCGATCGCGTCGGCGAGCACGTTGGCCGCCGCCTGCACGAAGGGCACGTCCTTGGCGCTGAAGCGGTGCGGCTCGGTGGCGTGGACGTCGAGCACGCCGAAGGGCCGGTTCTTGCCGTCGATGACGACGGCGAGGCTGCTGGCGGCACCGAAGACGCGCAGCACCGGCGGCATCGTGTGGCGCGTCTCCTGCTCCCAGTCGGGGACGATCGCGTGGGTGCCGGAGTCGAGGGCGGCGCCCGCGTGGGAGTCGCGGGAAGCCGAGACCCGGCGGCCGGCGCCGGTCACCGCCTCCTCGAGCCCGGCCCGGAGGTTGAGCCTGCGGCCGTCGCGCCCGAGCTCCCAGATGCAGGCGCTGTGGACGCCGGCGACTTTGGCGATCAGCTCGGTCGCGACCTGCATCAGCTCGTCGGGGTCGCCGTTCTGCAACGCCCGCTCGCCGAGACGGGCGACGACCGCCTGCTGGGAGAGCGCCCGCTGCAGCTCCTGCTCGGCTTCCTTGCGCTCGCTGACGTCGTAGAGAACGCCGTGCCAGACCGGCACCCCGTCTTCTTCGGCTTCCAGCACCGCCTCGTCGTGGATCCAGACGATCGAGCCGTCGCGCCGGCACATCCGGTACTCGGTCGGCGCCGTGTCGCGCTTGCCGAGGTAGTCCTCGGTCTCCTGCTCGAGCGCCCGGCCGCGGTCCTCGGGGTGCAGGAGCCGCGCCCAGAGGCCCGGATCGCTGACGAACTCCTCCGGCCGGTAACCGAGGATCTCCTCGACCTGCGGGCTGACGTAGCGCCAGCGGCCGTTTTCGCCGAGCTCGGCGGTGTAAACGATGACCGGAAGCTGCTCGACCAGGCGGCGGAAGTCGTGACCGCCCGCAGCCAGCTGGTCGAGGAATCGGCTCACCTCGTGCTCGGGCCAGTTCCTGTCGGCGGGGCCAGGCATTCACCTCGCTTATCGGCACCCGGTAAGGGGGCTTGAACTAGGCAGCCAGGCGCAGCGGTGGCCCCTGGGCGACGCGCTTGTGGAGGCCGGCAAGGGTCAGCGACCCGACGAGGCCGCGATACGGCTCATACGGCGCGTAGAACTCTTCGACCTCCGGGACCGTGGCGCGGCGGCCGAGACCGGCCAGACGGCCGATCAGCTTGACGTAGGCGAGGTCGCCGGCCGGCAGCGAGTCGAGCTCGTTGCGGCCGAACAGGCCCAGGCACCGGACCGTCCAGGGGCCGATCTGCGACATCGCCAGCAGACGCTCGTCCCCGTCCGGGCTCTCGATCCGGCAGCGACCGGCGGCGACGTCGCGGGCCAGCCGCCTCAGCGCCACCGCCCGCTTCCCCACCAGGTCCATCGACTCCAGTTCCGCCGGCGCCCGACCGGCGATCGCGGTCGGGCCGGGAACGTCGCGCAGGGCCCCCGGGCCCTCCCCCAGCCGCGCTCCCCAGCGGCCGGCGATCCGCCGCTCGATCAGCGCCGCCCGCTCGGCCTCGATCAGCTGGCCGACGACGGCGGCGGCCAGGGCCTCCCAGGGCCACGGCCTCCCTTTCGGGCGGAAGTCCGGCTTGCGGCGGATCAGCGGCCCGACCAGCGGGTCGCGGCGGAAGCGGCGGTAGAAGTCGGAGAGGTCGACGTCGACCCAGAGCGCGCAGCGCATCCGCTCGACCGCCTCCTCGAGCTGCTCGCGGCGAGCTGTGCCACCCGCCGGCGCCGCGACGATCGCAGGCCGCGAGACCCGCGCGGGGTCGATCCCTTCGGCGTGGAAGCGGACCCGGTCGCGGGCCGTCTGCCAGGCGCGGACCAGGACCGGGCTGTCTTCGACGTGGAGCAGCCTGGTCGCCACCCCGCCCCGCACGCGCAGGGTCCGATCGGCGCTGCCACGCGGCAACCGGTACGGCGACGGCGGCCGCACCTCGACTTCGACGGGCGCCGCCATCGACGGCTAGCGGCCGAGGAGGTGAACGTCGACCAGGAAGGAGCGACTGGCGACGACGTTCTGGCGTTCGCGACGGCGGGGAACACGACGCCCCGGCCGCACCTTCGAGGCGGCGCCGGTGACGACCCGCACGGCGGCCACGGTGGCGGCGCCGGCCAGGACCCCCCCGGCCGCGGCAAGCGCGGCGGTGCGGACCTCCGGTCGCAGCGCCAGCGAGGTGCCCGGCTGCTCCTCGCAGCTGGCGGGAAGCGGCCGGACCGGGTCGGTGGCGTCGCTCGGTCCGGCGTCTTCCTCGGCGATCACCTCGCCGTCCAGCGCTCCCAGTTGCAGCTCTTCCACCGTGGCGACTCTAGCGCGCCCGCTGGTCGCTCCCGGCGAGGGATAGCTCGTAAACACGGTACTTCTTGACGATCTCCGCGCTCATCGCTTCCAGGCCGCGGTTCATCGCCTCGTTGGTCTCGAGGATCCAGCCCGCCTCGCCGTGGTCCTGTCGCGCGCGCGCGGCGGTGTCGAAGTGCTCGACGTAGAGGGAAGCGGCGACGCCGGTGTGCTGGTACTCGGGCTTGACCCCGAGGAAGCTGACCCGGACCTGGTCGGCGATCCGGTTGCGGCGCAGGAAGTACCACCAGCCGAGCGGCAGCAACCGGCCCTTCATCTTCTTCAGCACCTGGTTGATGTCCGGCACCGTGATCGCGACCGCGATCGTCTCGCCATCCTTTTCGGCGACCATGAACCATTCCCGCGCGAAGACCAGGTGCATGTCGATCGTGTAGGTGTCGAGGTCCTCCTTTGAGTAGGGCACGAAGCCCCAGTTCTCAGACCAGGCCGCGTTGTAGATCTCGGCGAAGCGGTCCATCTCCTGCCGCAGGTGCCGGCGCGACATCTTGCGGATCGTCACCCCGTGCTCCTCGCGGGCGCGCTCGTCGAGCTCGAAGAGGATCGGCAGCATGTCCTCGCGGTCGCTGATGTCGAGGAACCAGGAGAAGAGGTCCATCGCTTTTTCCAGACCCGCCCCCTCGCAGAGGCGCTGGTAGTAGGGCGGGTGCCAGGGCTGCCTGACCAGCGGCTGCAGCTCGTGCCCCTCGATCAGGACCCCGCTCTCCTCGTTCATCGAGAAGTCCATCGGCCCGACCATGCGCTCGCAGCCGCGCTCGCGCAGCCACTCTTCGGCGGCGCCGAGCAGCGCCGCCACCGCCTCCTCGTCGTCCTCCAGCTCGAGAAAGCCGAACATCCCCCAGCGGCTCTGGTGGAACTCGTTGAAGGCGCTGTCGACCTGGGCGGTGATGCGCCCGACGACCCTCTCCCCCCGCAGGGCGAGGAAGTACTCGGCCTCGCCGTGCTTGAAGTAGGGATTGAGCTTGCGGTTGAGGAAGAGGCGCCGCTCCAGCTTCAGCGGCGGCACCCAGGGCGTGCCGGCGTGCAGGCGATAGGGCAGGTCGACGAAGCGCTTGAGGTCCTGCCTGCTCCGCACCGGCCGGATCGTCACGCTCTCCATCGGCGGGGAACCTACACTTTCCGGAGATGAGCGAGACCGCGAAGGCCCCGGTCGACGTCTTCGAGAAGGCGCGCAGCCACGACCGCCTCGAGCAACTCGAAGCCGCCAAGGAGCACGACCTCCTGCCCTACTTCCGCCTGCTGACCTCGCAGGCCGGCCCCGTCGTCGAGATGGAGGGCCAGGAGACGATCATGCTCGGCTCCAACAACTACCTCGGCCTGACCGGCGACGAGCGGGTCAAGGACGCAGCGCGAGAGGCGCTGGAGACCTTTGGCACCGGCGTCACCGGCTCGCGGCTGCTGAACGGGACGACGCCCCTGCATCTGGAACTGGAGCGGGAGCTGGCGGAGTGGATGCACGAGGAGGACGCAATCGTCTACACCACCGGCTACCAGTCGAACGTCGGCTGCATCGGCACGATCCTCGGCCCCGGCGACACCGTCGTCTGCGACTCCGGCGACCACGCCTCGATCCTCGACGGCTGCCGCCTCTCGGGAGCGAAGCTGCGTCCCTTCCGCCACAACCGCATGGACAAGCTGGAGAAGATGCTCCAGCGCGCCGCCGAGGACGGGGGGGGCGTCCTCGTCGTCGTCGACGGCGTCTTCTCGATGGAGGGCGACGTCTGCGACCTGCCGCGGATCGTCGAGCTCTGCCGGGCCCACGGAGCGCGGCTGATGGTCGACGAGGCGCACGGGGCCGGCGTCCTCGGCGCCCGTGGCGCCGGCGCCAGCGAGCTGTTCGGCCTCGAGGACGAGGTCGATCTGCGGATGGGAACCTTCTCCAAGAGCCTCGCCTCCTGCGGTGGCTTCATCGCCGGCCCGCGCGACGTGATCGAGTACCTGCGCGTCTCCTCGCGCTCCTTCGTCTTCAGCGCCTCCGCCGTTCCGGCCGCGGTCGGCGCGGCGCTGGCGGCGCTGCGGGTGATCCGCTCCGACGGCCCGGCGTTGTTCGAGCGGCTGCTCGGCAACGCCGAGTACCTGCGCGAGGGCCTGCGCGCCCTCGGCCTCGAGGTCGTCGAGCCGGGAACGCTGCCCGACGGCTCCGTCGCCACCACCCCGGTGGTGCCGGTGATGGTCGGGGACGACTGGCAGGCGGTGATGCTCTGGAAGGCGCTCTTCGACCACGGCGTCTACACCAACGTCGCCATCCATCCGGCGGTGCCCCCGGGCGGGGCGCTGCTGCGGACGAGCCTGATGGCGACGCACGAGCGCGAGCACCTCGACCGGGCGCTCGAGACGATCGGCCGGATCGTCGCGGATTTCCCGGAGCTTCCACGCGCTTAGCTCTCGAGTAACGGATTCTTGACATCCCCCGACGGGGGTAGTTTCAGCCTTGTCCAGATTCGGACAAGCCGGAGAGCACGCCGAAATTGTTGCTCTTAGCGAATGGGTCGGACGCCAATTCGGTGCAGCCGGGTTGACGGCAGCTACCCCGAAGACGTAGCTTCTCCTCCTCGCTGATCGCCCGGCGCGGAGGGTCGGCAAGAAAAAGAGGGTTCGGTTGGACCAGCAGCCTTGGGAGAGGCATTGGTCGCCCGGCCCGAACCCCATACCCCAGTTAACCGATTCCTTGAAGGGAGGAGTCCCAGTGGAAGCTGCCTCAACGGCACCACCATCGAACATCGCCTCGGTAGAGGCTCCGCAGCACATGAGGGCGCTCGAGAGGGCCAACATGGTGCGGCTGGCAAGAGCCGAGCTGAAGCGCGCGATCGCGCGAGGCGACATGGATGCCGCGGAGGTGGTTCGCAACTGCCCGTGGGAGACCGAGAGCATGACCATCGCCGAGCTGCTGACCAGCCAGCGGCGATGGGGGCGCACCCGCGCCCGCAAGTTCCTGATGCCGCTGGCGTTGAACGAGAACAAGCAGCTGGGGACGCTGACCGAACGGCAGCGGCGGATGCTCGCGCAGGAGCTCGCGACCCGTTCGGTGGGTCGCGAGGCGGTCACCGTCTGATGCTGTAGGTCACCGCTTGACCCTGTAGGTGGGGGCGCGGAGGAGGCACCTGCGCTGGATGCTCGGTACCTCCTCCGCGCCGGACTTGCGCCACCGGCTCGGACTACTTGGCCGCGAGACCTAGCCGCGGGAGCTGATTCGGTAGCTGAGACCGCCGGAGGCGCGTTGGAAGGCTCGGCGAGCCAGGTAGAAGATGGTGGCGAAGGCTAGGGCGCCGATGGCTAGAGCCACCGCGAGGATCTGGTTGGCGACGTAGAGGACGAGGCCGGTGGTGAGGACGAAGGCCGCGCCGGCGAGCAGGGTGGTGTGGGAGCGGTAGCCGGCGAAGTGCTCGCGGATCGCCACCTCGAGGCCGCCCAGGCCGGCACAGACGACGCCGACCCCGATCAGGGTCGGGTTGCCACCGATCACGCCGATCGCCAGCGAGACGATGCCGGCGAGGATGACCAGCTCCGCCAGCGGCGCGTTGCCCCATGGGGCCGGCGGTCGCTCGTCAGGCGCGGAGACCCGCGCAGCGGGCTTGCGTTGCTTTGCCGGCTTCGACTTCTCGGTCAACGGCCGCGAGCCGCCCGGCTAACGGGCATCCGGAGGAGATCTTGACCCGCCACCAGCCCATCAGCATCCCGATCGGGCCGAGGCGCGGGCGCGAGTGCCAGGCGCCGCAGCCAGGCTCGCCGACGTCGGCCCGGGTGATGCGGACCCACTTGTGCCGCTCGGGCGCGTCCAGCACCTCCCGAAGCAGCTCGCGGTTACGAGCCTCCAGCCGCGATCTGTCCGCGAGAGTCGCGCGGGCCTCGGCGATGCGCGCGGCCAGGCGGTCGCGGATCTCCTCCAGCTCGCCGAGGTCGAGCACGCGCGGAGCGGTGGCGATGCCCTCGACCCGGTGGGGCACCTCGGTGTGGCCGAAGGCCTCGCCGAAGAGGGAGGCCAGCTCCGCCTCCAAGCGTGAGATCTGGCGACGCAGCTCGAGCCGCGCCTCGCGCTCGTCGACTCCAACCCAGAGCTCGGCGAGCTTCTCGCGTTTCAGCAGAGCGGGCATCAAGAGACAGTGTAGGTCAGGCGGCCTCCAAGGTCGAGGCGGCCATCCACAGCGCCTCCTCGACGGCGATCTGCGGGACCCCTTTGACCTGGACGGCGGCCACAGCGATACGCCTGGTACCGGTCTCGACCCCGTAGCCCTCGGCGGTCGGGCCGAAGAGAAGGCCGACCGGTCGCCTCTCGTCAGCGATCGCCAGGGTGCCCCGCGCCATCTCGCCCGACTGCCCAGCCAGCGACTCGCCGGGGGCCGTGTCGCGGATGCAGAGAGCACCGTCGATCCGGTCGGCGTCGAAGGCGCGCAGAGCGATCCCGGTCTCGACGGTGGCGATGTCGAGGGCGTCGGCGGGGAGCCCCTTGCTGAGGAAGCCGCCGTCGTGGAGGCGATCGAGCATGAGCTGCTCGACGGCGGTGCGGGTGCGATCCGGGTCGAGCCCGATCTGCCGATAGAAGACCCTGTAGGCCCAGGGGATCGGCCGTTCGCGCAGCCTGATCGCCTGCGATCCGTTGGTGCGGTCGGAGAGGTCGCGCAGGCGTCGCCGCACGGGGTCCGGGCTCCTGCCAGGCTTGGCGTCGACCTCGACCCAGGCGATCCCGAGGCCCGGGAACTCGGAGACGATGTGCGGGGCGACCCAGCCCTGCCGCGGCGCCGGAACCCAACCCATCCGCTGCGCGGCGACGTCGGCCACCTCAGCCTCGCTTCGCCACCCTGGTCGCGGCAAGCAGCTGGTCGACCCGATCGCCGAGCTGGGTTTCGGTGAGGTTGCCGATGCTGGCGCCCTGCAGCGTGCCGCCCGGATAGGCGTAGGCGAAGGTCGGACAGCCGCCAACGCCGTAGAGGCTGGCGACGGCGCCGTCCCGGTCGTAGCCGACGGGCATCGTCCAGCCGTGCTGGCGGATCAGGTCGCGCAGCGTGTCCCTGTCGTCGCGGATGTCCAACGAGAGGAAGCCCACCTGACCACGGTAGCGCCGATAGAGGCGCTCGACCACATCTTGTTGCGCGGCACAGCCTCCCTTGGTGAACCAGAACGAGATCACCAGCGGTCGATCGAAGAGGTCGCAGAGGCGGATTGCTTCGCCGGTGCCGATACGACAGGCGGGAGTGCGTCGCGCACCGTCAGGACAGGGAAGCGAGGAGGTTTCGCAGTCGTCCTGAGCGACGTTGGCGTCGCCTTCGAGCCCACCCGCCCCTTCCGGCACGGCGAACTCCGGCAGCGGCCAGCGCGCCGGCAGCTTGTCGAGGCCCAGGGTTCCCTCCCCCCCGCCACCGTCGATCGTGTTGACCGTGGCGACGACGATCACCGCGAGGAACAGCAGCCCGGCCACGATCGAGTAGCGGTCCCGTCTCATCGATCCTCCAGCAGGAGCAGGGTCGCCGGCAGGACCAGGAGGACTCCGATCAGCGCCACGCTGAGATCGACCACGGTGACCGCCCCGAAGTCCCGCAGCATCTGGATTTCACTGGCCACGAGGACGGCGAAGCCGGCGATCGCGGTGATGCCCGAGGCGAGCACGGCGGCACCGGTGCGCGCGTAGGCGCGCCGCAGCGCCTCCTCCACCCCGGATCCACCCTCGCGCTCCTCATGGAAGCGTCCGACCAGCAACACCCCGAACTCGGTAGCGATCGCGATCGTCAGCGCCCCCAGCGCCGCCGACATCGGGTTGAGCGGGATGCCGGTGATCCAGAGGAGCAGCGAGGCCCATCCCGTCGCCAGCACCGTCGGCACCAGTGGCACCAGGGCACGGCGCCACGAGCGCCAGACGACGAGCAGAGCAGCGGCGACCAGGGCAAGGCCGGCCAGCGTCAGCCAGTACCTGCTGCTGGAAAGATCCGACGCCGATTGCGCCGCAATAACCGGCAACCCCGCCAGCTCGACTTCGACTCCCGGCGGCGGCTCCCCGATCTCGCCCCGCACCCGGTCGATCAACTTCTGCTGGTCGTCGAGGGACTGAGCGCGTATGCCAAACGTCATCAGCGCCACCTGGCCGACTTCCCCCGTCTTCGGATCAATCGGTGCGACCTGCCTGAGCGCATACGGCGACAGCGCCGCCAGCGTGCTTTCGATCCGTTCCTGCGTCGGCTTTTCGCCCCCCCGGATGAGAAAGTCGGAGAGTGCCGGCCCGGGGCAGATTTCCGCGTTGAGGCAACTCGGATCTTCGCCTTTGAACCCGTTGCTTTCCAGCACTCGCTTCTTGAATCCCGCCATCCACTCGACGGTCGCTGGATCCGTCAAGTCAGGCGCCTGAACGCGCACGTCCAACTCGCCGGACACCCCCGTCGTGTCCTGCAGTTCGTTCAGCCCTTCCACCGCCTTGACGTTCTGCGGAGCCAAGGACCGAATGTCCGACACGGTCTCGACCTGCGTCCCAGCCGCCCACCCCACCACGGCCAGCGCCACCGCGACGCTGAGGACCATCTCCGGATACGCCCGCGGCAGCGACAAGAGACGCTCCACGGGCGGGTGGCGTCGTAGGGGGGACCATGCGCGAGGTGTCCTCGGGGATGGTGGGGGCCCCGCGGCGCCAGGACCCGCCCGCCAACGCCCCAACGTCCCTAGGCCCGTGGTCAGTGCAAGCGCGAAGGCTACGGCGATCCCAAGGATCAGCAGCCAGCCGAACCCGCGAACCATCGGAATCGGCGATAGCTGCAACGCCAGGAATCCGACCGCCGTCGCCAGGCACGCAGTCCCGATCGTCGGTCCACCGAAGGTGGCGGCGTCGCGAGCAGAGCCCGTCTCGTCGAACCTGGCCTGAAACTGGATGCCGTAGTCGACGGCGAGCCCGATCAGGATCGGCAGCGCCGCGATCGAGGCCATCGTCAACGAGCCGCCGACGAGCGCGAGCAGACCGAAGGCGATCGCCACGGACATCAGCGCAACAGCCAACGGCAGCAACGGCCAGCGAGATCGGAAGACCAGGAACAGCACGACGGCCATCACCACGATCGCGATCGCGAAGAGGATCAGCAGCGCATCCTTCAGCGCACGCGCAACGCCGTCGATCACGACCGGTGCCCCGGAGACGACGTAGCGCCCACCTTCGAGGACGAAGCAGGGTGCCGGCTTGCCGGCTTCCTTGCACGCCTTGCGCGGCGTCGTTTCGTGGACCGCCGCTTCGATCAGCCCGATCGCACGGTGCCGCTCGGATTCGCTCAGGTCGGGCCTCAGCCGGATGATTATCTGGGTCGATTTGGCGTTGGGGAAGATGTAGGAGAGGCGTGCCTTCGGCGTCCCGCGCGGGCGGGCGAGGTCGAAGACGACGGTGGCGACGAATTCTTCGTTGTCGATGCTGGGGATGCTGGTGATCCCGTACCTGGTCGCCACCGCCAGCAGGTATTCGCGGAACCTGGCCGCCGACACGTGTTCGGCCAGTCGCTGCAGCTGGCTTTCGATCTGCACCACCGACTCGTTGAGGAAGGTGGCGGGACCGGCGAGGAACTCGACCGCGTGCATCTCGGCCAGTTCCGCGCACGGCCCCGGGATCGGCTTCGCCCCCTTCGGCACCCTGCCCGAGAGGCAGCCCTCGAGCCGCAGCAGGCGGAAGATGTTCTGGGTGAGGATCAGCCGTGGCAGTTCGCCCTTGACGAGGACGACGACCGGTTCTTCGCCGAAGTCCTCGCGAGCCTGCTGAGTCGCCTCACTGGCAGCCGAGCCCGAGTCGACGAGGGTGCCGACCTCGGCGTCGTTCGGGATCTGCGTCGCCCCGATCGCGGCGCCCATCGCGACGACGACGGTGACCGCGAGCAGCGACCGTGCATGCCCCGCCGCCCACGCCGCGACGCGCCCGAGCCAGCTTCCGGCTCCCAACCTCAGTCCATCGAGAGCGGCCCGGTGACGTCAGCGTTGAGGAACTGGCTGACGAACGGGTTGCTCGAGTCGAACAGCTCCTCTTTGGGTCCGGACTCGACGATCTTGCCGCTCCAGAGCACGGCGATGAAGTCGGCGATGCGGCGGGCGGTGCCGAGGTCGTGGCTGATCACCAGGTAGCAGCCGCCGTTCTCGGCGTGGACCTCGCGGATCAGCT
>JBIOWB010000011.1:0-25267 GCA_044868125.1 Solirubrobacterales bacterium
GATGGGGAGGCTCCGGGAGGGGCCTACCCCGTCCCGTTCGGCTCGGTGGCTCCGTTCGGGATGAGCTTGGGGTCTCCTCGCTCGGGGAAGGGGAGCTCGATGACGTCGAAGTCTTTGGGGGCGACCGTCGGTTCGAAGACCTCTTTCGCCTCCTCGATCACCTTGCCGACGTGGTAGCGGGAGGAGATGTGGACGAGGGCGAGCAGCTTCACGTGCGCCTCGACGGCGACGGCGGCGGCCTGCCCGAGGGTCGAGTGGCCGGTTGCGGCGGCGCGCTGGGCATCCTCCTCGGCAAACGCACCGTCGTGGATGAGCAGGTCGGCATCGGCCGCGGCGGAGACGGTAGCGGGGCTGGGTGCGGAATCGCCGGTGATGACGATCGTGCGGCCGGGGCGACCGGGACCCATGACGCGGTCGGGAGCGACCGGCCCCTCCTCGCCTTCGACGGTCTCGCCTCGCTGCAGGGCAGCGTAAGCCGGCCCTTCCGGGACGCCGGCCGCGGCGGCGGCGGCGGGATCGAAGCGACCGGGCCGCTCCTCCTCGACCAGGGCATAGCCGAGGGCGCGACCCCTGTGGGCGGCTTCGAACGGCCGCACCTCGTAGCCGTCATGCGGAATCGGGTCGACGCCCTCCAGCTCGATCAGGTCGAGCTTGAACCCGAGCCGCCCGATCAACGGCGAGAAGACCTGGAACAGCTCGGTCAGCCCCGGCGGCCCGTAGATCCTCAGAGGCACCTGTCGATCGGTGAGGTCATACGTTTTCAGCAACCCTGGCAACCCCAGCACATGGTCGCCGTGGAAGTGGGACAGGTAGATCTCATCCGCCTGCACCAGCCCCAGCGACCGCTGCATCTGCCGCTGCGTCCCTTCCCCGCAGTCGAAGAGCAGCCGCTCCCCTCCACGACTCACCAACACGCTCGCCGTCGAGCGCCGCGCCGAGGGCACCGACCCCCCGGTCCCGAGAAAAGTCACCGCCAGATCCATAGAGCGGCGAGCCTACGTCAGTTACGGGTTAATCTGCCGAGTGAGCGCCCGTAGCTCAGCTGGATAGAGCGTTCGCCTCCGGAGCGAAAGGCCACAGGTTCGAATCCTGTCGGGCGCGTCTTCTCTCTGCGGTCAATGTCGAGTTTGTCTCTCTATGCGAGACAAACCCGACACGCCTAGTTTTCGGCGGCTTTGAACCTCGCCACCCACTCGTCGCGGTCGAACTGGGCGGGGTCGGTTTCGGCGAGGAAGCGCTGGAGGGTGGCGATGAAGCGGCCGGGGCGCTCGAGCATGGGGACGTGACCGGTGTCCTCGAAGATCTCGAGGCGGCTGCTGGGCAGCTGGGCGTGGGCTTCGCGGGCGTGCTCGACGGGGATGATCGGATCGTTTTCGCCCCAGAGGATCAGGAGGGGGAGGGCCTCGGCGAGGTAGAGGCGGTCGAGGGCGGCGACGCGCTGGCCCTCCATGTCGACGACCGCGCGGAGGGTGGCGAGGAAGGCCTTGCGGCGCTCGGAATCGCGCAGGGTCGAGTAGCCGCGCGCGACCTCGGCCAGGTCGGCGTTGGGGCGAAAGCCGATCGCGCCGATGCCGCGGCCGATCGCCGAGCCGATCTGGCTGCCGATCCCGGCCGTGGCGGAGATGAAGAGGTCGGCGCCTGGCAGCGCCGCCGCCCGCAGCAGAGGGCTGACGTCGGGCCCGAGGCCGCCGCTCGAGACCAACGCCAGGCGCTCGACCATCTCGGGGAACTGGTAGGTGAACTGCATCGCCACGCCGCCGCCGAGCGAGTGGCCGACCAGCGTCGCCCGCTCGTGACCGAGCGCGAGGATCAGGTCGCGCAGGCTGCTCGCCAGCCCACCCAGCGAGTAGTCGCCGCCGCCCGGTGCCGAGGCGCCGTGGCCGGGGAAGTCCGGTGCGATCACGGTGCGGTCGATCGCCAGCGGCTCGATCACCGACTCCCAGTTGGCGCAGGTGCCCGCCATGCCGTGGATCAGCAGCAGAACCGGGCCGGATCCGGCTTCGATGAAGCTCATCGGCCGCCCATGCACCTCGACCGCTCTCGGCCGTGCGTCGAACGCCCTTGCCTGCCTCGCTTCGACTGCCATGGAGCGAATCTACCCCGGAAACCCGCAGAGGTATCGCCGGTCGGCGACTCCGTGACCGTTTTCAATACTGTCGCGACGTGGCCGCCGCCACCCAGCCCACCACGCACCAGGACGATCGGCCCCCGCGCGGCGCCCTGATCGTCGTCGCGATCGGGCTCGTCGCCTGCGTCGTCGCCGCGCTCGCCGCCACGGGAAAGGGCGAGGGCGAAGCAGCCAACCTCGAATGGGTGCAGTCGGGGACCGGCGCCGACTCCCGGACGGCACCCGTGCCCGGGGGCAAGGGCGCGATGCAGCTCACCGACACCCACATCCGCGCCACCGGCACCAACGTCAGCGGCTACTCGCTCTTCACCGTCGGCTCGACCCTGAACGTCTCGGCCGGGTCGCCGATCGGCGGAGGGCGCATCCTCTGCTCGGTGCAGGCCAACGGAGGCACCGAAATCGCCCAGAGCGGCGGTGGCCTGCGGGGGACCTACCCGCGCTCCTCCGAAGCAGGCATCTACAACCAGGAAGTGCCGGAAACGGTGCTGATGGACTTCAGCTCCCACAGCAGCGAACTGGCGGTGCTGGAAGTGCTCGACCGACCACAGCGCTTCACCACCGAACAGGGGGTGAAGCTCGAATGGCCCGAATACGAGGTCGGCAAGGAGCACCTCAAATACTTCATCGCCGGGAAGCCGAAGAAAGACCTGCAACTGCCCTTCTTCACGATCTGGAAAACGACCAAGGTGCCCGCGGCCGGCATCGCCTGCACGCTGGAAACCAGCGCCGGCGAAGCGACCGTGCAGACCCAGGCGGCGCTGAAGAAGCGCTCGCCGCCGATCGACGAACAGGCCGAAGAAGAAAAGCTCGAAGAAAAAGAAGAACAGGAAGCCGAAGAAGAAGGCGAAGAAAGCTAGACGTCGAGCTGCTCCCGCGGCGCGACCAGCAGCTCCGGTCCTTCGGCCATCCCTTTTCCGACTTTGTTCAGCGCCGGGTTGGCGGGCGCGCCCTCCATCCGCCGCGGGTCGAGCGGCCCGCACATCGCCACCGCGTCCTCGGCGCTCAGGTCGGGGCGCAGCCAGGCGGCCTCGGCGTCGGGACCGGGAAGGATCGCCGGCATCCGATCGTGCACCGGCGCCACCACCTCGTTCGGCGTCGTCGTGACAAGCGTGCAGGTGTAGAGGTAACCGTCGTCGTAGCCGCGATCCTCCGCGTCGTCCCATTTCTTGCGGGTGCAGAGGCCGGCGAAGGCGAACGGCTCGCCGCCGTCGACGGTGAAGCGCCAGGGCTGGCGCGGCTGCTTCGGATCCTCGGCCTTCATCCACTCGTAGAAGCCGTCGGCGACGATCAGGCAGCGGTGCCGGTACTTGTCGACCAGCGGCGAGTAGGCCCTGCTTTTCAGCAGGTTCTCTTTTTTCGCGTTGATCATCCGGTAGCCGACCTTGAGGTCCTTGGACCAGACCGGCACCAGGCCCCAGCGCATCAGCTTCGCCTCGCGCACTCCCTGTTCGGCCTCCTCGGGCTCGGGCGAGGCGCGGACGACGAACACCTCCTGCGTCGGGGCGACGTTGAAGCGACCGAGCCCCGGCGGCGATTTGGATTTCGCCTCTCCCCCGTCCTTCGCGCTCTCTTTCGCCGGCGCACCACCCCCGCCCCTTTCCAGCGCCTTCTCCAGTTCGACCTGGAAGCGATCGGCGATCTTCTTGGTGTCCTTGGTGGTGACCGTGAAGCGCCCGCACATGGGCTTCAGCCTAGCTGGCGCGACCGGCAGCCTCGGGACGCAGCTCGGCGTGGTCCCGGTACCAATCAAGGGTGCGGATGAGGCCGTCGCGGAGCTCGACCTCGGGGCGCCAGCCGGTCATCTCGCGCAGCTTGGTCGAGTCGACGTACTGGCGGTCGATCTCGCCGCTGGGGTTGCCGGCGCCGAGGAATTCAGGCTGCAGGTAGGTGCCGGAGACCTCGACCACGGTCTCGAGGACCTCGGCCACCGAGTAGGGGCGCTCGCCGCCGGCGTTGAAGGCCTCCCCCGCTCCGGGACCGCCGGCGCCCACCGCATGCTCGACCGCCAGGTAGGCCGCCACCGCGTCGCTGACGTGGAGGAAGTCGCGCTCGGGGGTGCCGTCGGAGCGAATCCGCGGGCGCCGGTCGTCGAGGACGGCGGCGATCGCCTCCGGGATCAGGCGCGAAAAGTTGGGGTCGCCGCCGCCGTAGATGTTGGCGAAACGGGTCACCGCCACCGGCAGACCGTAGGCGGGCCGGTAGCTGAGGGCGATCGCGTCGGCCGCCGCCTTGCTCGCCTCGTATGGGGAGGCCGGCTGCAGCCGCATCTCCTCCCGGTAGGGCAGCTCGTCGCTCGGCCCGTAGGCCTTGTCGGAGGAGGCGACTACGAGCGCCGGGACCTCGGCGCCTCGGCAGGACTCGAGCAGCGTCCAGGTGCCGCGCACGTTGACTTCGAAGGTCTGGGTCGGGTCGGCCATCGCTGGACCGACCAGCGTCTGCGCCGCGAGATGGAAGACGACGTCGAACTCGCCCGCCGAGATCGCCGCCTCGACCGCCGCCGCATCGCGCAGGTCCACCTCGAGCAGCTCGACGTCGGAGTCGATCCCCTGCAGAGCCAGCCCCGATCGCGGCGGCGGCGCCAGGTCGAGCACGCTGACCGCGTCCCCCCGTTCCAGCAGCGCCCGCGCCAGGTTGGAGGCGACGAAGCCGTGGCCGCCGGTGACCAGCGCCCGCTTCAAGGGGCGTCCACCGGCGTCGGATCCCAGATTCGCCAGGCGGCGCGGCCCGCGGCCCAGAGGTCGTTGAGCACGACCGCGTCCTTGTAGGTGTCCATGCAGTCCCAGAAGCCCTCGTGGCGGTAGGCGCGCAGCTCGCCAGCGGCGGCCAGCCGCTCCAACGGCTCCCGCTCGAGCACGCTGTCGGCATCCAGGCGGTCGAAGATCCCGGGCTCGAAGCAGAAGAAGCCGCCGTTGACCCAGTGCTCGCTGCGCGGCTTCTCGACGAAGCCGGCGACGGCGTCGCCGTCGAGCTCGGCGACGCCCCATGGCAGGTTCGGACGGACGACGGTGACCGTCGCCAGTGCTCCCTGCTCTCGATGGAAGTCGAGCAGGCTGTCGAGATCGATGTCGGCGACCCCGTCCGCATAGGTCGCACAGAAGCTCTCCCCCCTCAGCCGCTCAGCCAACGCCGCCACTCGACCCCCGGTTGGCGTGTCGAGGCCGGTGTCGACGCACTCGACCCCCATCCCCTCGGGCCAGCGCTCACGGGACGCGAAATCCGCCACCGCCTCGCCCATGTATCCGGTCGCGAGCAGGAAGCGATCGAAGCCCTGGGCCGCGTAGATCTGGAGCACGTGCCAGAGGATCGGCCTGCCGCCGATCTCGACCAGCGCCTTCGGGACCGACTCGGTCCGCTCGCGCAGTCGCGTCCCGCGGCCGCCGCAGAGGATCACCACGGGGGGCTTCATCGGCCCCCATTATCCGACAAGGCCCGCCGCCGGGCGTTCGCCCTCTCAGTCGCGCGGCGTGATTCGTCCCCGCGGCGCCGGCCGCGGCTGACCGTCGGCCATCGAGCCCGGCGCATCCTCGGCCGCTTTCGCCATCGCTTCGATCGCCGTGATCTCGACGTCGGCTACCTGCGGCTGCCATTTCCCCTCCAGGGGATAGCTCGGAGGCGCCGCCAGCAGCTCCGCATAGGTCACTTCGTCGCCGAGCTCCGGCGGTGTCTCGTAGCCGCGGGCGAAGCGGGTGTTCATCTCCTCCAGGACCGCCAGGGAAGAGCGGAGGCGAACCCAGCGGTGGTTGTCCCAGGTGATCGTCTGGCCGGGAAGGCCGGGAGGCGTGTAGGCGTCGCGCAGGCGAATCGCGGCAAACCGCCCCCGCGCGGTCAGGGCCTCGATCCGCTCCGGCGGCATCGTCAGGTTCATCCCGCCCTCGTCCTTGCTGAGGCTGACGTGGGCTACGCGGTCGCGGTAGCCGGGCGCCCGCATCAGCGCCTCGTCGATTCGGTTCTGCATCGTCCGCACCGCGCTGCCGAGGAACCCGGCAAGCCGCTTGTCGAGGAAGCCGCCGGGCTCCGGGAGGCGGTACCACCACTCGGCGATGCCGTCGGAGTTCGACCTGACCATCGAGGTGTTGTCGAGCTCGTCATCCTTCGCTTCCTCCCCTGGCGGGAATGGCCGCAGGTTGATCGTGAAGGTGGGCCAGCGTGGGACGAGGCGGTCGAAGAAGTGGATCGGGAAGTTGCTGGAGATGCCTCCGTCCGAGAACCAGGCGCACTCGGGAATCGGGTCGCTGGCCGGCTGGCCCTGCCCAGGCCATTGCTCCCGCGGCTCCGCCAGGGGATCCCAGTCCACGCCTTGGGCCTTCGCCCATTTCCTCCACTCTTCGAGCGCTTTGTTCTCTGGCCGTGTCATGTCGAGGTTCCAGAGCGGAACGGCGCTGAGCAGCACCGGAAAGGAGAGGCTCATCCGCGTCGGGACTATCACCGGCAGGTCCACCGGGGCCGGCAGCGGCAGCCTGGGCAGCATCAGGGCCCGGCGCACCCGCGACTCCTGCACTTGGGCCGGGGTGTAGTCGTCGGGCTCCGGCGGCGGGTGATCTTCCATCCATTTCACCACCTCGGGTGGGAAGAGCTGCCGGAACTCGTCGGGGTCGAAGAACCATTCGCGACTTTCCCAGGGCAGCTGGTGCGCCCGGCGGTTGGTGAGGTTGGTCGTCATCATCGCCAGCTGCAGCCAGCGATCGTCCGAGTTCTCGGGGGCGTCCTCCCTGCTCTTCTCGGGTCCCGCCCAGAGGTGGCCGAACGTGAGCGGTGTGTCGCGCGGGAGATGAGCGAGGTCGTTGAGCAGGTCCGCCAGCCAGGGGGTCAGCGGCTTCGCATTCCAACGCCCGTCGCTCGATTCCCCTCGGCACAGGCCGTAGCCGTTGTCGGGGATCCTGCGGCTGGCTTCCCAGCCGATCCGGAGTGCAATCGCGAGGGAAGCCCCCAAAGCGGCGAGCGGCAGCCCCGCGAACACGGCGGCGACCACCCCGATGACCATCAGCGCCGTCGAGCCGCCGTCGGCTGCCGCCACCAGCGCCACCGCCGTCAACGCGAGGCCCGGGAGCGCGCCGAAGGCGGCCATGGGCAGGTGTTCCCCGATCGCGGTCGCGATCGCCCCCTTGGGACCACGGTCGATGCCGGCGAGCAGGACCGCGTAGAGCCTGCGCGTCTTCCCCTGGGGTTGGAAGAGGCTCCGCAGGTTTGTGCCGGTGCCGAGCCATTTCGGCAACCGGGCGAGCTTGTTGAAGCCTTCCTTCTCGCGGCCGTACTCGGCCGCCGCGGTCGCCGCTGCCGCGATTGCCCCCGCCGACGTCCCGCCGACGTTGCAGAAGCGGTAGGTCTGGGCCAGCTCGCAGACGGCGTGCGGGTAGACGACGCCGCTGGTGATCCCGCCCTTCATGACGACGTCGCATTTGCGGTCGACGCCGGCGTAGCTCGCCTCGGCGAGGTCCACGCCAACCGGCTGGGCTTTCCCCTCGGCTCTTTGGTCGTCTCCTGCCACCGCTCCCTCCCAGCTCGAGTTAACCGCTCAAGCCGACCAGAGGCAGTCGGAGAAGTCAATAGTCCTAATTAGGTACTACCAGGTACGAAGCTGCTCAACCGCCGGCCACCGCGGGTAGGATCGTCACCTCGTCCCCGTCGGCGATCGAGGTTTCCAGTCCCTGCTGAAAGCGGATGTCCTCGCCGGAGACGTAGACGTTGACGAAGCGGCGCAGGTCGCCGTCCTGGGTGATCCGGTCGCGGAGGCCGCCGTGGGCGTCGAAGACGGCGTCGAGAACCTCGCCGACGGTCGAACCCTCCACCTCCAGCTCCGCCTGGCCGTCGGTTGCGGCGCGCAGCTGCGTCGGGATCTTCACGGTGACGCTCATCTAGACGGTTACCTCCTGGCGGAACTCGGCCTCGAAGCTTTCGAGGCTGGGGTCGATCTCGTGCATCTGGAACGTATCGCGGGTCGCGTCGAGCGTCTTCAGGCCCTCGCCCGTGATGTAGACGACGACCCGCTCTCCGTCGCTCAGCTCGCCCCGTTCGGCCAGCTTGCGCAGGACCCCGACGGTGACGCCGCCAGCGGTCTCGGTGAAGATGCCGGTCGTCTCCGCCAGCAGCCCGATCCCCTCGCGGATCTCCTGGTCGCTGACCGAATCGATACCGCCGCCGGTCTTGCGCGCCTGCTCGATCGCGTAGGGGCCGTCGGCGGGGTCGCCGATCGCGAGGCTCTTGGCGATCGTCTCCGGCCGCTGCGGCTTGCAGACCTCCCAGCCTTCGGCGAAGGCGGTCGCGACCGGGCTGCAGCCCTCCGCCTGGGCGCCGTTGAAGATCGGCTGGGAGCCCTCGACCAGGCCGAGGTCGAGCCACTCCTGGAAGCCGCGGCCGAGCTTGGTGAAGAGCGAGCCGGAAGCGATCGGGCTGACCACGCGGTCGGGCAGTTCCCAGCCGAGCTGCTCGACCGTCTCGTAGGCGAGCGTCTTCGAGCCCTCCGCGTAGTAGGGCCGGAGGTTGACGTTGACGAACGCCCACGGGCGAGTCTCGGCCAGCTGCGTGCAGAGGCGGTTGACGTCGTCGTAGTTGCCCCGGACGCCGACCAGGTTGGTCCCGTAAACGCCGGTCGCGAGCAGCTTCTGCTCCTCGAGGTTGGCGGGGACGAAGACGTAGGACTCGAGGCCGGCCGCGGCGGCGTGGGCGGCGACGGCGTTCGCCAGGTTCCCGGTCGAGGCGCAGGCGACGGTCTTGAAACCGAGCTCCTGAGCTTTCGCGACGGCGACGGCGACGACCCGGTCCTTGAACGAATGCGTCGGGTTGGCGGCGTCGTTCTTGATCCAGATCTCGGCGCCGGTCCCCAACCTCTCGGCCAACCGCTCGGCGCGCAACAGCGGCGTCAGCCCGGGCTCCAGCGGGTCCCCCGGCCGGCCGGCGAACGGCAGGAAGTCGGCGTAGCGCCAGATCCCCTGCGAACCGGCCTGGACCCGCCGCTTCACCTCCGCCGCGTCCAGGTCGCCGAAGTCGTAGGTGACCTCCAGCGGGCCGAAGCAGTTTTCGCAGACGTAGCTGGCGTCCAGCTCGTAGGTCGTCCCGCACTCCTTGCACTTCAAGCTCTCGACTGACATCCGATCCTCTTTTCGCTCTTACGAAAAAACCTCGCCATCTGTGGGGCGAGGTCCCGTCGGACGTCTCCCCACATCTTCCAGGTCCCTAATCATCAAAATCTTTGACCTGCTGGAGTTGGCACCTGTCTCGACCTTGCGGTCGCGATGGTTGCCGGGGCTTCAATGGGCCAGTCCCTCCACCCCTCTAGATGTGGCGCTTATGTGGCAAGAACCTTACCAAGGTCCCGTGTCAGCTACCACCCCTGGCGAGGCGGCTAACCTAGGCACGACGATGAGCCCGCTGCACCCCGAGATGACGAGTCTGAGCGATGCCGAACCTTCCGAAACCGAGGCTGCGACGGCCCGGCCGACGCGGCGAGCTCGTCTCTCAGCCGGCGGCGCCTGAGCCCCAGAAGCCCAACGTCGAGGAAATCGCGTCGAACGGCCTGCGTTGGGTCAACATCGAGTGGCCCGGGTCGCTCGAGCGCACCTGGCTCGAGGAGCACTTCGAGTTCCACGCGCTCGACCTCGAGGACGTGCTCTCCCGCAACCAGCGACCGAAGATCGACGTCTACGACGACTACCTCTTCATCGTCCTCCACCTGCCGGTCTTCGACCCCGCCGCCGGCCGCCTCAACGCCGGCGAGCTCGACCTCTTCGTCGGCCCCGACTACGTGGTGACGATCCCGAACCTGCCGCTGCAGCCGGTCGAGTACCTGTTCGAGCGCTGCCGGGCCAAAGAGGAGCTGCGCGACCAGCTCTTCTCGCGCGGCTCCGGCTACCTGCTCTACCGGCTCGTCGACGACAGCTTCGACTATTGCTTCCCGATGCTGCGGAAGATCGGCAACAAGCTCGACGCGCTCGAGGACGACATCTTCGAAGAGGCGGCTGAGGCGGTGGTGCGCGACATCTCCAACGTCAAGCAGGAGATCATCAACTTCCGCAAGGTGATCCGGCCGCAGCGGCCGGTCCTGCGCGACCTGGAGAAGGTCAAGCAGCGCTACCTCACCTCGGACCTCGACCTCGAGATCTACTTCGACGACATCGTCGACGCCCACGAGCGGATCTGGGACATGCTCGAAAACTACAAGGAGGTCGCCGAGGCGCTCGAGGAGACCAACGAGTCGGTGATCTCCCACCGCCTCAACGACATCCTCCGCGTGCTGACCTCGATCAGCGTCGTGATCCTGCCGCTGACCCTGATCGCCAGCGTGATGGGGATGAACACCTGGGTCCCGGACGAACACGACGAAGCGGGGTTCTTCGTCGTCCTCGGGGTGATGGCGCTGGTGCTGATCGGGCTGGTCGCCTACTTCCGCAAGCGCCGCTGGCTCTGATCAAGCGCCGTGTCCTCCGCTCCGCGTCCGGGCACGGCTTGGCGTCAATAGGATGAATTGCCCGTGGCAAATTTCCGCATCTGGGCGCCCTGGCGCCTCGCCTACGTGAAGGACGCGTCCAAGGACATCGAGGAGGAGTGCATCTTCTGCGCCAAGCCGGCGGCCGACGACGACAAGGCGAACCTGATCGTCCACCGCGGCGAGCGCAGCTTCGTGATCCTCAACCTCTTCCCGTATACGAACGGGCACCTGATGGTCGCTCCGTACGAGCACGTCGGGCGCCTGCAGGAGATCCCGGCCGAGACGCTGGCGGAGATGATGGCGCTGGCGCAGCGCGCGATGGAGCGGCTGGAGCAGGTCTACGAGCCGCACGGCTACAACGTCGGCTTCAACCAGGGCCGCGTGGCCGGCGCCGGGGTCGAGCACCACATCCACATGCACGTCGTCCCGCGCTGGGCCGGCGACAACAACTTCATGCCGGTGATCGCCGACACCAAAGTGATGCCGCAGTCGATCGAGCAGAGCTACGAGGCTTTGAAAGGGGCTTTTTGATGACGCGATTTACGCCCGGACGCGGAGCGGAGGACGTAAATCCTGATGTCTTCAAGGCGTATGACATCCGTGGTCTGTACGGATCGGAGATGGACGAGACGACCGCGCGGGCGATCGGGCGGGCGGTCGCCCGGGTGTTGGGACGGCTGCGGGGCAAGCAGCCGAGCGAGCTGCGGGTCGGGCTCGGGCGTGACATGCGGCTGACCGCGCCGCAGATGGCGGCCGCGGTGCGCGACGGCCTCGTCGCCGAGGGCGCGCACGTGGTCGACGCCGGCATGGTCGCGACCGAGATGCTCTACCACCTGGTCGGCGCGCGCGAGCTCGACGGCGGCGCGATGGTCACCGCCTCGCACAACCCCAAGGCCTACACCGGGGTGAAGCTGGTTCGCGAGGGGGCGCTGCCGCTCTCCGGCGACGCCGGGATCGGCGACGTCAAGGCGGAGATCGAAGGTGGGCTCGGCGAGGCGCCGGGCGGCGGCGCGGTCGAAGAGGTCGACATCTGGGACGAATTCCGCGCCCACGCGCTCTCCTTCATCGACCCCGCCAACGTCAAGCCGATGAAGGTGGTGGTCGACGGCGGCAACGGCATGGGTGGGCCGATGGTCGGCCCGATCCTCGAGCAGCTGCCGCTGGAGCTGGAGGAGATGTACTTCGTGCCGAACGGCGAGTTCCCCGACCACGAGCCGAACCCGCTGCTGGAGGAGAACCGGCGGATGATCATCGCGCGGGTCCAAGCGAGCGGCGCCGACCTCGGGATCGCCTGGGACGGGGACGCCGACCGCTGCTTCTTCATCGACTCGACCGGGACCTTCTGCGACGGCGACTTCATCTGCGCCCTGCTGGCGCGCTCGATCCTGCAGAAGAACCCCGGCGCGACGATCCTCTACGACCCGCGCTCGAGCCGGGCGGTGCCGGACCTGGTCGCCGCCGAGGGCGGCCGCTCCGATCTCTCCCGCGTCGGCCACGCCTTCTTCAAGGCGCGGATGCGCGAAGAGAGCGCGGCCTTCGGCGGCGAGGTCTCCGGTCACTATTACTTCCGCGACTTCTGGAACGCCGACTCGGGGACGATCCCGGCGCTGCTGGTGCTGGAGCTGCTCTCGCTCGACGGCCGCTCGCTGGCGGAGCTGATGGACGAGTTCCGCTCCAGGTACTTCATCTCCGGCGAGATCAACTCCGAGGTCGCCGACGCCCAGGCGAAGATGGACGAGATCGAAGCGCGCTATTCCGACGGCGAGATCACCCACCTCGACGGGATCTCGGTCGACTACCCCGACTGGCACTTCAACGTCCGCCCCTCCAACACCGAGCCGCTGCTGCGGCTCAACCTCGAGTCGCTGTCCTCGCGCGAGGACATGGAGCGGCGGCGCGACGAGGTGCTCGGCCTGATCCGCTCGTGACGGCGACGCCCGAGCAGGCGCTCGAGCAGGCGGCGCTGGCCGGCATCCACCGCTTCGCGATCCCGACCCCGTTCGCGGTCGGTCGGGTCAACTGCTACCTGATCGAGGACGAGCCGCTGACCCTGGTCGACACCGGGCCGAACTCGGGCAAAGCGCTCGCCGAGCTGACCGCGCGGCTGACCGAGCGCGGCCACGAGATCTCCGACCTGGAGCTGATCGTCGTCACCCACCAGCACATCGACCACCTCGGCCTGGTCGAGATCCTGGTCGAGCACTCGGGCGCCGAGGTGGCGGCGCTGGGCGCCGCGGCGGAACGGCTGGCGGCCTTCGAGGAGGACGCCGAGGAGGAGGACCGCTTCGCGGTCGAGGTGATGCTGCGCAACGGCATCCCCGAGGACGTTACCGTTGCCCTGCGCAGCGTCTCCCGCAGCTTCCGCGGCTGGGGCTCGCACGTCGAGGTGACGCGGCCGCTGGAGGACGAAGGCACGCTGGCGCTGGGCGACCGCAAGCTGGAAGTCCTGCACCGGCCCGGCCACAGCCCGTCGGACACGGTCTTCTGGGACGAGGAGCGGCGGATCCTGATCGCCGCCGACCACCTGCTCCCCAAGATCTCCTCCAACCCGCTGATCACCCGCCCCCTCGACGGCTCCTCGCGCCGGACCCAGGCCCTCGTCACCTACATCGAGTCGCTGCGCAAGACGCGCGAGATGCCGGCCGAGATCGTCCTCCCGGGGCACGGCGAGCCGATCACCGACCACGCCGAGCTGATCGACTCGCGGATGGCCGGCTACGACCGCCGCAAGGAGAAGATCCACCGCCTGATTGCCGAGCAGCCGCGCAACGCCTACGAGCTGGCGCAGGCGCTGTGGGGCAACGTCGCCGTCACCCAGGCCTTCCTCACCCTCTCCGAGGTGATCGGCCACGCCGACCTGCTCGTCAACGAGGGGCGCGTGCGGGAGGTCGACGACGGTGCCGTGATCCGCTACGAGGCGACCTAGAACGCAGACCCGATCGCGTGGCCAAGGGCGGCCGCGCCGAGGCCGAGCGTCAGGCTGAGGACGACGTTGACGACGGCCCCGCGCCTCTCGTCGCGCGCCTCCAGCTCCTGGGTGTCGAGCATCCAGGTCGAGAAGGTCGTGTAGGAGCCGAGCAGGCCGACGCCGGCGAGGAGATAGCCGTCACCCCGGAGCGAGGCCCCGAACAACAGTCCGAGTACGAAGGCGCCGCTGACGTTGACCGCGAGGATGCCGTAGGGGAACCGGAACCCGATCCGCAGCGAGACCAGCCAGTCGACGCTGAAACGCAGCACCGCCCCGACGCCGCCGAGGAGGGCGACCCCGATCCAGACGCCGATGCTCACCGGGTCTGCGGCCTCCGCGCCAGAACGACCCCGGCCTGAACGCCGAGGAGCCCGGCGACCACGCTGGCTCCGGCATAACCGAGCGCGATCCCGGCGTGCCCGGCTTCCAGCATCCTCACCAACTCCACCTGCACCGTCGAGAACGTCGTCAGCCCGCCGCAGAACCCGGTCGTCCACAACGGCCGGTGCCGGGTCAGCGGCGGCAGCGCCGTGACCAGATAGCCGAGCAGGAACGCCCCGACCGAGTTGACTGCGAACGTCGCCCAGGGCCACGCCGGTGCCCTTTCCCCCACCACTTCCAGCAACCCTGCTCGCAGCACCGTCCCCAGCGCCCCACCGAGAAAGATCGCCCCCACCTCGCGTTGGTCGATCATCGGCGGCAGCCTAGGTGAAGCGGCGGCATTAGGCTGCGCCTCCTGTGTCTGCCCAGCTTCGCTCCCTCCGTCGCCGCAAGTCGGCGAAGAAACGGATGCTGTTGATCGTCAACCCGTACGCGACGACGGTCTCGGACCGGCTCAAAAATCTGGTCGTCTACGCGCTGCAGGGGCGGTTCGACGTGGAAGCGGTCTCGACGCAGGCGCAGAACCATGCGACGGAGATCGGGCGGGAGGCGCAGGACGGGGGCTACGACGTGGTCGTCGCCTTCGGCGGGGACGGGACGCTCAATGAGGTCGCCAATGGACTGGCGGGGACGGACCTGCCGGTGGCGGTCCTGCCGGGCGGCTCGACCAACGTGGTCGCGCGGACGCTGGGAATGCCGAACGACGTGGTCGACGCGACCGAGCACCTGCTCTCGCTGGCCGACGACTGGCAGCCGCGCAAGATCGACCTCGGAACGGTCGACGACCGCTGCTTCGTCTTCTCGTGTGGAGCCGGCCTCGACGCGAGCGTGGTTAAACGGGTCGACCGCAACCCGACCCTCAAGGGCAACGCCGGCCCCTACTACTACAGCTGGGCGGGCGTCTCCAGCTTCTACCGCAGATACCTGGTCAACCCGATCCGGATGCGGGCGACGGTCGAGGGCCAGGAGCCGGTCGAGGGCGTCACCGCGATCGCCCAGAACTCGGACCCGTTCACCTACTTCGCCAGCCGTCCGATCCGGGTCTGCGAGGGGGTCGCGATCGACGACGGCACCCTTTCGATGGCGGTGCTGAAGCGGGCCACGCAGCGCGACATGCCGACCCTGGTCAACCGCCTCTTCAGCGCGAGCCGGCCCGCGGCCCGCCACAAGCAGGTCGCCCACTTCGACGACGTCGCCCACGCGGTCGTGGAGGCGATCTCGAAGGACCCGGACGGTTCGCCTCGGCTCCTCCCGATCCAGGTCGACGGCGACTACATCGGGGAGCGCCAAAGGGTCGAGCTGCGCGTCCTCCCCGCTGCGCTGACGATCGTCGCCTGAGGACGCTCCGCGGCCGCGATCGGCGGCACCTCGTCGATCACCGTCGCCAGGGCGGCGCGGCCTGCTTCCCGCCGCCGCTGGTCACGGGTGCCGGCAATCGGCAGGCCCGCCCGCAGGGCATAGCGAAGCGCCATCGCCCAGCGGTACGGCGAGACCCGGGAGAAGTGCTTGCGGGCGAACTGCAGACGGGCATAGGCGACCTGAGCTTCCATCAGCGGGCTGGCGGAGCGCTCGCTCTCGAAGTGGCGGATCGTCACCAGCGGCAGGTGCACGATCGCCCAACCTGCCTGTCGGAGGCGCCAGCAGAGGTCGGTCTCCTCAGAGAAGAGGAAGAAGCGCTCGTCGAAGCCCCCGCAGCCCCGCAGCGCCTCGCCGCGGACCAGCATGAACGAACCGGAGGTCCAGTCGCAGGGCGACTCGCGGTCGTAGCGCCGGGAGTCGAGCACGCGCTCACCGAGGAAGCGCCTGGCGAGCGGCACCTTCTCCACGGCCAGCGCTTCCGCGACCATGTTCGCGGTGGACGGAAAGCGCCGCATGCTCGGCGCCAACTCGCCACCGCCGCCGACCTGCCGCACCCCGACGAGGCCCACCCCGGGCCGACGATCCATCACCGCGATCAGCTCGGCGAGGCTGCCGCTGAGGAATTCGGTGTCGGGATTGAGGAAGAGGACGTAACGCGCGTCCGCGGTGGCCAGCGCTGCGTTGTTGGCCGCCCCGAAGCCGCGATTGGCGCACGCGATCGTGCGGGCGCGCGGAAAGTGCTCCTCGACGTAGGCGGCCGAGCCGTCGCCGCCGTTGTCGACGACGACCACGTCGAGGTCGATCCCGCCCGCGCTGGCGAAGAGGCTGGAAAGCGCAGCGTCGAGCCAGCGCTTGCCGTTGTGGGAGACGATGATCACGCAGACGTCGTGCACGAGAGATAAACGGGCTGTCGCAACCGCAGCTTGCGCCGAAGGAAGCTGGGTAAGGGGGCGAGACTCGGCGACTCCGAACTTGACCTCGCTATGGCGGGGTCAATCTCGGAGACGCGAAGCAGGCGAGCATGGAAGCTGGCGCGACGGCAGCACGGCGTTAAGCGTCATGCGCCTCGTGAGGGTGCAGGGGAGCCACGCCCGGGCCGCTACGATCCCCGCCCTCATGCCCGGAGCGACCCTCTTCCCCTCCGACCTCGCCCCCGGGCTGCTGCTCGGCGAGGGCGTGGAGATCGGGGACGGGGTCCTGATCGGCGGGCATGTCGTCATCCACTCCGGGGTCAAGATCGGGGCGGGGGCCCGGATCGGCGACCACGCGCAGATCCGCGACGGGGCGCAGGTCGGCGCCGGCTCGACCGTGGGCAGCTACGTCTCCGTTGATCCCGATGTCGTGATCGGCGAGCGGGTCAGCATCCAGACCCGCTGCTACGTCACCGGCGGGAGCCGGATCGAGGACGACGTCTTCGTCGGCCCTGGCGTGACCCTGACCAACGACAACACGATGGACCGCCACGGTCCGGAGTTCGAGTTCGAAGGGCCGCTGCTGCGGCGTGCCTGCCGGGTCGGCGGCGGGTCGACGATCTGCCCCGGGGTCGAGATCGGCGAAGAGGCCTTCGTCGCCGCCGGCGCCGTGGTCGTCGCCGACGTCCCTCCCCGAACCGTGGCGATGGGGGTGCCGGCGCGAGCCGTACGCGAGGTCCCCGAGGGGGACCTACTGCAGCGCTGGCGCTGAGCTCGCCCGCCGCTCGGGCAGGGGCCGCGCCGGGTTGCCGACCACGGTGGCACCGGCGGGAACGTCGGCAACGACGACGGCACCGGCTCCGACCGTCGCTTCGGCGCCGATCCGCACGCCGCCGAGGATCGTCGCCCCGGAGCCGATGCTGGCGCGCCGCTCGACCACCGTGGTCAGCAGCTCCCAGTCCGACTCGGCCTGCAGGGAACCCGCGGCGTCGGTCGCTCGCGGGCGCTTGTCATTGACGAAGACGACGCCGTGGCCGACGAACACCTCGTCCTCGATCCGGACGCCGTCGCAGATGAAGGTGTGGCTCTGGATCTTGCAGGCCGACCCGATCGCCGCCCCGCGCTGAATCTCGACGAAGGTGCCGATCCGCGTGCCCGGCCCGATCGTGCACCCGTAGAGGTTGGTGAAGGAGTAGACGGCGACACCCTCGCCCAGCGAAACGTCGTCGAGCAGACGGTACGGAGCGTCGTTCACGGGAGCTGACGATTCATTCCCACCCATTGCCCTCTCAACGCCCCCTGCGTGCGCAAGCTTTTGGTCACCTCGTCCGTTTGTGATCCGTGGCCGTCCTCAGTGAGCCAACCGCTGCTACCCGAAAATCGGCCGACCAGCTCTGCGTGGTCCTCGGCGCCGACTCGGCGGAGACCCTCCGCCGCATCGAGGAGGCGCTGGCAGGACTGGAGCGAAACGCGGCCCTGATCTTCGTCGACGAGGCCGAAGGGCTGATCGACCTCGGCGTCGAAGCGCCGGCTATCGCCATTTTGCTCTGCGATCTCGACCGGCCCGCGGAGGTGGCGACGCTGCGTCGCGTCCGCCGCGAGATTCAGCGAGTGGCGATCGTCGCGATCTCGCCGACGGCAACCGGCACCGGCGTCCGCCGCGGCCTCGACGCCGGCGCCGACGCGATCGTCTTCGAGCCCCTGATCGAGTCGACCCTGGCGGTGACCGTCAGCGCCGTCGGCTCCGGCCAATCGGTGGTGCCGCGCGAGCTGCGAGCCACCGTCCAGCCGCCGGCGCTCTCCCACCGCGAGCGGCAGGTGCTCACCTACGTCTCGGAGGGACTCACCAACGCCCAGATCGCGGAGGAGCTGTACCTCTCCGAAAGCACGGTCAAGAGTCACCTCTCCTCCGCCTTTGCGAAGTTCGGCGTGAGCTCGCGCCGCGAGGCCGCCGCCCTGTTCCTCGAGTTCGACCAGTCCACTCCCAGAGAGGTAGCCACTTGAGCACCGCAACCGCTTCCAATCCCGTCCTGCCGCTGGCCGCGACCGAGGGCACGAGCGTGCCCTTCATCCGCCTCGACAGCGCCTTCCCCGAGCTCTTCGCGGAGCTGATGGAGGTCGTCGGGCGCATCGCCGGCAAGTCCGCCTTCACGCTCGGGCCCGAGCTCGAGCGCTTCGAGGAGGCCTTCGCCTCCTTCTGCGGCACCGAGCACGCGGCCGGGGTCTCCTCCGGCACGGCGGCGCTGGAGATCGCCCTGCGGGCGCTCGGCGTCGGCCCCGGCGACGAGGTGATCGTCCCCACCTACAGCTTCATCGCCACCGCCGAGGCCGTCAGCACGGTCGGCGCGAAGCCGGTGATCGTCGACGTCGAGGACGACACCGCGCTGATCACGGCGGCGATCGTCGAGCGCGCCCTCACCCCGAGGACCCGCTGCGTGATCCCCGTCCACCTCTTCGGCCACCCGGTCGACATGGACCCGCTGCTGGCGCTCTGCCGCGAGCGTGGGATCGCCGTGATCGAGGACGCCTGCCAGGCGCACGGCGCCCTCTACCGCGGGCGGCCGGTGGGCTCGCTCGGCGACGCCGGCTGCTTCAGCTTCTACCCGACCAAGAACCTCGGCGGCTGGGGCGACGGCGGCGCTCTCGTCACCAGCGACTCCGAGCTGGACGCCAAGGTGCGGCTGTTGCGCTCGCACGGCGAGGGCACCCGCCACCACCACGAGCTGGCCACCGGCACCCACCGTCTCGACACCCTGCAGGCGGCGATCCTCGAGGTCAAGCTGCGCCACCTTGCCGACTGGAACCAGCGTCGCCGCGACGCCGCCGAGGCGTTGCGCGAAGGACTGGCCGGCAGCAGCGTGATCTCCCCCGCAGCGGCGGCCCCCGACGGCGACCACGTCTACCACCTCTTCGTCGTCCGCTGCGCCGAGCGCGACGCCCTGCGCGACCACCTCGACTCCCGCGGGATCGCGAGCGCCATCCACTACCCGACCCCGATCCACCTCCAGCCGGCCTACGCAGACCTCGGTCTCGGCCCGGGCAGCCTGCCCGTGGCGGAGCGGCTCGCGGGCGAAAACTGCTCGCTGCCGATCTTCCCGGCGATCGAGGCTTGGCAGATCGCCGAGATCGTCGCGGCGGTGAGAAGTTTTGAAGGCCCGGCAGATAGCTGAGGCCCCTCCCGCCGTCGAACGCCGCGGCGGGCTGCGGGTCTGCATGGTCCACTACTCGGACTTCGTCGTCGACTCGCGCATCCAGCGCCAGGCCCGTGCCCTGGCCGAACGCGGCGATCGGGTCGACTGCGTCTGCCTCGACGAGGAAAGGGAGATCCGCGTCGGCTCCGGCCAGATCAACCTCCACCAGGCTGCCGCCACGAAGCCGCGCGGCGGCGCCCGCGCCTACCTCAGCGGCAACGCCCGCTTCCTCGTCGGGGCCGCGCGCAAGGTGAGCGCGCTCGACCGTGAGCATCCGTTCGACCTGATCGAGATCCACAACATGCCCGACGCCCTCGTCTTCGCCGCCTGGCGGCCGAAGCTGCGGGGAGCGCCGGTCGTGCTCAACTTCCACGACACCTTCCCGGAGCTGTTCGCGACCCTCTTCGACCGTTCCCCGGGCCACCCGCTTGTGCGGCTGGTCCGCACCGAGGAGCGGGTGAGCGCCGCCCTCGCGGACGGCCTCGTCTTCGTCACCCCCGAGGCTCGCGATCTCCTGGCGTCGCGCGGCATCACCGCCGAGCGCACCCAGGTGGTGATGAACACCCCCGACGAGCGCGTCTTCGGCGAGCGCCGCGCGCCCTCCCCTCCCCCGAGCGAAGGCGAGCTGCGGATCGTCTACCACGGCGGGCTGGCGGGCCGATTCGGGGTCGAGACCCTCGTGCAGGCGGTGGGGATGCTGCGCCGGCGCGGCGCCGAGGTGCGACTGGAAGTCCTCGGCTCCGACGCCGAGGCTGCCGCCCAGCTTGCCGCCGTCGCCGCCGAGCTCTCCCCAGAGGGAGTGCACGTCGCACCCCAGCCCACCCCAGTCGAGGAGATCCCCGCCCGGCTCGAAGAAGCCGACCTCGGAGTCGTTCCCACCCTCCGCGACGACTTCACCGAGCTGCTGCTGCCGGTGAAGCTGCTCGAGTACGTGCACATGGGCCTGCCCGTGGTCGCCTCGCGGCTGCCGGTGATCGAGCGCTACTTCGGCGACGACGTCCTGCTCGCCGAACCGGGCGATTCGTGTTCTTTCGCCGCGGCGATCGAAGGGGTTCGCAGCGCGCCCGAGAGCGCCCTGGCGCGCGCCGAAGGAGCCTCCGAGCGACTCGCCCAGATCGAGTGGCGGCGTCAGCGCCGGCAATACCTCGACCTGATCGACGGCCTCGTCGAGGGCGCGAGGAGCGCCTGAGTGTCCCGTCTCCTCCTCGTCACCCCTGCCTACAACGAGGCCGCCTACCTGGAGAGCACGATTCGCGCGGTGGCGGCACAGAGCCGCCTCCCGGACCTGTGGTTGATCGTCGACGACGGCTCGACGGACGAGACCGCGCAGTTGCTCGATCGCTACGCCAGGAAGATGCCGTTCCTGGAGATCCGGCAGGCGCCGGCAAGGGATCGGCAGGCGGGGGACGACGGCCTGGCCCTGGCCGCAGAGGCCGTCGCCTTCAACGCCGCCCTGGCCGACGTCGACCCGGCCGAGTTCACCCACGTCGGCAAGCTCGATGCCGACGTCGAGCTTCCCCCGGAGTACCTGGAGCGCCTGCTCGAGCGCTTCGCCGAGGAGCCCGAGCTGGGGATCGCCGGGGGCACCCTGCTCGAGCCGGACAGCGGCGAATGGCGACCGACCAGGGTGCCGGTCCACCACGTGCGAGGGGCGCTGAAGCTCTACAGCCGCGAGTGCTTCGAGAAGATCGGCGGGATCCAGGAGCGGCTCGGATGGGACACGATCGACGAGACCTACGCGCGGATGCGGGGCTTCCAGACCCGCTCGCTGCCCGAGCTCGCCGCGCGCCATCACCGGCCGGTCGCCACCCGCGGTGGCACCCTGCGGGGGCGGGCCAGGCACGGCCAGTGCGCCTACATCCTTCGCTACGGCTTCTGGTGGGTGGCGCTGCGATCGCTGAAGGTCGCCTGCCTGCGGCCTCGCGGCCTCTCGGGAATCGCCTTTCTCCACGGGTACCTGCGCGCGGCGCTGCGCCGCGAAGGGCGCGTCGAAGACGAGGAATACCGCCGCTTCGTCGCTCGCGAGCTGCGGGGGCGCGCCCGGGCGGCTGGAAATCTGAAGGACCGATTCCGAGTTCGCTCGGAAGGGGCGAAAGTTCCTACGTTTTTCATTCGTTCATAGACCGATGGCCTTCGTCGAAATCGCCAGAGAGCTCTGGCAACGCAAGCTGTTGGTCGGGCTGGTCCTCGCCGTCGCCCTGATCGCCGCGATCCTCTCGGCATACCGGTTCACGCCCAACCCGCCCGGTCTCGAAAAGCGGTCGCTCTCGGTCGCCGCCGCCTCGAGCCAGATCCTGATCGACTCGCCGCGCTCGACGCTCGTCACCGGCGCGGAAGCGGGCACCCTGGACGGCCTGGCCACCCGAGCCAAGATCTACGGGCAGTACCTGAGCAGCCTGGAAGCGCGGGCGGAGATCGCCAAACTGGTCGGCATCGCTCCGCAGACGATCTCGACCAGCGGGCCGTTCAGCCCTGCCAGCGGGCAGGAAGCCTACGCCGCCCAGCCCTCCGACGAACGGGCCGAAGAACTGCTCAAGGAAGGCGCCCAGAACCGCCTCGTCTTCACCGCCCAGGAAGGCGTGCCGATCCTCACCGTCTCCGCCCAGGCGCCGACCTCCGAACGCGCCATCGCCCTCGCCTCCGCCTCCTTCGAGACCCTCAAGGACTACGTTCAGAAGCTGCGGACCGACGGCGAGCCGGTGCGGGAAGGCGTCATCGTCCGCCAGCTGGGAGCGCCCGAGGGCGGCACCCTCGGCGGCTCCAACAACTTCATCCTGATGGTGCTCGCGCTGCTCCTCGTCTTCGGACTGGGTTGCGCGGCGATCCTGGTCGTGCCGAGCTTCGTCGCCCGTTGGCGGGCCCTGAACCAGCTCGACCAGCGCAAGCCCGCCCCGGTCCAACCCGTCCACGACCCGGGCAACGGCTTCGAACCGCCGCGGCTGGCCGAGGACGAGCCCGGTGAGCCGATAGCCAAGCAAGCAACGACGCCCCTGCGCTGATGGAGGCGACGACCGGGTCCGGCCCGCTGATCGGGCAGCCCGTGGACGCCTCGGGGCGCGCATCAGCCGGCGTCGTCCTGCACTCTCCGAGCCAGACCGCCGACTGGCCGCGGACCACGCGTCTGCTTCCCTGGGCCCTGTTCTCGTTCGTCGCGATGCTGTGGCTGGTCCCCTTCGACAGCATCAAGCTGCCGGTCGGCGGCCCGGTCGACGCCACCCTCGACCGGCCGATGCTGCTGCTGCTGATCGGCCTCTGGGCCCTCAGCGTGGAGGCCGCCCGCAGCGGCCGGCCGCTGCGGACGAGCCCGGTCCACTGGGCCTTCGCGATCTTCACCGCGGTCGCCGCGGTCAGCATTCTCCTGCGGGGAGAGGCGCTGATCAGGCTCGGCGAGATGGACCTCGCGACCAAGCAGCTCGCTTTGCTCACCACCTACGGCATCTTCTTCGCGCTCTGCGCCTCGATCATCAGGGTCACCGAGGTGACAAAGCTGGTCAAGGCGATGCTGACCCTCGCCTGCGTCACGGCCGTCTCGGTGGTGGTCGAGTACAGGCTCGGGGTCAACCCCTTCCACGATTGGATCGGGCCGCTGTTCCCCGGGTATGTCCGCCCCGAAGGGCTCGGCACCGTCGACTCGATCGGCCGCGTGCAGATCTTCGGGCCCGGCGTGCACGCCCTGGTCCCCGCCGTGATGCTCTCGATGACCCTTCCCTTCGCCTTCGCCTGGCTGCTGAAAGCGGAGGACCGCTCGCAGCGCCTGCTCTACGGGGCGATGGTGGTGCTGCTGATCGCGGGGGCGGTCGCGACCCAGAAGAAGACGGCAATGGTCGGGCCGCTCGTCTGCGTGCTGGTCCTGACCGCCTACAAGCCGCGGGCGATGCTGCGGCTGGCGCCGCTTGCGCTGGTCCTGTTCGTGGTGGTCCACCTGACGGCACCGGGAGCCCTGGGCGGAGTGGTCGACCAGTTCGCACCGGGATCGGTCAACAAGGTCAACACGACCCAGGACCGGATCAGCGACTATGAAGCGGTCGCCCCCGACGTCGTCGACCACCCGCTGCTCGGGCGCGGCTACGGCAGCTACGACCAGAAGAAGCACCGGATCCTCGACAACCTCTACCTGACCCTCGCGATCGGCGTCGGATTGCTCGGCCTGCTCGCCTATCTGGCGATCTACGTCACCTCCTTCCGCAACGCGCACCGCGTCGCCCGCTCCGGCGACCCCGACCGAGCGCCGCCGGCGCTGGCAGCGGCGGCGGCGATCGTCGTCGCCCTGGTCAGCGGCGCGCTGCTCGACTTCCTCTCCTTCCCCCAGCTGCCGTATCTCTTCTGCTTCATCGCGGCGATCGCCTTCGTCCTTGCCAACGATCGGGTCAGGAGGACCGCCTGATGAACGCCACGCTGATCGACACGGGCTCCCCAGCCGGCTCGCCCCCCGCCTGCCCCGGCTGCGGAAACCCGGTCGGGCACCCGCGGGTGCTGCTCCGCGGCCACGACCGCCTGACCGGGGCGCCCGGACAGTTCACCGTCCTTGCCTGCCCGGGCTGCGGCCTTGCCTTCACCCATCCACGACCGCACCCCGACGATTTCGCCACCTACTATCCCGAGAGCTACAGCGCCTACGAGCCGAACGTCAGCGATCGCCGCCCCTCGCTCGGCGAACGAGTGGGATCGCTTCAACGGCAGGCGATCGTCAGGTTCGGGCCCTACCGCAAGGTCTGGCAACGGGCTCCGGGTCGCCTCCTCGACGTCGGCTGCGGCACCGGCGACCTGGCGGCCACCTTCTCTCGCCGTGGCTGGAGCGTCGCCGGCATCGAGCCCTCCGGCGCGGCCGCCGAGCACGCGCGGGCACTCGGAGTCGAGGCGGTCGCGGGTACTCTCGCCGACGCCCCCTGGGGGGAGGGCGAGTTCGACGCGGTCCTCTTCAACCACTCGCTCGAGCACATCGACGATCCGGCCCTGGCCATTGCCGACGCCGCCCGCTTGCTGCGCCCGGGCGGCCTGTTGGCGATCGCGGTCCCGAACTTCGGCAGCTGGCACCGGCGCCTCTTCGGCTCAGCCTGGTTCCAGCTCGACCTTCCCCGTCATCTGCAGCACTTCGACCGCGCCTCGCTCTCGACCCTGGTCGAAGCAGCCGGCCTGCGACCGGTCGGGGTCAGCGCCGCCTCGATGCGGCCGAGCCCGCTCGGCAGCCTCCAATATGCCACCCTCGGCCGGCTCCGCTTCGAGGGCCGCGGCTTCCGCATCCTCGCCTGGGCGCTCGCACCGCTGCTCTTCCTCAGCGATCGCCTGCTGGAGGGCGATTGCCTGCACCTCGTCGCCGAGCGGTGAGCTACGTCAGAAAGGGCGACTTCCCTCCCTTCGTCGGTCAGTTGGACACACCATCCTGTGCTCAAGTGGCCAACGGCGTGGGTGGCATGCCTTTCGCTCGGGGACTGGTCGACCGCTTGGCCTGAACGTCGAACTCCGGGGCGAGAGCCAGCTCCAGCACCTGCGCGGTCCGCGTCGACCAGGAGCTCTCGGCGATGAAGCGTCGGCGCTCGGGTTCGGGGGTGCGGCCGTTCGCCAGCGCGAGGCGGACCGCGGCAGTGAAGTCGCCGCCGGGGGGCACCCGCAGGACCGGGCCGTCGACGCGGCGGACCGGCTCCAGGTCGGTGGCCACGGTGGGGCTGCCGGAGGCGAGGTACTCGTAGAGCTTCAGCGGACTCATCGCTTCGGTCAGAGGGGTCTGGCGATGCGGGATCAGGCAGGCGTCGGCGGCGTGGGCGAGGGCGGCGACCTCCTCGCGGGGCACGGCCCCGTGCAGGACCACGTTCGGCTCGGCCAGTGCCGGGGCAAGGTGCGAGCGGTCCATCAGGGGGCCGACCAGGACGACCGAGCCCTGCGACTGGTCCCGGGCAACCGAGCGGACCG
>JBIOWB010000012.1:0-25288 GCA_044868125.1 Solirubrobacterales bacterium
CCCCCCCCCCCCCCGCCTCCCCCCAAGCAACCCATGTGACGAATTACGACTACGCCGACGACCTCGCCATGTATAGGCTTCGGCGCCGTGCCTACCCATGACGTTCTCGTAATCGGGGCCGGTCTCGCCGGCCAGAGGGCGGCTCTCGCGGCCGCCGAGGAGGGCGTATCGGTCGGGATCGTCAGCAAGGTCCACCCGGTGCGCTCCCACTCCAACGCCGCCCAGGGCGGCATCAACGCGGCGCTCAACCCCGGCGACTCCTGGGAGTCCCACGCCTTCGACACGATCAAGGGCTCCGACTACCTCGGCGACCAGGACGCGATCGAAATCATGACCCGCGAGGCGCCGGAGGAAATCCTCCACCTCGAGCACCTCGGCGTCACCTTCCACCGCAACGAGGAGGGCAAGCTCGGGACCCGGGCCTTCGGCGGCGCCTCCGCCGCCCGCACCTACTACGTCGCCGACATCACCGGTCAGGCGATCATGCACGTGCTCTACGAGCAGCTGATGAAGTACTCCGAGCAGATCGCCCGCTACGAGGAGTGGTTCTGCAGCTCGCTGGCGATCGACGAGAACGGCGAGTGCTGCGGCGTCGTCACCCGCAACGTCGCCGACGGCACGATGGAGCTGTTCCAGGCGAAGTCGGTGATCCTCGCCACCGGCGGCAACGGCCAGGTCTGGCGGCCGACCACCAACGCCCTGATCTGCACCGGCGACGGGATCGCGATGGCCTACCGGGCCGGGGCGAAGCTGATGGACATGGAGATGATCCAGTACCACCCGACGACGCTGGCGGGCAAGGGCTTCCTGATCACCGAGGGCGCCCGCGGCGAGGGCGCCCATCTCCTCAACGCCAGGGGCGAGCGCTTCATGGAGAAGTACGCGCCGAACAAGATGGAGCTTGCCTCGCGCGACGTCGTCTCCCGCGCCGAGCAGACCGAGATCAACGAGGGCCGCGGCTTCCCCGACGGGACGGTCGCGCTCGACATCACGGTGGTGCCGAAAAAGCGCGTGCACGAGGCGCTGCGCGAGATCGTCCTCGTCGGCCGCGACTTCGCCGGCGTCGACATCACCCGCGAACCGATCCACATCAAGCCCGGCAACCACTACACGATGGGCGGAGTCAAGACCGACACCGAGGGCCGCACCGACATCCCCGGCCTCTACGCCGCCGGCGAGGTCGCCTGCGTCTCGGTCCACGGCGGCAACCGGCTCGGCGCCAACTCGCTGCTCGACACGTTGATCTTCGGCAAGCGCAGTGGCCTCGACGCCGCCGCCCGGGCCAAGCGGACCGACTACGCGCACGTCTCGAAGAAGGTGCTCGACGAGGAGGAGGCGATGATCGCCGACGTCCTCTCCCGCGAGAAGGGCTCCGGTCGCCGCATCTCCGAGATCAAGCTCGAACTGGGCCAGACGATGGATTCGAAAGTCGCCGTCTTCCGCGACGAGGCCGGGATCCAGGAGGCGCTGGAAACGGTGCGACGCCTCAAGGAGGAGGCCAAGACCGCCTACATCGACGACCACGGCAGCGTCTTCAACCAGGACCTGATTGCCGCAATCGAGCTGGGGTACATGCTCGACAACGCCGAGTGCACCTGCGTTGCGGCCCTGGAGCGCAAGGAGAGCCGCGGCGCCCAGTACCGCACCGACTACCCGGAGCGCAACGACGACGAGTGGCTCAAACACATCGACCTCGAGCGGACCGACGACGGCCCCGAGATCTCCTACTCAGAGGTCACCATCACCCAGTGGGAACCTGAAGAGAGGAAGTACTGATGGCCGAGTACACGATCAAAGTCCGCCGCTTCCAGCCCGAGAGCGGCGAGGGGCCCTACTGGGAGGAGTTCAACGTCGAGCTCGACCCATCGCTGTCGGTCCTCGACGGCCTGCTGCAGGCCAAGGACCGCGACGACGGCTCGCTCGCCGTGCGCTGCTCCTGCCGAGCGGCGATCTGCGGCTCCTGCGGGATGAAGGTCAACGGCCAGTCCGGGCTCGGCTGCAAAACCCAGATCGGCGAGGCCCAGGAGCAGGCCGACAAGATGGCCGGCGTCGCCAGCACCGAGAGCCCCTTGCTCGCCGAAGGCGAGACCGGCTCGAGAGAGAACCCGATCGTGATCGAGCCGATGGGGAACATGCCCGTGATCAAGGACCTGATCACCGACATGGAGTCGACGCACTGGACCAAGATCCGCCGCGTCACCCCCTGGCTGCTGCCGCACGGCGAGCCGCCCGAGCGCGAGTACGTCGTCGAGCCGGAATCGATGATCGACATCACCCAGTCGATGGCCTGCATCCAGTGCGGCGCCTGCGTCTCCTCCTGCCTCTCGATGGAAGCCGACCCCGACTTCATCGGCCCGGCGGCGTTGGCCAAGGCGTACCGCTTCGTCGGCGACCCGCGCGACGCCGAGACCCACGAGCGCCTGCACGACCTCGCCGAGGACCCGCACGGGATCTACGATTGCACCCACTGCTTCAGCTGCATCGACGCCTGCCCGAAGGGAGTGGCGCCGATGGACCAGATCATGCGCCTGCGCCGCAAGGCCGGCGAGGAGGGGATCGAAGACCCCAACGCCGGCCACGACCACGAGGTCGCCTTCGTCAAGATCATCGAGAAGAAGGGGCTCCTGGACGAGGCGCTGCTGGTGCAGGAGTCCTACGCGCCGGGCATCAAAGGCAAGCTGAAACCGAGCAAGCGCGGGATCCGGGAAACGATCAAATCGCTGCCGACGATCCTGCGCCCGCTGCGCAAACGCAAGGTCAAGCTCCGGCAGGCGATCCCGGGTACCCACCACGGCCTGCCCAAGGACGCGATGACCGACGTCCGCTCGATCTACGCCCACGCCGAGGAGCACAGCGAGGAGCTGAACCTGTACATCCGGGGCGAGGAGGGCGAGGACGCTCAGCCCGACGGCGCCGCCGCCGAGGAGGTCCCCAATGGCTGAGAGCATCAAAGTCGCCTACTGGCCCGGCTGCGTCTCGCGCGGCTTCACCCCCGAGCTGCACGGCTCGATGGCCCTGGTCGCGCAGAAGCTGGGATGGGAGCTGGTCGAACTCGACCGCGCCAACTGCTGCGGCGCCGGCGTCATCGCCGAGCACAACCAGGAGCTCGCCGACACGCTCAACGCCCGCACCTTCGCCCTCGCCCAGCAGACCGGCCTGGCGATGATGAACATCTGCTCGACCTGCCAGGGCGCGCAGTCGGAGTGCCAGCAGCGCCTCGACGCCGACTCCGCCTACCGCGCCCACATCAACGAAACCCTCTCAGGCCAGGGACTCGCCTACGAGAAGGGCAAGGACGGGTTCACGAACAAGAACTTCCTCTGGCTGCTGGTCGAGGACTACGGGCTCGACCGCCTCAAGGAGCAGGTCGTGCGCCCGCTCAGCGGCCTCAAGGTCGGCCCCTTCTACGGCTGCTACATCGTGCGGCCGAAGGAACGGCTCGGCTACGGCGACTACCCCGACCGCGACGTCTACCTGGAGAAGGTGATCGAAGCGCTCGGCGGCGAGGTCGTCGAGTACGACGGGGCCCGCAAGTGCTGCGGCTTCCCAGTGGTGACGATGAACCGCGACACCTCGCTGCGGCAGTCCGGCACCCACGTCGGCGACGCGATCGACGCCGGCGCCGACTGCCTGGTCACCCCCTGCCCGCTCTGCCACCTCAACCTCGACATGCAGCAGCCGGAGGCGGCCAAGATCGTCAACCGCGACCTCGGCCTCGCCGTCCTCCACCTCCCCCAGCTCGTCGGTCTCGCCCTCGGCGCCGAGCCGAAGGAACTGGGCATGAACCGCCACGTCGCCTCGACCGGCTGGGTCGAAGACCGCCTCGCTGGCGTCGCCGCTTAGTCGCTGAACGAACCTGCAATCGAGCACCTCACAGGTGCTCGATCATCAGCTCGCGTTTAGCGAGCGGTCAGTTCGACGCACTGTTGACGTCCAAATGACCATTCGCGACCTCGGCCATCCGGCTGTTCGATCCGCCAGTCGTGGGTGGCTCCACTGCAGCAGACAAAACATTTCTTCAGCCAATCCCACCCGTCAGAGCGACTTGGTCAGCCCGACGCGCCGGGCCAGCCATTGGGCGCCGACGGTGTCGGTGAGGCCGTGGGCGACGATCGAGGCGATGATCGTGATCGCGGCGGTGTCGAAGATCAGCTCGCCGTGGCCGACATTCGACTTGAGGACGAAGAGGGCGAAGAGCATCGAGGCGACGCCCTTGGGGCCGAACCAGGCCATGAAGTGCTTCTCCGACTTCGGGATGCCGGTGCGGATGAAGGAGAGCATCACCGCGACCGGGCGGGCGAGGAGGAGCGCGAAGAGGACGAAGAGGACCAGCGGCGGCACGCTGTGGTTGAAGCCGGTCGCGTAGATGAGGCCGCCGAAGACGAAGAAGGTGAGGACCTGGAGAATCGCGCTGCTGTTCTCGGCGAACTCGACGAAGCCGTCGGGCACCTCGCGCTCGCTCGCCCCCATCGCGATCCCGCAGACGAAGGCGGCGATCAGGCCGTTGCCGATCGTCACTTCAGCCAGACCGAAGGCCGCAAGCCCGAATCCGACCGCGTAGATCCCCTCGTAGCGGGGCGTGATGCCGCCGCCGGGGAGGACTTGGTGAAGGCGACCGGCGGTCACCCCGAGGACGACGCCGATCGCCGCGCCCACGACAGCCTCGCCGGCCAGCTTCGCCGCTTCGGCGCCGGCGTCGCCGCCTGGCGTCGCCAGCACCAGGAAGAAGAGGACGAAGGGCAGCGCCAGGCCGTCGTTGAGACCCGACTCGAGGTTGAGCGTGTGGCGGACTTTGCTCGGCACGAGCTTCGAGGTCACCACCGCCGAGGTGACGACCGGGTCGGTCGGCGAGAGCACCGCCGCCAGCAGGAACGCCTGCGCCCAGGTCAGGTCCGGGAAGAGTCCCTTCGCCGCCAGCGCCAGCAACCCCATCGTGATCGGCATCGCGATCATCAAGGCTCGCGCCGTCGGCCCCCAGTGACTGCGCAGGAGCTCCCGCTCGACGAACATCCCGTCGCTGAACAGGGTGAGGATCAGCGCCAGCTCGACCAGCTGGACCACCGCCTCGTCGGTGGCGTCAACGTGAACGACGCCGGCAGCTGCCAGCCCGAACCCCAGCACCACCGACAGCACCGAAGCCGAGAGCACCGTCCCCTTCATCGTCCCCGATAGCGCGGCGACCACCGCGAGCAGCCCGCCGAACAGCAGCACCCCGCCGCCGAAGCTGATGTCCATCCGACTAGACCCGAGTTCCGACCAGGCCGCGCTCGACCAGGAGCTCGGCGAGCTGGACGGCGTTGGTGGCGGCGCCCTTGCGAAGGTTGTCGGCGACGATCCAGAGGTCGAGGGCGCGCTCGCTGCCGGCGTCTCGGCGGATGCGGCCGACGAAGACGTCGTCCTTGCCGGCGGCGTCGACCGCCATCGGGTAGCGGCCGGCGGCGGGGTCGTCGACGACGGTCACGCCCGGCGCCGCGGCGAGCAGCTCGCGCGCGCGCTCGGGGTCGAGCGGCTCGCGGGTTTCGACGTTGACCGCCTCGGAGTGGCCGGTGACCACCGGCACGCGGATGCAGGTGGCGCTGACCTTGATCTCGGGGTCGCCGAGGATCTTGCGGGTCTCATTGATCAGCTTGCGCTCCTCGTCGGTGTGGTCGTCGCCCTCGGCGAAGCTGCCCGCCTGGGCGAGGACGTTGAAGGCGATCTGGTGCGGGTAGATCTGCGGCTCGGGCGGCTCTCCGCCATGGAGCACGGCGTGCGCCTGCGTTTGCAGCTCGTCGATCGCCGCCTTGCCGGTGCCGGAGACGGCCTGATAGGTGGAGATCACCAGCCGCTCGATCCCGGCCGCGTCGTAGAGCGGTTTGAGGGCGACGACCATCTGCATCGTCGAGCAGTTGGGGTTGGCGATGATCCCGCCGTGGCCCGCCAGCGCGTCCGGGTTCACCTCGGAGACGACCAGCGGCACGTCGTCGTGCATGCGCCAGTAGCTGGTGTTGTCGACTACGGTCGCTCCCGCCTCGACGATCTTCGGCGTCCACTCGGCGCTGACCGAGCCGCCCGCCGAGGAGAGGACGAGGTCGAGGCCCTGGATCGACTCCTCGCCGACCGCCTGCACGGTCAGGGCTTCGCCCTGCCACTCGATCACCTTGCCGGCCGAGCGCTCGGAGGCCAGCGGCCTCAGCTCGGCGACCGGGAAGTCGCGGTCGGCGAGCAGCTCGAGGATCGTCGTCCCGACGAGCCCCGTCGCGCCCAATACCCCGACTCTGTATCCGTCGCCAGCCATCGTTCGAGTATGACCGACGGCTAGCCGGCGACCGTCGGCCGGTGATCGGGGCCGGTTGGGTCCTCGGGCTGGATCGCGTCCTCGCCGAGCTCGAACTCCTCGTGGAGGACGTTGACCGCATCCTTGACGCGGTCGGCGGAGATGACGCATGAGATTTTGATCGGGGAGGTGGAGATCATCTCGATGTTGATCCCTTCCTCGCCGAGCACGCGGAAGACTCTGGCGGCGACGCCCGGGTGCGAGCGCATGCCGGCGCCGACGATCGAGACCTTGCCGATCCGCTCGTCGGTGAGGACTTCGAGCGAGACGTCGCCGAGGGCGGCGATCGTGTCCTTCGCGGTCGCCAGGTCGGAGCGGTCGACGGTGAAGGAGAGGTCGGCGAGCTTGTCGTCGCCAACCGGCTCGTTCTGGATGATCACGTCGACGTTGACGTTGGCGTCGGCGAGGGCACCGAAGACGCGGCCGGCGACGCCAGGCTCGTCGCGCAGCCCGGAAAGGGTGACGCGGGCCTCGGAATCCGAGTGGGTGACTGCGGTGACGAAGGGGTTCTCCATGGTCTCCTCCTCTGCAACGACGAGGGTACCGGGACCGTCCTCGAAGCTGCTGCGGCAATGGATCCGCACGCCGTGGTTGCGCGCGTACTCGACCGAGCGCAGCTGCAACACCCCCGCGCCGGAGGCCGACATCTCGAGCATCTCCTCGAAGGAGACGACCGGCAGCTTGCGCGCTTCGGGGACGATCCGCGGGTCGGCGCTGTAGACGCCGGAGACGTCGGTGTAGATCTCGCAGACGCCGGCGCGCAGGGCGGCCGCCAGGGCAACCGCGGTGGTGTCTGAGCCGCCGCGGCCGAGCGTGGTGACGTCGCGGCTCTCGGTCGAGACGCCCTGGAAGCCGGCGACGAGGACGATCCGGTCCTCTTCCAGCGCGGCGCTGATGCGGTCGGCGCGGACGTCGATGATCCGCGCCTTGGTGTGGGTCGAGTCGGTGACGATCCCCGCCTGCGAGCCGGTCAGCGAGATCGCCTCGTGGCCCATGTCGTGGATCGCCATCGCGCAGAGCGCGCAGGAGATCCGCTCCCCGGTCGAGAGCAGCATGTCCATCTCGCGGGCGACCGGGCGATCGGAGATCTCGTGCGCCTGCTCGACCAGTTCGTCGGTCGTCTTGCCGCGGGCGGAGAGGACGGCGACGACCCGGTTCCCCGCCTCGCGGGCAGCGACGACGCGCGCGGCCGCGCGCTTGATCTGCTCCGCGCCGGCGACCGAGGTGCCGCCGAACTTCATCACGACGATGTCCGATCCGTCCCCGCTCATCGAGCTCTGAGGATAGTCGGCGACGGGTCCCGCGCTCCTACCGATTCTCGACACACCCGGCTGTGTCGAGAATCCGATGCGCTGTGCCTACTCGGCCGCCCCGCCGAGGTTGCCGAGCATCGCCTGTTCGGCCATCCGGATCAGGCCAAGACCGCTGTGCGGGCGCATGTCGCTGCTGCGCACGCGGACGTGCGAGCCATGCGGGCCGACCACCTCGACGATCGTGCAGACGTCGCCGATCTCGCAGTCGTCGCCGTAGTCGTTCTCGATCGCCTCCATCTGCTCGGCCACGACCCGGCCCACCTTGCTCTGGTCCAGTGACATCTGCAGCTCCTTCCCCCGCGGTTCCGTTGACGGTGTAGATGCGAAGCGTTGACCATAGGCCAATTGGCCAACGCATTCGCAGATATATCGATTTGATATATAAAGCCGATATATGGAACAGCTGAGTCCAACCGCCTACGTGATCCTCGGCATGGTTCGCAGGAAGCCGCGGTCCGGCTACGAGATCAAAGCGCTGGTCGACAACTCGACGCGGTTCTTCTGGGCGGCCAGCTACGGGCAGATCTACCCCGAGCTGAAACGGCTCGCCGAGGCGGGGTTGGTCGTCGGCTCCGACTCGCCCACCGGCGGCCGACGCCGCACCGTCTACGAGATCACCGCCGACGGCGAGGAGGAGCTGCGGGCCTGGCTGCGGCAGCCACCGCAAACGTTCGAGACGCGCGACGAAGGGCTGCTGAAATTGTTCTTCGCCGGGGCGCTGCCGCAGGAGGAGGCGCTGGAGATCCTGCGGGCGATGCGCACCCAGCGGCTCGCCGCCAACCGCCGGCTGCGCGCGATCAAAGACATGAAAGGCGAGATGGAGATCTTCCCGAGGATCGTCCTCGAGGGAGGGCTCGAGCTCACCGAGTGGTTCGCGAATTGGTGCGAGCGGACGGAGGCGGAGATCCTCGCCGTCGCGCCCGAAAAGAGGAGCGCCTGATGTTCGACTCCCTGGCCCGGTTCGCCGACGGCAACGCGCGGCGCCTCGGCTTGATCGCAATCGCCTTCTTCCTCCTCGCCGGCGCGATCGGCGGTGGCGTGGCGAGCCGCCTCGACCCCTACGGCGCCGAAGACCCGGCGACCGAGACGGTGAGGGCGATGGACCGGCTCGAGGAAGCCGGGCTGCGGGTGCCCGCCGTGGTCGTCGTGGTGCGGAACGCCCCGGTCGCCTCCCCGGCCACCCGGCGCCGGGTCGAGGCGCTGGAGAGCGAAATCCGCGAACGCTCCGACGTCGCCTCGGTCAGCGGCTACTACGACACCCGTTCCCCGGCCTTCGTCTCCCGTGACCGCAGCTCGACCTACTTCAGCGTCGCCCTGAAGACGACCGAGGACAAGGCGGCCCAGGACACGGGCGCCGACATCGCCGACCAGCTCTCGGCGGACAAGGGCGTGCTCGTCGGCGGCCCGGCGGTCGCCCAGGAGCAGGTCAACAAGCAGGTCGAGGAAGATCTCAAAAAGGCGGAGCTGCTCGCCTTCCCTCTGCTCTTTTTGCTCTCGCTGCTCTTCTTCCGCAGCCTCGTCGCCTCGGTGCTGCCGCTGATGATCGGCGGCCTGGCGATCGTCGGCACCTTCCTGATCCTCCGCCTCGCCAGCGAATTCGCCTCGATCTCGATCTTCGCCCTCAACCTGACGACGGCGCTCGGTCTGGGGCTGGCGATCGACTACAGCCTCTTCATCGTCTCCCGCTACCGCGAGGAGATCGCCAAGGACGGGCCGGGGCTGGCGGCGATGCGCCGCGTCCTCGCCACCTCGGGGCGAACCGTCTTCTTCTCCTCGCTGACGGTGGCCGCGGCGCTCGCCTCGCTGCTCGTCTTCCCGCAGCGCTTCCTCTACTCGATGGGGTTGGGCGGCGCGCTGGTGGCGCTGTTCGCGGCGCTGATCTCGCTGACCGTGCTGCCGGCGGTGCTGACTCTGCTGGGGACGAAGGTGAACGCCGGCGCGCCGAAGTTCCTGCAGCGGCGCGCCGAGGCGGACGCCCGGCCCGCACAGGCGGGCTTCTGGTACCGGCTCTCGCGCTTCGTGATGCGGCGACCGCTGCCGGTCGCGACGCTCAGCGCCGCCTTCCTGATCCTGCTCGGCCTCCCCTTCCTCAACATCAAGTTCAACACCGTCGACCCGACCGTGCTGCCGACCTCGGCGAGCGCGCGGCAGGCCTACGACGTCGTCAGCGAAGAATTCCCGCCCTACCACGAGACCCCGATCTGGATCGACCTCGAAGGCGGCGGCCCGAAGGCGGCGGCGCGATACGCGGCCGAGGTCCGCAAGCTCGACGGCGTCGGCGAAGCGCTGCCGCCGCAACGGCTCGCCGCCGGCGTCACCGCGCTGCAGGTCGTCTCGACCAACCCCTTCGCCTCGACCGCGAGCGAGGACACCGTTCGGGCAATTCGCGACCTGCCCGAGCCGGCCGGCTCGACGGCGCTGGTCAGCGGCGCCACCGCCGACTTCGTCGACTTCCAGGGCAGCCTCTCCGACCACCTGCCTTACGCGCTGGCGATCGTGATCGGCGCCACCCTGGTGATCCTCTTCCTGATGACCGGCTCGGTGGTGCTGCCGGTCAAGTCGCTGCTGATGAACTTCCTCAACCTCAGCGCCGTCTTCGGGCTGCTGGTGCTGATCTTCCAGGACGGCCGCCTCGAGGGCTTTCTCGACTACACCAGTCCCGGGGCGATCGAGCAGACGATGCCGATCCTTCTCTTCGCCGTCGCCTTCGGCCTCTCCACCGACTACGCGGTCTTCCTGCTCTCGCGGATCAAGGAGGCGCGCGACAACGGCGCCTCGGACTCGGAGTCGGTGGCGATCGGGCTGGAGCGAACGGGCCGGATCGTCACCGCCGCGGCGCTGCTGTTCGCGGTCGCGATGGGCGCCTTCGCCACCTCGCAGATCATCTTCATCAAGGAGAACGGCGTCGGCACGGCGCTGGCGGTGCTGATCGACGCCAGCATCATCCGCGCCCTTTTGGTGCCCGCGCTGATGGAGCTGCTCGGCAAGTGGAACTGGTGGGCCCCGGCCCCCCTGCGCCGCCTGCACGAACGCTGGGGAGTCAGCGAGTCCGCGCCCACTCCCCAGCCCCAATAGCGAACTGCATCAACTTTTACACCTGCTGGGCGGAAAATCTGATGCAGTTCGCGGGTGGACGATTCCGAGCAGCGGCTCAAACCCAAGCCTGACCCGGCGCAACTGGTCGACGCCAGCCGCCGCACTTTTCTTGCCGGAGAGCGGACGCAGCTCGCCTGGTGGCGGACCGGGCTGACCGCCCTGGCCGTCGCGCTCGGGGTCGGCCGCGTGGTGCCGGAGCTGAGCGGGAGCGCCCTGCGCTGGCCCTATGTCATCACCGGCGTCGGCTTCGCCCTCTGGGGGATCTTCACGATCGCCTACGGGACCGCCGCCCACGAGGCGATGGAAAAGGCGCTGAGGGAAGGCCGCTTCCGCGCGGCGCCGACCTGGCCGCTGCGCGCGCTCGCCGCGAGCGGAATCGCTCTCGGCCTGCTGACCGCGGCGCTGATCCTGATCGACTAGAGAGGGCCTGGCGCAGCCCGCCTGCTAGGAGGCGGCGTTGAAGATCGTTTCGTCGAAGCCGGCCAGCGCCGGTTCGGCGGCGTAGCCGATCCGTTCGAGGCCGAAGAGTTCCTCGAGGCTGACCAGCAGCGAGTAGTGGTTGAAGTACGCTTCGCTGGAGGTCCCGGCTTCGATGAAGGGGGAGATCAGGAGCGCGCCGACGCGGCCGCCCCCGCCGGTCTCGTGAACCGGCCCGGTCACCGGTTCGGTGCTTTCGGGTTCTGCCACGTTCGGGTAGTCGGGGGCGATGCAGCAGCCACTCGTGTCCGGTTCGGCGCCGCCCTGGCGAGCCTGGGCGGAGGTGATCACGATCAGGCCGCCGTCCTTGTAGGCGAAGGATTCCTCGATGGTCGGGATCACCGACTTGAGGAATTCTTCGGTCGCCCCCGGCCCGGTCGCCGCTCCTTCTTCGCACGGCGCTTCGCCGCCCTTGTGACAGGCGTTGGGGACGATGTAGGCGAGCGCCGGGAACTTCTCCGCCTTGCCCTGCAGGTCCTTGGTCAGGTCCGGCAGGCCGACGTCGGCCTTGGCGCATTCTTCGCCGTCGACGACCGAGTGGAAGTAGACGAAGGGGTTGCGGGAGGTGACGTAGCTGTCGGTCGCGGTCGAGCTCTGGTTGGGGTCGGGCGCCCCCAGCGGCGGGTGCCGGCAGGTGGTCGGCTGCCCGACCGCGGCGCCGTCCTCGGAGCCTTCGACATAGGCCTTCCAGGTCAACTCCTTTTCGGCCAGCTGCCCCGGCAGCGTTTTGGTCGTCGCCGGATAGACGCAGCCGTTGCCTTCGATCTGGCCCGCGGTCGATTCGGTTCCCGGAACGACGTCGGCGAAGGTGGGGCAGTTGGCCTGGGTTTCCGGCGTCGGCCCCTGGCCGCTCAGCAACGCGATCTGGTTCGCCAGTTCGCCTTTGGTGACGGCGTAGTAGTTGGTGAGGACCTCTCCCTGAGCCGGCAGTTCCTCGCTCAGGTATTCGGAGGAGGATTCCTCGCCGAAGGTTTCTTCGTAGCCGTTTTCGCCGAGCATGATCACGAAGGCGTGCTTCACTTCCGGCAGGCCGGTTGGGAATTCTTCCGGGATCGGTTCGGGTTCCGGTTCGCTCGGGAGCGGTTCTTCTCCCAGCGGGACTTCTTCCGGGGCGAACGACGGTGCTGGCGCCACCGGTGCCGATTCTTCGCTTGCCGCTTCTGCTTCCGGTTCGGCCGGAGCTTCCGCCACCGCTTCCCTTTCTTCGGGTGGCGCCGGTTCTTCGAGCAGGATCGAGGTCAGCCCGGCGCTTCGGGCGAGTTGGTTGGTCGCCGAACCGAGCGCCACCCCCAGCGCCAGCATCCCGATCACCGCGGCGGCGGCGGCCCGCGGCGAGGGCATGAAGTCCGAGCGCTCGAAGGGCCAACCCACCTTCTTCGGCGCCGGAGTCTCGGGAGCAGGCGCCTTGACGACCGGAATGCGGCCGGTGGCGAACTTCTTGACGCGGCCGATCTGGGCGGAGATCGCGGCAGGCAGGGACCCGAGTCGGGCCCCGCATTTGAGGCAGTAGCGCTGGTCGGGAGCCCGAGTGGCCCCGCACTCGGAGCAGGTATTGCGGATCACGTACGCGCCCGATTCTCTGGCGCGCCTATCGGTGACTTGTGAAGATTTCGCTACCGACTCGTAACCACACTTTTTTCACAAATCTTCAACACCTGTGCGAGCGGCCGCACCAACAATGCCCGCGTGACGCCGCCCCCCGAGCTGAACAACCCGCTTGCGGGTGGCAGCGACCATTGCCCAAGCTGCGGCGCCTCGCTCGCCCCCGATCAGCGCTACTGCCTCGCCTGCGGAAACCGCCGAGGCGACCCCCGCCTCCCGTTCATGGACGCGGTCACCTTCATGGAGTCCTCGAAACGCCAGCCGCAGCCCGCCCAGGCGGCGGCCGCGCCTTCCAACGATCGGCGCCCGTTCATGTCGGCGAACGCCTCGCTTGTCGCCGGCGTGGCAACGCTCGTGCTGGCGATCGGCGTCGGCGTCCTGATCGGCCGCTCCGGCGACAGCGGCTCCAGCAACGCCGCCGCTCCGGCACCGCAGATCATCCGTGTCGGCGGCGGCACTGAACCGGCAGTCGCCTCGACGGGTGGCGGCGCCAGCGCGGCAAAGTCGAAGGGGTCCGGCAAGTCGAAGACGAAGGCAAAGAAGAAGCTCGAAACGGGGTCGAGCGGCACCACCAAGGCGGCGGAAGAAGTGCTGAAGCCGGCCGGCGACGTGAAGCTGCCGCCCCCCACCACGCAGGTCGGCGACAAGTGCGAAAAGGGAACCGCCGGCTGCAGCGACAGCGGTGAATTCAACGGCAATTTCTTCGGCGAATGAAGCTTCCGCGTCCAAACCTGAAGTCACGCGGTGCCGCACCGTCCACCCCGTCGAGCAACGGCTCGGCCCCGAGCCGGAACGGAGCCCTCAACTCCGCCTACGGCGAAGAGTTCATCGTCGACCTCGAACGCCGGCGCGAGCAGCTCGTCGCCCGCGTCGCCGAGCTGCAGTGGGACCTCGGCGGCCTCGTCTACGAGATGATCGTGCGCAACAGCGTCGACGTCGACGTGATCGTCAAACGGGCCGTCCCCCTGCAGGACGCCGACGCCGAGCTGAGCGAGGTCGAACGCATCCTCCGCACCGAGCAGACCGGCACCGCAGGCGTCTGCGGCGGCTGCGGCGCCCCCCACTCCAGCGGCGCCACCTTCTGTTGGCAGTGCGGGAAGCCCCTTCTCGCTCAGGTGTCGGGCGACGAGATCTTGAAGCGCTGACGGTTAGGAGGGAGCCGGTGGGGGTCTCTGGGCTCGTCACCTAGCCGAAGCGGCCGGAGACGTAGTCGCGGGTGCGGGGGTCGCGGGGGTCGGCGAAGATCCTCTCGGTCTCGTCGACCTCGATCAGCGTCCCCACCGGCTTCTCCCCCGCGGTCTCGAGGCTGAAGAAGGCGGTACGGTCGGCGACGCGGGCGGCCTGCTGCATGTTGTGAGTGACGATGACGATCGTGAAGCGGCCTTTGAGGCTGTGCATCAGGTCCTCGATCGCGCCGGTGGCGATCGGGTCGAGGGCCGAGGCAGGCTCGTCGAGAAGGAGGACGTCGGGCTCGATCGCGATCGCGCGGGCGATGCAGAGCCGCTGCTGCTGACCGCCTGAGAGGCCGAGGGCGCTGTCCTTGAGCCGGTCCTTGACCTCGTCCCACAGCGCGGCGCCGCGCAGCGCCTGCTCGACCCGCTCGTCGAGGCCGCGCCGCAAGCCGAGGTTTCGCGGCGCCCAGGCGACGTTGTCGTAGATCGACTTCGGGAATGGGTTCGGTTTCTGGAAGACCATCCCGATCCGCCGCCGCACCTCGACCCGGTCGACCTTGGAGCCGTAGACGTCGTGGCCGTGGTACCGGATCGAACCCTCGATCCGAAAGCCGGGGACGCTGTCGTTCATCCGGTTGAGGCTGCGCAGGAAGGTGGTCTTGCCGCAGCCTGAGGGGCCGATCAGGGCGGTGATCTGGCCACGGCGGATGCCGAGCGTCACCGCCGCCAGCGCCTGCTTGGAGCCGTAGAAGATCGAGACGTCCCGCGAGTCGAAGACGATCTCCGGGGCGACCTGCCAGTGGCCGTTCGCGCTCTCGGTCACGGTCGCGCCCAGATCGGGCGGCCGCTCCGTCCGAAGGCGCAGCCGCTGTGGCGGGCCTGAGGTATCGAGGGTCGGCAAGGAATCGAGATCGGTCATGAGGTCATCTTTCTCTTGCTGCGGGCGAGCAGGGCACGGGCGCCGAGGCTGGCGAGGAGGATGAAGGAGATCAGGATCATCGAAAGGCCCCAGGCTTCGGTGAAGCCTTCCGGGTTCGCTTCTTCGGAGAGGGAATAGATCCTGACCGAGACGTTGGGCAGAGCTTCGAACGGGTTCAGGTAGTAGCTGCCCGGGTCGAAGACCGAGCTGGCGAAGATCAGCGGGGCGGTCTCGCCGGCGGCGCGGGCGACCGAGAGGACGGTGGCGGTGGCGATCCCGCCGATGGCGTTGGGGAGGACGACTCCGATGACCGCGCGCCAGCGGCTGACCCCGAGGGCGTCGGCGGCTTCCCGCTGGTTGGCGGGAACCAGGTGAAGGACCTCCTGGGTGCCGCGGGCGATCAGGGGCAGCATGATGATCGCCAGCGCCACCGAGCCGGCGAACCCCGACTGTTTACGGTGATTGACCAGCAGGCCGAAGATGAAGAGGCCGATGATGATCGAGGGCAGGCCGTTCATCACGTCCATCGTCAACTTCACCAGGTGAGCGGCGCGGTTCCCGGCGTACTCGGTCAGGTAGAGAGCGATCAGGACCCCGACCGGCATCGCCATCGCGGTCGCAATCGCGACGATGATCGCGGTTCCGACCAGCTCCGGGCCGATCCCGTCGGGAGCGCCCTCGAGGAGGAAGTCGAGGTTGATCGCAGCCGCGCCGCGGGTGAACACGGTGTAGGTGACGATTGCCAGAACGCCGACCGCGATCACCGCGGCCGCCGTGGCCCCGTACTCGCTGAACCTGCTGAACAGCTGCCGGCGCCTGAGGTTCCCGGTCGGCGTCAGCGGCGTCGTCGGGTCGAGCTCGACCTCGTGCCTCATCGCACCGTCCCCGCTTCGAAGCTGAACCGGCGCCCGATCCAGTGGGCAATCAGGTTGGAGGCGATACCGATCACCAGGAGGATCGCTCCCAGGTAGAAGAGCGACGCTCTGTGCAATTCGGTCAGCGCGCCGGGGAACTGGTTGGCGATTCGGGCCGCGAGCGTGTCGCCGGTTTTGAACAGCGAGGTCTGGATTTCCGAGCCCGCCCCGATCACCTGGGCCACCGCGATCGCCTCCCCCAGGGCCCTGCCGAGGCCGAGCAGCGAGGCGGCGACGATGCCAGAACCCGTCGACGGCAGGACGACGCCGCGGATGACCTCCCAGCGAGTCGCCCCGAGAGCGCTGGCGCCGTCCTGGACGTCGCGGGGAACGGCCAGGAAGAGGTCGCGAGAGATCGAGGCGATGATCGGGATCACCATGATCGTGAGGATCAGGCTCGCGGTGAAGACGCTCGAGCCGGTCGTTTCCGGGGGACCGAAGATCGGGACGAAGCCGAGCGTGTCGTGCAGGAACGGCTCGATGTGTTCGTGCGCGAACGGCGCCAGGATCAGCACCCCCCAGAAGCCGAGGATGACGCTGGGGATGGCGGCGAGCATCTCGACCAGGGGCGAGACGATGCCGCGCACTCCTTTCGGCGCCAGCAGGCTCAGGTAGAGGCCGATCGAGATCGCCAGCGGCGCCCCCAGCAGCAGCGCGAAGAACGAGCTGACGAGGGTCCCGAAGAGCAGCGGCCCGGCGCCGAATTCGCCGAAGTTGGGCTGCCAATCGGGGCTGAGGACGAACCCGAGGCCGAACTTCGAGAAGGCCGGAGCCGCCCCGTGGACGACCTGGTAGGCGATCGCGACGATCGTGACGGCGCCGAGGAGCGCCGCCGCCAGACAGACGGCATAGAGGAGTCCGTCGCCGAAGCGGTCGGCCTTCTTACGCCAAGCGCCGGAGCGAACGGCGCGGGGGCGGCGGACCGCAGCCGGCGTGGCGGTGGAGCTCATGGGGCGGCAGCGTAGAGGAGAAAGTCACACTTCCCGCGATGGACTCGCAATTTTCACAGAATTGAAACAAGTCACATCTTTGTTACATCTTTGTCACACATGTTCTTTCACGAGATTGACACAAATTTCTTGCCTTTCGCCCGCGAATCTACCGCCGATTCAGTACGACAACACATTGAAAGGATTCCCTTGATTCGCAATAGGTTGCTTACGCTCTTAATCGCGATCGCGGGCACGGTTGGAGGTACGGCAGCCGTTTCGACCGCGACCGCATCGGCCGCCGGCCTCACCGGCGCCGGCTCGACCCTGGTCGCGCCGCTGATGGCGAACTGGATTAACGGGTTCGAAATCAAAGAAGGCATCCCGGTCAAATACGGCTCGGTTGGCTCGGGAGCCGGCATCGCCCAGATCACCGCCCGGACGGTCGACTTCGGTGCCTCCGACGCCCCGCTGACCCCGGAACAGGCCACCGCCTGCAACGGCTGCGTGCAGATCCCCTGGGGGCTCTCGGCGGTCGGGATCGGCTACAACCTGCCCGGCGTGAAAAAGGGCGCCCTGAAACTCAACGGCAAGCTCCTGGCAGCGATCTACTTCGGCAAGATCACGAAGTGGAACGACCCGAAGATCAAGGCGCTTAACCCGGGGCTGAAACTTCCGGGGATGACCATCACCCCGGTCTTCCGGACCGACGGCTCCGGCACCACCTACGCCTTCGTCCGCTACCTGTCGAAGGTCAGCCCCGCCTGGCGGAACGAAGTCGGCTACGCCACGACCGTACGGTTCCCGACCGGGGTCGGCGGCAAAGGCAACGCCGGCGTCACCTCCGTCGTCACCAAGACCCCGGGCTCGATCGGCTACATCGAGGCGTCCTACATCATCGCCGCGGGCATCGGCGCGGCTGCGGTTGAAAACAAGGCCGGGAACTTCGAGTACCCGAACCTGAAGAACATCGAAGAAGCCGCGGCCGTAGTCAAGAGCGTCCCGGCGAACAACGAACTGACGATCTCGGACCCGCCGAAGCGGGCGGCCAAGGCCTACCCGATCTCGACGTTCACCTACGCGATCGTCCCGCACAACGCCCCGCAGAAAGGGTTCCTGCAGCAGTTCGTCAAGTACTGCGTGACGATTGGTCAGAAATACGGACCGCCGCTTGACTTCGTCCCGCTCCCCAAGGTCGTCAAGCAGGCAGCGCTGAAGTCGATCGCCTCTCTCTAGAGCCGCGGTCCTGGGAAAACAACCTGCACGACCCGAGGCCCCGTTGGGGCCTCGGGTCGTTTTGGCTAGCCGTCCAGCTCCCCGACCAGGGCCTCGACGCGTGCGGCGATCTCCTCGCGGGTCGCCCGCACGGCGTCGACCGGCTGGCCCTTCGGATCGGCCAGGTCCCAGTCGACGTAGCGGCGGCCGGGAACGTAGGGGCACTTGTCCCCGCAGCCCATCGTCACCACGACGTCGGCCCATTCGGCGTCCTCCGTGGTCAGGGCCTTGGGCTTGCGGCTGCTGAGATCGATCCCCAGCTCGCTCATCACCTCCACCACCTCGGGATGAACCCGGTCGCCGGGAGTGGTCCCGGCCGAGCGAGCGCCGTGCCGTCCTTCGGCGGCGTGTTCGAAAAGCGCCTGGCTCATCTGCGAGCGGCCGGCGTTGTGAAGGCAGACGAAAAGTGCGTTAGCCATGTGCGTTTCTCCCTGGCTGGTTCATAGGGTCGAGAGCGGTACGCCGATGACGTCGAGGCGGCGGGTGAGCCCGCCGAGGGCGAAGTCGCGGATCTCGTCCGCGCCGGCGCCGAGGGCGTTCCAGTCGGTCCCGTCGCGGTCGGGCGGGGTCAGCGATTCGGCGACGGCCGGCAGCAGCTCGCGCAGCGTCGAGCGCACCGCCTCGGCCAGGGCGGGATCGGCGGCGACGGCTTCGCGCAGGTACCAGGTGCCGTAGCCGATGTGGCGCTGCTCGTCGTGGTGGATCTTCGAGTAGCCCGCGACGAAGCCGGGCAGCAGCCCCTGCCGCTCGAGGTAACCGGTGACGAAGTTGAACGAGGTCAGACCCAGCGTCCCCTCGAGGATCTGGTGGTAGAGGGTGACGAAGCGGACCTTCGCCTCCGCGTCGGCGGGGTTCGCGACGAGCCTCTCGTGGGCCTCGACCAGGGCCACGTCGAAGATCGCGCGGAAGGCGGGGGAGATCTGCTCGCGGGCGCCCTCGACGTGGGCACCGATCGCCGCCGGGTCGGCGACGACCTCGTCCTGAAAGCGCGCGTAGAACTGCATGTGCCTCGCCTCGTCGACCTGCTGGGTCGCGAGGAAGGTCGCTTCCTCCTCGCTGCCGTAGGCGCCGACCAGGCCCGAGAACTTGGTCGTGATCCGCTCCTCGGCGACCATCAGCGAGGAGAGCACCCAGAAGATCAGGCCGCGGTCGTCGGCGCCGAGCTCCTGCCACTGCTCCCGGTCCAGGTCGAGGTCGATCGCGAAGGGGGACCACTGCTCGTCCTCCCAGTGGCGGTACAGCTCCTGCGGGCCGAAGAGATGGACCTCAACCACGTTCAGCTCGCGAGAACCTGCCCTAGCTGAGCCACTTCGACAGCTCCTCCAAGGCATCGGGGATCACGTAGTAGTAGGCCCAGAGACCGTCGCGCTCAGAGCCGACGATGCCCGCATCGCGCAGCTTCTTCAGGTGGTGGGAGACGGTCGGCTGGGAGAGGTCGAAGAGCGGCACCAGCTCGCAGACGCAGACTTTGCCGGCGTGCTTTCGCAGCACGTCGACCAGCTGCAACCGCACCGGATCGCCGAGCGCCTTGGCGACGACCGCCATTCGCTCGGCTTCCTGCCGCTCGACGTCGGGATAGACGACCGGCTCGCAGCACGACTCGCCCGCCGGGCGCTTCTGCTTCGGGGTCAGCTCCAGATCGACAGACATCTATTTACGTATATCTATTGAAATCGCATCTGTCAATGCTTAGGATCGCGGCCGATGGAGGCACCTCTCCCCCGACGCCTGTTCGCCGAGTTCCTCGGCTCGGCGTTTCTGGCCGCGACGGTGATCGGGTCGGGGATCGCCGCCGCCCAGCTCTCGCCCGACGACGTCGGCCTGCAGCTCTTGGAGAACGCCGCCGCGACCGCGGCGGGGCTCTTCACCTTCATCCTCATGTTCGGGCCGGTGTCGGGTGCTCACTTCAACCCGGTCGTCTCCCTGGTCGACGCCGCCTTCGGCGGCCTGCGCCAGCGACATGCTCTCGCCTATATCCCCGCCCAGATCGCCGGCTGCATCACCGGGGCGGTGGCGGCGAACCTGATGTTCTCGCTGACGGCGATCTCGATCTCCACCCACCATCGGGCCTCAGGCGCCCACCTCTTCGCCGAGGTGATCGCGACCCTCGGCCTGCTGCTGGTGATCTTCTCGCTGGCACGGACGAAGCGCGGCAACCTGGCCCCGGCCGCGGTCGGCGCCTACATCGGCGCCGCCTACTTCTTCACCAGCTCGACCAGCTTCGCCAACCCGGCGATCGACATCGGCCGGATGTTCTCCGACACCTTCGCCGGGATCGCCCCGGCCTCGGTGCCGGCTTTCATCGTCTTCCAGCTGATCGGAGGCGCCATCGCCATCGCCGTGATCCGCACCCTCTACCCGGACATAACGCCGGAAGAGGCAAGCGAGATCATGCTCCCCCACGAAGGAGCAGATGAAGAAGCGCCGGTTGCGGTACCTCAGCGCTAGAAAGGATTGGCGAAACTCGCGTATGTAGCAACTGGTGAGCGCTGGACGAAGAGGACGCCGCGGTGCGATTGGCGAATTAGCCTTGCTATAGGCGGGTTAACTCACCAGTCGCGCTTCGCCACCGGGCGTGCGCGAGGTTTCGCCAATCTCTCCTAGGCGAAAGCCTGGGCGGCGCGGCGGCGCAGATCCGAATTCAGCATCCCCGTGACTTCGCTGGGGACGCTGCCCGCCGAGGGGACCGCGGCGCCGATCAGGCCGTCGGCGCGGAAGCCGTAGAGCGGGGCGACGAAGCCGAGCTCGCGGATCTTGCGGACGAGGTGGACGGCGCTCTGGGTGTCGGCGCCGGGGCCGCAGAGAACGATCGCGGTCGGATCGAGCGCGCCGAGGGCGCGGCCGAGGCGGTCGTCGCCGAGCTCGTTTGAGAGGACGAGGACGCGGAAGCCGGCGCGGCGCAGGGCGAGGTCGAGGGCCTGGGTGTGGACCTCCTCAGCCCCCTGTCCGTGGCTGGAGTCGAGCAACAGGATCCCGGCCGGGCGCGAGGCGGCGGAAGCGAGGCGGCGGGCGCCGTGCAGCCAGCCGGTCGCCCAGCGGGAGGCGAACTCGAGCTCGGCCTCGCGCTCGGGGTCGGCGGCGAGCTTGTCGATCGCCGGCAGCAACAGCTCCTCGACGGTGCGCTCGAGCGAGCGCAGGGCGAGGCTCTCCTCGACCGCGCGGTCGGCGGCGGCCTCGTCGAAGCTCTCGAAGGCGGCGAAGAGGCTGCCGTCGTTGGCAGGCGCCGCCTGACGTTGGCGCGCCAGCTCTATCGCCGAGGAGATGTTGCCGGTCTCCGTCAGCGCGTCGCGCAGCGCCTGCAGCTCCACCAGCTCATAGTTGCGATGGTTGCCCGCGGTCCGCTTCGGCGTCGGGTAGCCGTAGCGGCGCTCCCAGCTGCGCAGGGTGTTGGGGCTAACGCCCAGGACTTCGGCGGCGGCGTTGGTGCGGATTCCAGGCATTGGTTAAGGAGATCGATCGGGTTCGGGGTACCGGGGTGTTTCGACCCGGGACGGGATTCTCCCACCCGATCGCCAGGTTTACGCCGGTTATCGACAGATTTCGCAGAATCTGTTAGCGATCTTGCAAGTCGCCGACGCCTACGGGCTGCCCGACGGCCTTGGCGCGCCACATCGCCGCGTCGGCCTTGTGCAGAAGTTCTTCGGCGTCCGCACCGTGGTCGGGACAGGCGACGACGCCCGCGGAGATGCAGATCCGCAGCCCCCCGGCCCGCTCGAGCTCGTCGAGCTGCCCCAGCAGTCGCTCGCACATCTGCACCCCTTCGACCGTGCCGATGTTCGGGGCGAGGACGGCGATCGCCTGCTCCTCGAGGCGGAAGGCTTCGTCGACGATGCGAATGCTGTCCCGCAGCGCCGCCCCGACGATCGAGAGCACCGTCTCCTGCCCCCCGGCGACGTCGCCAGGGCGAGTGCCAGGACCGGAAGCGTCAAAGACGGCAAGGCCGAACGGATGCCCGTACCGCTTGTTCGTCTCCAGCAGCTGTTCAAGCCGGCGCCGCATGTGACCCGGCCTGTACAGACTCGGCAGTTCTTCCACTTCCGGAGCCAACGCCGCGCTCCCGTCCACGGGCGGCTGGATGACGTTCGCCGGCCCCTCCCCGCTGTTCGGCCGCCGAACGTCACCCAGGCGCCCCCCAGAACCATGAGCCGCATCAACCGCCGTAGCCGTTACCGACCCGAACTCAACCGCGAGCCGCTCCGCGGCCTCGGCGAAGTTACCTCCATTGGTTCCAATTTCCTCGTGCAAGCTATTGAGGAGATCGGCGTGGATCGCGGCGACCTTGAGGGCGATCCGGCCCGCGGTCGAGCCGCCGTTAGCGCCCGGCTCGGCTTTCGACTGGTCTGCCACGGTCGGACCTTGGCGAAAGCGGCGGACGCTCGATTTTCGAATTGCCGCTATTTGCGGACTGACACTCGTCCAGGACGGGTATCCGGTCCGCTTATTCCAGGCTTCTTCGCCCGGCCAGCGCCTTGCCCAGGGTGACCTCGTCGGCGTGCTCGAGGTCGGCCCCGACCGGCAGGCCACTGGCCAGCCGCGTCACCGTCACCTGGCCGCGCAGCAGGTCGGCGATGTGAAGAGCGGTGGCCTCACCGGTGGTGGTCGGGTTGGTCGCCAGCACCACCTCGTCGATCCCACCCCGTTCGACCCGCCGCCGCAGGTCGCCGATCTTCAGGTCCTCGGCGTCGACGCCGTCGATCGGCGAGAGGGCGCCGCCGAGGACGTGGTAGAGGCCGCGGTATTCGTGGGTGCGCTCGATCGGGATCACGTCGGCGGGCTCCTCGACGACGCAGATCGTGGCGCGGTCGCGGTTCTGGTCAGCGCAGATCCGGCAGAGCGGGCCCTCGGCGAGGTTGAAGCACTCTTCGCAGAGGCCGACCTTCTCCTTCACTTCGCGGATCGCCTCGCCGAGGGCGAAGGCCTCCTCGTCGGGGGCGCGCAGAAGGTGGAAGGCGAGGCGCTCCGCCGTGCGCCGGCCGATCCCCGGCAGGCGCGAGAGCTCGGCGACGAGGCGCGCGAGCGGTGCCGGGCCCTCGCTCAACCGAGCATGCCCCCAAGGTCGCCGAGGTCGCCGCCGGCGATGCCGCCCATCTTCGAGCCGGCCAGCTCCTGGGCGGCGCGCAGCCCCTCGTTGACGGCCGCCTGGACCATCTCCTGGAGCATCGCGGCATCCTCGGGGTCGATCGCCTCGGGGTCGATGACGATCTCGCGCAGGGTCAGGTCGCCGCCCATCTTCACCTTGACCATGCCGCCGCCGGCGCTGGCCTCGACGACCTCGTCCTTCAGTTTCTCCTGCGCCTCCAGCATGTCGGCCTGCATCTGCTGCGCCTGTTTCATCAGGGCGTTGATGTCGAAGCCTCCGGGTCCGCCTCCTCGCGCCACCTAACCGACCTCCTCCGCGTTGAACTCGCTCTTCAGCCGCTCCAGCAGCTCGTCCTCGTCGACGTCCTCGCTGCCCGGCGCCGGCGTGTCCGGCGGCGCCTCTCCCTCCAGCATGACGTAGGTCGGCCGCAGGCCGACCCCCGTGACGGCCGCAAATGCCGCCGCCAGCGTGTCCCGACGCTCAGGGCTGTCGGCCTTCTTCTTGTTGAAGGTCATCTCAGCGGGGAACCCGACCTGCAACCCGTTCTCGTCGTAGCTGACCGGGCGCGCGCCGTCGAACGTGGCAGCGAGCGCCGGAGTGGTCTCGCCAAGCTTCTGCAGGACGGTGGGCCAGACGCGCTGGATCTCGTCCAGGGACAAATCGGCTCGGCCGACGGGTCCTGTCTCCGATCGGGGGCTCTCCCTATCGGGAGAGTCCTCCCGATCGGCGCCACCCGTCGGAGGAGCCGGGTCGGCAGACGGCTCAGCTTCTGGCGCCGGGGCAGCTTCGGCCTCTTTCCCTTCAGCTGGGGTGGGGCTCTCCGCCTCTTCCTCTTCGGCAGGAGGTGGATCGTCAGCTTGCGCGGGATCTGCCGCGGGTGGCGTCGTAGCGGGGACCCCCGCCTGCTCTGCAGGAGACGGTGGGTCCCCTGCCGCGACAGGATCCGCGGCCCGGGGAGCCCCCGTCCCTTGAGCCTCGAGTCTCTCGATCCGCCTCAACAGCGCAGCGGTGTCGGGGTCTAGGTCAGGCCGTGCAGCCTTGAGAAGAGCTATCTCGACCGCCATCCGCGCGTCGTCTCCCTCTCGCACGGCATTTAGGGCATCTGCCAGCTCATCGATAGTCCGGATCAGGTTGGCGGGTTTGATTGCGCTGGCCTGGGCCTGCATGCGCGCCGTGTCGGTGGCGGTGACGACGAAGGTGGTCGGCACTTCGCCGGTCGTCTGGGTGATCAGGAGGTGGCGCAGGTGGGCGAGGAGGTCGCGGGCGAACTGCGAGGGGTCGCGGCCGGAGCGGGCCATCTTCTCGACCCCGAGCAGGACCCCCTTCGGGTCCTCGGCGACCACCGCGTCGACCGCTTCGAAGAGGAGCTCGGCGTCGGCGGCCCCCAGCATCTCCAGCACGTCCTTCAGCTCGACGTGCTCGCCGCCGAAAGCGACCAGCTGGTCGAGCGTCCCCAGCGCGTCGCGGAAGCTGCCCTGGGCCGAGCGGGCGATCATCGCCACCGCGCCCTCGTCGACCTCGATCGACTCCGCCGCGGCGACACGGTTCAGCACCTCGGAGATCTGCTCCAGCGAGGGCCGCTGGAAGTCGAAGCGCTGGCAGCGGTCGGCGATCGTCGCCATCACCTTGTGCGACTCGGTGGTGGCGAGGACGAAGACGGTGTTCGGCGGCGGCTCCTCGAGCGTCTTCAGGAAGGCGTTCCACGCCTCTTTGGTCAGCATGTGCGCCTCGTCGAGGATGTAGACCTTCCAGTGGCCTCCGGCCGGGGCGTAGGCGACCCGCTCGCGCAGGTCGCGGACGTCGTCGACCGAGCGGTTCGAGGCGGCGTCCATCTCGATCACGTCGACCGAGGTGCCGGCGGCGATCGTCAGGCAGGACTCGCATTCGCCGCAGGGAGAGACGGTCGGCCCGCCGCGCTCGCAGTTCAGCGAGCGAGCAAGAATCTTCGCCATCGAGGTCTTGCCGGTGCCGCGCGAGCCGACGAAGAGGTAGGCGTGGTGGACCTTGCCCTGCTCGACCGCGTTGCGCAGGGTGCGGACGACGTGGGTCTGCCCCACGACCTCGTCGAAGGAGCCCGGGCGGTGGCGGCGGTAGAGGGAAGTCGACGCGTTCATCAGGTGCCTGGCCAGTGTATCCACGCCCACCCAGCGCTCCTCACAGGCGTGTCTGACTTCCACCCCCCTATATGGGGGCGG
>JBIOWB010000013.1:0-11870 GCA_044868125.1 Solirubrobacterales bacterium
TCTGGCGGATCCGCTCGCGGGTCACGTTGAAGGTGCGACCGACCTCGTCCAGGGTCCGCGGGTGCTCGCCGCCGAGCCCGTAGCGGAGCTCGAGCACGCGGCGCTCGCGGTAGGAGAGGTTCTCGAGCGCCTCTTTCAGCGCCTCTTTGGTCAGCAGGTCCGCCGCCCGGTCGAACGGGGACTCTGCCTTCTCGTCGGCGATGAACTGGCCGAACTCCGACTCCTCCTCGTCGCCGACCGGCTTCTCCAGCGAGACCGGGGCCTGGGCGGAGCGCTTGATCGAGTCGACCTCCTCGGGATCGATCCCCGTCACCTCGGCGATCTCCTCCGGGGTGGGCTCGCGGCCCAGCTCGGTGACCAGCTTGCGCTCGGCGCGGCCGATCTTGTTCAGCTTCTCGACGACGTGGACCGGAATGCGGATCGTCCGCGCCTTGTCGGCCAGCGCCCGGGCGATCGCCTGGCGGATCCACCAGGTCGCGTAGGTGGAGAACTTGAACCCCTTGCGGTAGTCGAACTTCTCCGCCGCGCGGACCAGGCCCAGCGTCCCCTCCTGAATCAAATCGAGGAAGGGCAGTCCCTGGTTCCGATAATTTTTCGCGATCGATACCACCAGGCGGAGGTTCGACTCGACCATTTTCTGCTTCGCGTCGAGGTCGCCGCGCTCGATGCGTTTGGCGAGTTCGACCTCCTCCTGCGCGGTCAGCAGGCGGACTTTGCCGATGTCCTTGAGGAACAGCTGCAAGGAATCGGTGGTCATGTCGGGTTTCAGGTCGAGCGCCTGTTTCTGGCGCCGGCGACCTTTTTTGCCGGTGTCCGCCGGGAGCGCTTCGGCGGCGGCTTTCTGCGCCGGGTCCATGTCCTCGACAAGCTCGATCCCCGACTTCTCGAGGTGGCCGTAGAGGTCCTCGACGTCAGACTCGTCGAGATCGACCTCGGAAACCGCGGAGGCGATGTCCCCGAAGGTCAGAACCCCGAGCTGCTGCCCGCGGTTGATGAGGTTTTTGACCTCGTCCAGTTCCTGAAGCTCTGCTACCAGCATCCGTTCTTACTCGTTTCCCTTGCGCTTGTTGTTTAGTCCTGTAGACGAAAAGACCGTCGTCGCTCGAAAAGTCGCGCTGCACCGACAAAAAGCGGACCTCAGACGTGGTCCGCGAAGTAGCGTCTACATCGTCATTGTGCCCAAGCGGGCGGCGTCCGATCTGAATCAAACGCTTGTTCGCATGGTAGTCGCTTCAGTTTGTGAAGTCAAGCCAAATGTCCCGCATCTTGCGCTAAATGCAAAGCAGCCCGCGCCACCCGAAACCCTGGCTTCGCGCCTTCTGGAACCGCGCCTACCGCGAGAACGTCACCGGGCTCTCGGCGATGGTCGCCTACAACCTGATGCTGGCGGTCTTCCCCTTCGCCCTGCTCGTGCTGTTCGTCTTCGGCCAGGTGCTGAAGATCGAAGGCGTCGAGAACAGCGTCCTCGCCGACCTGCAACGGCTTTTCCCCAATACCGAGCAGCAGACCCTGACCGACGTCCTGCGCCGAATCGAGGACAACTCGACGACGATCGGGATCGCCGCCTTCTTCGGCTCGCTCTGGATCGGCGCCTCGTTCTGGGGGGCGATGGACACCGCCTTCTGCCGCATCTACCACGTCGAGTGCCGCGGCTGGGTCGAGCAGAAGCGCTTCTCCTTCGCGATGCTGATCGTGGTTCTCCTCTTCATCGCCGCCAGCATCTTCGTCCCCACCCTCGAGAGCGCCGTCGTCTCCAGCACCGACCGCCTCCCCTTCGGCCTCTCCGACATCAAGGCAATCGACACGATCCTGCTGCTCGCCGCCGCGCTGTTGATCACCTTCGGGATCTGTGCGGTGATCTTCTGGGCCGTCCCCAAAGGCCACATGCCCTGGCGCGCGGTCTGGCCGGGCGCCCTCTTCGTGACCGCGGCGGCCGGCTTGGCGAACTGGCTGTTTCCCATCTATCTCTCCAACGTGTCCAGTCTCTCGCGGTTCGGCTCAACCCTTGGTTTCGTCCTCATCGCGCTGCTCTGGTTCTACGTCCTCAGCCTGGCGCTGATGGTCGGCGCGGTGATCAATTCGCTGCGGTTCGAGCTGCACGACACCGGCGAACTGCCTTCATACGAGAGCCCCAGAGCTCCTTGCGGATGCGAGGAAGAAGGCGCAAGCGGCGGGGCCGGCCAGCGAGCTTCTTCCACCCGGTAATAAAAACTGTCGTATCCTTTCATGCGGGGATCATGGCCCGGCTGGACCCTGAGTCCAGATCGCCGGGCGGGGTGGGACAATCCGTATGCATGCAAAAACACCGGAGTTCTGAGATGGCGGCAAACGTGTTGCGGCCGACCACTCCTCCAGGCATCGCCGAGCGCTCGCAGCGCCAGCGGATCCTCGACGCGATCATCGACAGCTGCGCCGAGAAGACCTACGCGGCGACGACGATCACCGACATCGTCGCCGGGGCCCACATCTCCCGGACCACCTTCTACAAGCATTTCGACGACAAGCGAGCCTGCTTCGACGCGGCGATCGACTACTGCATCGAGCAGCTGCAGGAGGTCGCCGCCGCAGCCCACTCGCCCGAGGACGCGCCTCCGGACGCGGTTCGCAAAGCGGCTGGCGCGGTCCTGCGGGCACTGGCGGAGCGGCCGGGCCTGGCGCAGCTGCTGACCGGCGACGCGCTCGCGGTCGAGCCCATGGCGATCGAGCGCTACCGCCGGGCGACGATCCCGGCGATCGAAGCCCTGTGGTCGGAGTCGGGGGGCAGGACGAGCAACCACACCGACCCTCGCCTCGCCTTCGGACAGGCGCAGGTCCTGATCCTCAACCAGATCGCCACCGGCAAAGCCGACCGCCTGCCGGAGCTGCTGCCGGAGATCGCCTACCTGGCGATCAGCCCCTACGGCGGTCACGAGGAGGCGATCAACCAGTCACGGATTGCCAGGGCGATCCCAGTCGGCGGCACCGCTCCCGGTGACTGACGAGCCCGAGGATCTGCGCAAGTGGCGGCTGCCGCGTGGCCGGCACGGCCTGCCGCGCGAGCTCGTCGAGCGCTCGCAGCGTGAGCGGCTTCTGGCCGCCGTGGTCAGGGTCACCGTGGCCAACGGCTACGAGTCGACGACCGTCGCCGACATCCTCGGCGAGGCCGGGGTCGGTCGCGAGAGCTTCTACGAAATCTTCGACGACAAGCTCGACTGCATGCTGGCGGCGCACAAGCTCCTCGTCGACAGCCTCGACGAGCAGATCCGCGAGGTGTACATCGCCGAGGGGCCGTGGGCACGACGGATGCGCGACGCCCTCTCCGTCACCCTCGAGTGGTTCGCGGCCGACCCCGACGTCGCCCACTTCGTCCTGGTCGAGCTGAGCACCGTCGGGCCGGCGTTTCGGCCCGCCTTCAAAGCGGAGTTCGCGCGGGCGATCGCGCTCTTCCAGGAGGGACTGGGCGACGACGGTCCCGAGCCCGAGCTGGCCGGGGCCAACGAACTGGCGGTCGGAGCGATCCTGGCGCGTATCTACGAGGAGATCGTCCTCGGTCGCACCTCCGAGCTGCCCCGCCTGCTCCCCGACCTCACCTACGAGCTGCTCGTCCCCTTCGTCGGCGAAGACGAGGCGCGGGCGGCGGCTGACGACAGCTAGCCTCTTTCGAGGCCGGCGACCGCGTCGCGCAGGGCCCGCTGCAGCGGCACCCTGTTCACGCCCGAAAACAGCGCCATCCCGGAGCTGTCGCCGACCACGGTTTCCGTCGACAGACCCTCGATCAGCGGTCGCGCCACCCCGGCGTCAACGGGCGTGACGAGCCCGATCCAGAGCGAGGAGAGGCGCGGAGTGAGGACCGGGACCGTGATCCGCAGCGGTCGCCGGCGTCCGAGCGCTCGCGCCAGCTCGTCGATCATGCCGCCGTAGGTGGTGACGTCGGGGCCGCCGATCTGGATCTCGCGATCGACCGGGAGGTCGAGGTCGGAGGCGGCAGCGAGATAGGCGACCGCGTCGGCGGCGGCGATCGGTTGAGTGCGGGTGCGAACCCAGCGCGGGGTGACCATCACCGGCAACCGGCGCACCAGGTAGAAGACGGTGCGGAAGGACTCGCTGCCGGCGCCGATCACGGCCGCGGCCCGGAAGTAGGCGACCGGCACCTCGCCTTCGCGCAGCACCTCGGCCGTCGCGTGGCGGCTGTCGAGGTGCCTCGACCCCTCCCCCAGCCCACCGAGGTAGACGATCCGCTTGACGCCCGCGGCCGTCGCGGCGGCGGCGAAGTTGGCGGCCGCGCGCTTGTCGCGCTCGACGAAGTCGCCGTCGGAGCCGCGGCCCATCGAGTGGACCAGGTAGTAGGCGACGTCGACCCCCTCCAAAGACGGACCGAGCGTCTCGGGCTCGAGCACGTCGGCCTGGACGACCTCACATCCAGCCTCGCGCAGGTCCTCGGCCCGCTCGGGATGCCGCGCCAGCGCGCGAACCTCGTGGCCCTCCTCGCACAGCCGGCGGCAGAGGAGGCCGCCGATGTAACCGGTCGACCCGGCGACTGCGATCACGTTCCCACGCTACCCGCGGGAGCGAAAGTCAGCCGTAGCGCTCGCCCGTTACCGCCCGCAGCTTGCTGCGGTCGTGGCGGGCGTGGATTCTGCGAACCGTGCCCGAGCGCGAGCGCATCACCAGCGACTCGGTGGTGGCGCCGGGCCCGCGGTATCGCACGCCCTGCAGGACGTCGCCGTCGGTGACGCCGGTTGCCGAGAAGAAGACGTCCTCGCCGGAGCAGAGGTCGTCGGCGGTGAGGACGCGGTCGAGGTCGTAGCCAGCGCCTGTCGCCGCCGAGCGCTCCTCGTCGTTGCGCGGCCAGAGGCGACCGACGAGCTGCCCGCCCATCGACTTCAGGGCGGCGGCCGAGATCACGCCCTCGGGAGTGCCGCCGATCCCCCACAGCAGGTCGACCGGCGAGCGTTCGCTGACCGCCAACATGGCGGCGGAGACGTCGCCGTCGGCGATCAGGCGAATGCGGGCGCCCGCCTCGCGGACTTCCTTCATCGCCTCCTCGTGGCGGGGCCGGTCAAGCATGACGACGGTCACGTCGCCGATCGAGCCGCCCTTGCGTTCGGCGATCCGCTGCAAGGTCTCGGGCAGCGGCCGATCGAGGTCGAGCAGGTCGGCGATCTCTTCCCCGCCCGCCATCTTTTCCATGTAGACGCAGGGACCGGGGTCGAACATCGTCCCCCGCTCGGCGAGGGCGATCACCGCGATCGCGCTCGGCATCCCCAGCGCGCAGAGGCGGGTCCCCTCGAGCGGGTCGACGGCGATGTCGACGACCGGCGGCGAGCCGTCGCCGATCTTCTCGCCGTTGTAGAGCATCGGCGCCTCGTCCTTCTCGCCCTCGCCGATGACGACGACCCCGTCCATCGAGACCGAGTCGAGGACGTGCCGCATCGCGTCGACCGCGGCCTGGTCGGCGGCGATCTTGTCGCCGCGGCCGACCCAGCGCGCCGAGGCGAGCGCGGCCGCCTCGGTGACGCGAACGAGCTCCAGCGCGAGGTTGCGATCCGGCTTGGCGGTGGCGGACTGCTGGGAGGCGGACTCCATGTGCGCCGCAGGCTAACCGAAGTCGGGCTGGACGTTTGCCCGAGTCGAATTCATGGACATCGGTCGGGCCCGGTTAAAGACACCGATGCCTTGCGCCGATGCCGCCCAGATCATGGCAGTCACCGAGCTCGAGCGGCTCGGCCGGGAGCTGAGCGCCCGCACCGGTGAGGTCGTGGCGCGGATGATGCGGCTGTCGGCCGAATCCAGTCGTACGCTGGACAGGGTCGTCGAAGACAGCTTCGAGGACGTCGGCACCGTCTCCACCGTCGCCGTCGCCCGCTGGATGGCCGGTGAGGGCGAAGCCGTGGCCCGCGAGGTCGGGCAGGAGTCATGGCGGATCTTCGCCCAGCTCGCCTCCCAGCGCGAGGCGGCGCTGAACGAGGTGACGAAACGCTGTCTGCGCTGGCGCGACAGCGCCCTGGAGGTTCTGGACGAGAGCGCCGCTGACCTCGGCCTCGCCGACGAGACCCTGGCCGAGGCGCGACGGATGGTCCAGCGCAGCCTCGACGTGACGCTGGTGCGGATGTGCCAGTCGTTCGAGGACGAGCGGCGGCGCGCCCACGAGGAACTGACCAGCCGCGAGAAGGAACTCGTCTTCCTCGCCACCCACGACGCCCTCACCGGGCTGCCGAACCGGACCCTGATCCTCGACCGGATCGAACAGACCCTGCGCCGGGCCCGCCACAAGCAGGAGCCGGTCGCGGCGCTCTTCGTCGACCTCGACAACTTCAAGGCGATCAACGACTCGCTCGGCCACGCGACGGGGGACGAACTGCTCTGCGCCGTCGCCGAACGGCTCGAGGGGGTGATTCGGGAGACCGACGCGCTCGGACGGATGGGGGGCGACGAGTTCGTCGTCGTCGCCGAGGGTCTCTCCCTCGCGGCCGGGCCGGAGCTGATCGCCGAGCGCCTGATGGAAGCCTTCAACGAGCCCTTCGCCCTCGGCGAGGACAGTGAGACCCTGGTCCACGCGAGGGCCAGCATCGGCATCGCGACGGGGGTCCGCCCTTCCGCCGAAGAGCTGCTGCGCGACGCCGACATCGCCATGTACCGAGCCAAGTGGAGCGGCAAGAGCCGCTACCTCGTGTTCGAGTCGGGAATGGAGGACGAGGTCCAGTCCCGCCTGGAAATCGAGATGGACCTGCAGGGGGCACTCGACAACGAGGAGTTCTTTCTCGTCTATCAACCGACCTTCGACCTGGAGACGATGACGCCGACCGGGGTCGAGGCGCTGATCCGCTGGCGGCGTCCGGGGCGCGGGGTCGTCCACCCGGAGGAGTTCATCCCGTTGCTGGAGGAGACGAAGATGATCGTCGACGTCGGCGCCTGGGTGCTGAAGGAGGCCTGCGCGCAGGCGGCGGGCTGGCAGGAGGAAGGGCGACTGCTGGAACTCTCGGTGAACGTCTCGGCGCTTCAGCTCGACACCGACGACCTGATCGAGCATGTCAACGAGGCTTTGGGCGAGAGCGGGCTGGCGCCCGAGTCGCTGACGATCGAGATCACCGAGACGACGCTGATGAGCAATCCGGAGGAAACCGCGCGGCGGCTGGAGGAGCTGAAGCGACTGGGCATACGGATCGCGGTCGACGACTTCGGCACCGGCTACTCCTCGCTCGGCCATCTGCGCCAGTTCCCGGTCGACGTGCTGAAGATCGACCGCTCGTTCGTCTCTCAGCTCTCCGACGGGGGCGAGGGCGAGATCTTGCTCCAAACCCTGCTCCAACTCGGCAAGGCGCTGGAGATCGAGACGACGGCGGAGGGGATCGAGCGGCCACAGGACCTCTCGCTGATTCGCGAGAAGGACTGCGACAACGGCCAGGGGTTCCTCTTCACCCGGCCGCTCAGCGCCCAGGACGCCGACTCCTTCTTCCGCCAGTGGCCGACGCACCGGCGCTTTGAGCTCAGGCACGAGCAGGAGGGCGATAGGGTCCCGCTCGATGGATCGCTGGGGCCTGACGCTGCCGCTGCCGGGACTGACGCTCGCTGAGCACGAGGGGCTGGTCAAGCGCGCCGAGGCGGCGGGCTACACCGACTTCTGGACGGGCGAGACGGCGGGCCCCGACGGCTTCACGCCGCTGGCGCTGAGCGCGGCCTGGACCGAGCGGGCGCGGTTGGGAACCGGGATCGTCGGCGTCTTCCAGCGCGGGCCGGCGCTATTGGCCCAGCAGGCGGCGGCGCTCGCCGACGCCTCCGAAGGGCGCTTCGTGCTCGGGATCGGCTCCTCCTCGGACCGGATCGTCGAAGGCTGGAACGGGATCCCCTTCGAGCGGCCGCTGAGCAGGGTGCGCGAGACGCTCGACTTCCTCGACGTTGCGCTTCGGGGCGAGCGGACCGAGTCCGGATTCAAGCTCGAACAGAAGCCGGCGCACCGGGTCCCGGTCGTGCTGGCGGCGCTGCGAGGGAAGATGCTGGAGCTGGCGGTCGAGCGAGCCGGCGGCGCCTTCACCAACTTCCTGCCCCTGGCAGGGCTGCCGAAGGTGGCCGCGCAACTGAAGGGCGCGCCGGAGGGATTCGAGCTGCTCTGCCGGTTCTTCTGCATCCCCGGCGAGCGCGAGCAGGTCGAGCCGCTGGCCCGTTTCATGTTCTCCTCCTACGTCACCGTCCCCGTCTACGCCAGCTTCTACCGCTGGCTCGGCTACGGCGAGCAGATCGAGCCGATGGTCCAGGCCTGGGAAGCCGGCGACCGCCAAGCCGCTGCCGCGGCCGCCCCCTGGGAGCTGATCGAGGACATGTTCATCTTCGGCACTCCCGAGCAGATGAAGGACCGCCTCGCCGCCTTCGTCGCCGGCGGCATCACCCTCCCCATCCTCACCCCGATCGTCACGCCGGACAAACTGGCCGAAACGATCGACGCGCTGGCGCCGAGCTGAGGGACGAAGCTCACTCGGTAGGGAGGGTGGGTGTCCCTCTCGCTCCCTGGGTTGCTCGCCTGGAGCGGCACCAGCTGACCGCGAACGTCACCGGTGCGAGCAACAGGACGCCGGTCGCGAGAGGGACACCCACCCTCCTGGCGACAGAGCTCTGGCAGACGCCGTAGGGCCAGAAGTTTTCTAAAAGCTGCTGCTGGTCCCGGTCGTCCCGCAGAGCTCTGTTGCTGAGGGGACGGGTATCCCCCGGCCGACCGGCGTCCTGTTACTCGCCCCAAAGACTTCAGCGGCAGCCAGAGACGATGTGGCGAGTAACCCAGGGAGGTCGGGGGATACCCGTCCCCTCTACCGAGTGAGCTCAGTCCTGGAGGTCGTTCATCACCTCGGTCTCTTCTTCTGCCAGCTTGGCGTAGGTGTCCGGCCTTCTCGTGGTGAGAAAGGGGAAGAGCTCTAGCCAGTCTCGACGTTGGTCGAGGTCGAGGTCGGCCACCAGTACGGCGGGTTCGTCCCGTGGAGCCTGGACGAGGATGCGGCCGTAGGGGTCGCTGACGAAGGAGGAGCCGTAGAAGGTGAGCGGGGGCTCTTCGCCGATCCGGTTGACGGCGACCATGAAGACGCCGTTGGCGATGCCGTTGCCGACGATCACCTGCTGCCAGAGCGGCTGGGTGTCGAACTCGGGGTGGTCGGGCTCGGAGCCGATCGCGGTCGGGTAGACGAGGACGTCGGCGCCCTCGAGGCTGTAGGCGCGGGCGACCTCGGGGAACCACTGGTCCCAGCAGGTCGGCAGTCCCAAGCGCACCTCCTCCCGAGCTGCATCAGATTTTGGTTGTTTTGCCTCCAGAATTTGATGCAGTTCGAGATTGACGAGGGGGAAGGCATTGGAATCGCCGGGGCCGGGGCGGAAATAGCGATCCTCGTGGTAGCCGGCGGTGATGGGGATATGGAGCTTGCGGGTGCGGGCGACCAGCTCGCCCTCGGGCGAGACCAGGATCGCCGTGTTGAAACCGAGGCCGTCGTCGCCGTCGGCGCGCTCGTAGAGGGAGGCGTGGAGGTGAGCGCCGGTCTCCCCTGCCATTCGCGCGGCGAACTCGAAGGTTCGCCCGCCCGGCAGCTCCTCGGGTTCGGCGTCGGCCGCCTTCGGACCTCCGGGATCGACCGCGAAGTAGCGGCTCAGGGTCAGCTCCTGCAGGCAGACGAGCCGCGCTCCCTCCCCCGCCGCCATCCGTATCCCCGCTTCCAGTGCCGCTTCGTGCTCGTGCGGGTCGGCGTGCCAGCGGTGCTGGACGGCGGCGATCCGGAAAGGCGGCCGGGTCGGCGGGTGGGTGCGGGCCGGCGACTCAGGTGGCTCCGGGGCGCGGATCAGGTGGATCTCCTCCATCAGATGGTTGATTCCGTGGCCAGGTGCGACTGGGGGCGCGCCTGGCCAAGCAGATCAAGGACGCAGGGCGCAGCCTTTGCTGGTGGCAAAGGCAAGCCCGAGGACGCAGAGATGCGCAGTGCCAGGCTCGCCATCCAGGCATGCCTGGTCGTGGGATCAATCATCTAGGTTCAAGATAGAGGGCGGTGAGCGCGACCCTCGATGCCACTCCCGCCGCGGACGGCTTCCGCATGCCCGGCGAGTTCGAGCCGCACAGCGGCTGCTGGATGGCCTGGCCGGAGCGCACCGACAACTGGCGCCTGGGGGCGAAGCCGGCACAGGAGGCTTTCGCCGCGGTGGCGACGGCGATCGCCGCCTCCGAGTCGGTGACGATGGCGGTCTCCGACGCGCAGTTCGAGAGCTGTCGGGCTGCGCTGCCGCCCGAGGTGCGGGTGGTCGAGATCTCGACCGACGACGCCTGGCTGCGCGACACCGGCCCCACCTTCGTCGTCGACGGCAACGGCCGGCGCCGGGGCGTCGACTGGAGGTTCAACGCCTGGGGCGGGACCGATGGCGGTCTCTACTTCCCCTGGGACCGCGACGATCGGGTCGCGGCGAAGGTGCTGGAGATCGAGGGGAACGACCGCTACCGGGCGCCGATCGTGCTCGAGGGCGGCGCGATCCACGTCGACGGCGAGGGCACCGTGCTGACGACGGAAGAGTGCCTGCTCAACCCGAACCGCAACCCGGAGCTCTCGCGCGAGCAGATCGAGCGGGTCCTGCTCGACCACGTCGGTGCCGAGAAGGTGGTCTGGCTCGGGGCGGGCGTCGTCGAAGACGAGACCGACGGCCACGTCGACAACCTCGCCTGCTTCGCCCGCCCGGGGACGGTCCTGCTGACCTGGACCGACGACGAAGACGATCCCCAGCACCCGATCTCGCGCGACGCGCGGGATCGGCTGGAAGCGGCGACGGACGCGCGCGGGCGCTCGCTGGAGGTGGTGCCGCTGCCCTCGCCGGGTCCGCTGGAGATCTCGGCCGAGGAGGCGGAGGGAGTCGACGCCGCCGAGGGGACGATTCCGCGTCGCGCCGGTGACCGCCTGGCCGCCTCCTATGTCAACTTCTACCTCGGCAACTCCCGCATCGTCTACCCCCTGCTCGACCCCCTGCACGACGAGGAGGCCGTGACGGTCCTCCGCCGCACCTTCCCCGAGCGCGAGGTGGTCGGGGTGCCGGCCCGCGAGATCCTCCTCGGCGGCGGCAACGTCCACTGCATCACCCAGCAGGTGCCGGCGGTCGAGTCACAGGCTTGATCAGACGGGCCGGGCGAGGCTGAGCGCGTAGTCGCCTGCGGCGTCGGTGAACCAGCCGCGCAGCTCCAGCCCGGCGCCGTCGTAGGCGGCGGCGATCCGTTCCCGGGTGAACTTGGTCGAGATCTCGGTCCGCATCTCCTCGCCGTCGGCGAACCGGATCTCCAGGTCGAGGCCGTCGAGCCGCACGTCCTGGTCGGCGAGCGAGCGCAGCCGGATGTCCATCCGCTCCGCCTCCTCGTCGTAGCGGGCGACATGGTCGAAGGAGTCAAGGTCGAAGTCGGCGCCGAGCTGGTTGTTGAGGACGGCGAGGACGTTCTTGTTGAACTCGGCGGTGACGCCGGCGGAGTCGTTGTACGCGGCCTCCAGACGTCCCCGGTCCTTGACCAGGTCGGTGCCGAGCAGGAAGTGGTCATCGTCGCCGAGCAGGTTGGTGACCCGGGCGAGGAAGCTGGCGCGCTGCGCGGGCTCGAAGTTCCCGATCGTTCCCCCGAGGAAGGCGATCACTCGCGGCCCTGCGAGCGGTATCCGCTCCAGGTCGCGCTCGAAGTCGCAGACCAGGCCGTGGACCGCGATGCCGTACTCGGCCGCGATGCCCTCAGCCGTATCCCGGGTGATCTGCTCCGAGATGTCGACCGGGGCGTAGGCCCGAAGGCATCCGGCCGCGTCCATCGCGTCGAGCAGCACGCGGGTCTTGCTCGCCGACCCGGATCCCAGCTCGATCAGCGTCGCCGGGTTGCCCGCCGCCGCGCAGATCTCGGGCGCATGCCG
>JBIOWB010000014.1:0-11028 GCA_044868125.1 Solirubrobacterales bacterium
GTGGTTTCGAAGAAGACGCGGTTGCCGTCGGCGGAGAGGTTGTGCAGGACGATCGGCCGCGGCAGGATGATCAGGTCCTGCAGGTGGGCCTCGGCGGTGGGGGCCTGCCCGCTCGGGTTGCAGGAGAGGCAGGTGGGTTTGGCCCCTTCCTCGGAGCGGTAGATCTCGGTGCAGGGCTCCCCGGCGACTTCGGGGTCCCCGCAATCGCCCGCGGCGGCCTCGGTGTTGTCGTAGGCGCTGAGCTGGGCGCGCGACTCGAAGATCAAGACCGAGCCGTCGGGGGTGGTGCGCGAGGCCTCTGCGCCGGGGCCCTGTTCGCCGGCGAACGGCTTGTTCGTCACCCAGCCGGTCCATTTGCCGAGGCCCGGCAGGCCGTTGCCCGAGTTCGAGGTCTGTTCGAGGTCGCTCGCCAAGACGGTGGCGATGAACTCCGGTTCCCCGCCGCTTTGCCAGGCATAGAGGTTCGGTTTCCCCGCGGTGCCTTCGGCGCCGTCGAGCTGGGCCTCGGAGGTGAAGTAGGCGCGCGAGCCCTCTCCGGAGACGTTCAAGAGCAGGCCTTCGTCGCCGGGGTTCACCGTTTCGTCTGCTTTGGTCGCGGTGTCGAAGCGGTGGATCTCGCCGGCTTCCCCGGCGCCTGGGATCACGTAGAAGACGGCGGCGCCGTCATCGGAGACGCCGGCGAAGATCGGTTCGCCCGGGGCGACTTCCTTGGTTTCCTCGTTGTCGAGGCGGACATACAGGGTGCCTTCGACCTCAAAGGCGGTGGCGCTGCCGTCCTTGGAAGTGCCCATGTAGTAGGGCTCTTGGCCGGCGCTCAGGGGTTTCTCGCCGGGCAGCAGCGAGACGACCTTGGTCGAGCCCGGGACCTCGGCTTCGCGATCGTAGATCGCCCCGGTCCCGGTCGGGGGGGCGTCTGGCTCCAGCTGTTTGACTTTGCATTTGGGGTTTTGGAAGCAAAGAAAGCTCTGTTGTACGTCATCTCCCGTCGAGAAGACGACGTGGGTGCCGCCTGCGCCGAGGAAGCGGCCCTGGGCGTAGGGTTCTGCGCCTTCGCTGCCGAGGCCGATCGGCTCGAAGGAGCCGTCGGGCCCGCCGAGGTAGTAGGTTGGCTTTTCTTCGACGCTCAGCGGGCTTTGCGCGTCGATGCTCCTGTTGAAGGTGTAGAGATGGTCGGGGGAGACGCCCTGAAGCGAGCCTATCCTCGTCCCGGATCCCGGGAGAGTGAGACGGCGAGTGGTGCTCCACGACTCTTCGCCACGTTTGGCTTCGTAGACGTCATCGACCCCAGTCCCTCCCCTCGGGTTGAGGAGGGAAGACTCGAGAGTGAGGAAGGTGACGCTGTCTCGCGTTGGCGAAGCCAGTTCGCTCGGCACGATCTGCGCGGTGCCCGGCAACCCAAACGTGTTCAAGGCCTCCAGCAGGCGGCCGTTGGAGTCCGCGGGGGTGATGAGCTCATAGGCGCGGCAGTCGGGCAGGGCTGCGGAGGGGCCCGTCCTGAAGGCCTCGTTGGGGCAAGCTCCGGCGCTCGCCGACGGCGCGTAGGCCAGGGCGCAGAGTGCAACCGCGATCACGGCCTCGATCGAAACCCGCTTCCTCATTGATCCTCCCCTGCTGTTCACTGGTTTCCCTGTATTCCCTGTGTCGGAGGCCGACTCAGGCTGAATGCCGATTCGAACCTCAAGAGCGACCGTACTGGCTACAGGTGGTCCTGTCAAGGTACGCAGCAGTTTCGCATGTCTCGAAGTAAAACCAAGGGCCGCCATATGGCAGCCCTTGGGAAACCCTAGGACGTAAACCTTTCTGCGATTACGAGATCCAGATCGGGTCTGCGGTGGTGTCGGGCAATGTGTCTGTCTCTAGTGTGAACGTCATCCTCAGCATGCCGCTGCTCGGACAGAGGAAGCCGCCCGACTCCTTTGCCGCGCCGCTGCCAGACTGGGTTTCTGTCACCGTGAGCAGAGCGTCGCCGGTCGATTCTGTTGTGAAGTGACCGATGACAGCGCCTGTCGTCTCGTACTTGCATTCCCCAGCCGTTGTCGAGAGGATGTTGAATGTCACTCCTGTTCCCGATTTGATGCAGTCGTCCCCTTCGACCCGGAATTCGTCTGTGGCCATAGCTGGAGTCGACCTGAGGCACATCGGCGTTGAGACTGTGATGCCTGCATTGCCGAAGGAGGCTGTGCACTCTTTGTCGCCGGTGTCAGGATGAATAGCGCCGGTTCCGGCGAATGTGGCTTTTTCGATTGTTCCTTCGACCGTTCCACCCGAATTTACCAGCACTTTGCCTGTCATCGTGGCAGTGGTGCAGTGGATGAGGGGGGCCCCGCCTGTGGTCAGAAGTGTCGTTTCACCGACGTTTGTGCCGATGATTTTCGAATTGACGGCGACATCTACTCTGGGGCTACCATCTGTGAGTGTCGGATCGTTGGTCGCCGAGGCGGTCGCCGGCAGGACGAACGCGGCGAAAGCCGCCAGCGCCATGCAGGCCAGGATTGCTTTCTTGATCATGAGGTGCTTCCTTCCGTGATCTAGCCGGCCGAAGGCCGGACTCGTTGCGCTCCCGAAGCGTCCGTTCGTTGAAGGGGTGCCTCGGGGGCTTTTCCATCTGCTCGGTCAAGCAGATGGTCAGAGCTTCTATACTGAAGGATGCTTCAGGTCAAGGGTTTTCACCGCGTTTCTGATGCGCCTCTTTGAACCTGCTGGAAAGGCTTATGCAGCCGGGAGCCATTTCCCCTGCATTTATCCGTGCTTCGCTGCTCCATTCGGGTGTCATCGGCGAGTGGTTTTTCCGGTCAGCCGATACCAATCGGTTGCAAACACCAGGGTTCGGAAATAATCTGCCGTACCGATAGCAAACTCCTGAGCACCAGGTATGACGGCAGACGGACAAGACGGGCAGAACCCACGAGCCCTCCTCGGGCTCGACTCGTCCATCGCCGGGTTGCTGCATCTGCTCGGCACCGGCGCGGGGGGGCAGATCCTGCTGGCGTTGGGGGAAGGCCCCCTGCGCACCGAAGAGCTGACCGCGCGGATCAGGGACTTCTCCTCGCGCAGCGTCTACAGGCGCACGACGAAGCTGGTGGCGCACAACGTGATCGACCGCCACGAGGAGCCCGGCGTCCCCTCTACCGTGGTCCTGAGCCTGAGCGAACCGGAGGGACGTGAGCTCTTCGATCTGGTCCACGCTTTCGCGACGACCTCGACGGCGGGCCTCCCCGGTGAGGAGCCTCCCGCTCACTTCTGGAGCTCGCTCGACCTGCTCGGCGAAATGTGGAAGCTCGGGTTCGTGGAGCAGCTGAGTCATCGCACGCGGTCGCTGGCGGAGCTGACCAGCGGCCCGCACGAGATGACGCACCACCAGGTGCATCGGCGCGTGGGCTTGTTCCTGTCCAGCGGCCTCCTGACCGCCGATCCCCCGAAGGGCAACGGCAAACGCTACGAGCTGAGCGAGCACGGCCGCCGGTGCATGGCCCTGATCGCGGGGCTTGGCCGCTGGCGGCGCTGCGCGGTCCCCGACGGAGCCGCGGGGCTGACGCCCGCGGAGATGGCGACGGTGCTCCGGGTGGCGCTGCCGCTGACTTCGTTGCCGCGGCACGCCGGAAGCGACGTCGATCTGGTCGTGTCCGCGTCCGGGGGCGGCAACGGCCGCCGCGAGGCCCTCACGCTTCGAGGTCTGATCGACATCGATGGCGTTATGCGCTTCGAGGAGAAGACCAAGGACTCGGCTCAGGGGTCGGCGAGGGCGACGGTGACCACCTGGCTGGCCGCTCTCCTCGACGGCCACCGCGGGCGGTTTCGCGTTCGAGGCGATCTCACATTGGTCGACGCCGTCCTGACGCAGCTCCACGAGGTGCTCTGGGAAAAGAAGGAGAGTCCGCTTTTGGCCTAGTGGCGGAAGTGGCGGTGCTTGGTGAAGACCATCGCCACGCCGGCCGCCTCGCAGGCCTCGATCACCTCGGCGTCGCGTTTGGAGCCGCCCGGCTGGATCACCGAGGTGGTGCCGGCCTGGATCGCCAGCTTGGGGCCGTCGGCGAAGGGGAAGAAGGCATCGGAGGCGAGAGCGGAGCCCGCGAGGAGGGAGTCGGCCTCGGCGCCGCGGGCCTCGCGGCACTTCTCGACCGCCAGCCGCACCGAGTCGACGCGACTCATCTGGCCCGCGCCGATGCCGAGAGTCGCGCCGTCCTTGGCGATCACGATCGCGTTGGAGCGGACGCGGCGGCTGACGGTCCAGGCGAAGAGCATGTCCCGCCACTGCTCCTCGCTCGGCTCGTTGCCGGTCACCGCCTCCATGATCTGTCGCGGCTCGGGGTCGCCGTCGCGGTCCTGGACCAGCAGGCCGCCGGTCACCCGCTTGACGTCGCGTTCGCGCGGGTCGGCCTCGCGCCGCTCCTCCTCGCAGAGGATCCGGATCGCCTCCTTCTGCTGCAGCACCTCCAGCGCCCCGTCCTCGTACCCGGGCGCGCTCAGCACCTCGACGAAGTTCTCGTGCAGCCGCTCGGCGAGCTCCCGGCCGATCGGCCGGTTGATCGCGATCACGCCGCCGTAGGCCGAGACCGGGTCGCAGGCGAGCGCCTTCAGGTAGGCCTCGAGCGCGTCGGCGCCGATCGCCACCCCGCAGGGGTTGTTGTGCTTGACGATCACACAGGCCGGCTGCTCGAAGTCGTCGACCAGGCTCCGCGCCGAGTCGAGGTCGAGCACGTTGTTGAAGGAGAGGGCGCGGCCATGCAGCTTCGAGGTGCGGGCGAGGATGTGGGTCCGCAGCCCCGACTCCGAGTAGAGCGCCGCCCGCTGGTGCGGGTTCTCGCCGTAGGAGAGATCCAGAACCTTCTCGTAAGCGACCGCCAGGTGTTCCGGGAAGTCCTCGTACTCCATCGAGAACCAGCGGCTGATCGCGGCGTCGTAGCGCGCGGTCTGGGCGAACGCCTCGTTCGCCAGCCAGTGCCGGGTCGCGGCGGAGATCGCCCCCTCGGCCTCCTCCAGCTCGGCCAGCACAGCGTCGTAGGACTCGGGTTTGACGACGACGGCGACGCTCTCGTGGTTCTTCGCCGCGGCGCGGATCATCGTCGGGCCGCCGATGTCGATGTTCTCGATCGCCACCTCGTGCGTCACGTCGGCCGCGGCGACGGTCTGCTCGAACGGGTAGAGGTTCACGCACACCACGTCGATCGGCTCGATCCCCTCGCGCTCCAGCGTCGCCATGTGCTCGGGGTCGGCGCGTCGTGCCAGCAGCGCCGCGTGCAGCCGCGGGTGCAGCGTCTTCACCCGGCCGCCGAGGATCTCCTCCTGGCCGGTGAAGTGGGAGACGTCGGTGACCTCGAGCCCCGCCTCGCGCAGCGCGGTCGCGGTGCCGCCGGTGGAGAGGATCTCGACCCCGAGCGCCGCCAGCCCCTTGGCGAAGTCGCCGACGCCGGTCTTGTCGGAGACCGAGATCAGCGCCCGCCGCACCCGCACCTGGCCGTCGCCGAGGCGTTCCTGGGTGGTGTCGGTGGCGGGCTCAGTCATCAGGGGAAGCGATCGCGACCTTCCGCGGGTCGCTGGGGTCGATCCTAACCCTGCCCTCCGCGATCATGCGGATCGCCTCCGGATAGAGCTCGTGCTCGACCGCGTGGACCGCCGCCTCCAGCTCCTCGCGCCGGACGCCCAGGGGCACCGGCACCTCGCGCTGGGCGATCACGGGGCCCGTGTCGACCCCCTCGTCGACGAAGTGAACCGTGACGCCGGTGGTCTCGACCCCGGCGGCGAGTGCCTGCCCGATCGCGTCGAGCCCGGGAAAGGCCGGCAGCAGGGCGGGGTGGATGTTCACCACCCGATTTCGGAAGCGACGCACGAACGGCTCGCTCAGCAGCTGCATGTACCCGGCGAGGACGATCAGGTCGGCCCGGCGGGACTCGATCCAGTCGCCCAGCGCCTCGTCGCGGGCGTTCCGGTCGGCGTAATCGGCCGCTGGGAAGACGGCGGTCTCGACCCCGGCTCGACGCCCTCGCTCCAGCGCCCCCGCGGTCGGCTTGTCCGACCCGACCCCAACCACCTCGATTCCCTCGCGCCCGTGCAGCTGGTCGAGGATCGCCTGCAGGTTGGTGCCGCTGCCCGAGGCGAGAACAACGAGGCGAAAGGAGCTCACGGCGCCATCTTCTCAGTACGCTCGCCGGGATGAGCGGGCACGACTTCTGGCAGGCGGTCCTCTACCTGCACCTGCTGGCGATGGCCTTCTTCGTCGGCGGCCAGCTGGTCTTCGGTGTCGCGGTGGTGCCGGTGCTGCGCGGGGACGAGGCGGACGACCCGGCGCGCGAGCGGATGCGCGGCATCGCCCGCCGCTTCGGCTACGGTTCGCTGATCGCCCTCGGCGTCCTCGCCGTCACCGGCTGGGCGATGGCCTCGCATTACGACCTCTGGGACAGCCCGACCCTGCGGTGGAAGCTGGGGCTGGTCGTCCTCGTCGTCGGGCTCACCCTCCTGCACCTGCGCCTCCCGAGACTGCACGCGCTGCAGGCAGCGATCCTGCTCGCGTCCCTCGCGATCGTCTGGCTCGGGCTCGAGCTCGCGAGCGGCGGCTGAAGATCAGTGAGGGGCTCATCACCGATTAATAAATCTTGACTAAAGTCAGAGCTGCTGCTAAGCCCCTCTCTATCAATAGCCCGGCGCGGATCGCCGGGCGCGAGGGAGACTCAAGATGAAACGGATGAAGATCCTGCTCGTGGCCGCGATGGCGGTCACGGCACTGATGGCCACGGTCGGCAGTGGCACGGCCTCGGCCACACCCACGGCACTCTGCAAAGCGCCGACAACATTTGCCGGGCTGCCGATCTGCGAACCGAACCACCTCTACCCAGCGGGGCAGAACATCCACGCTGTGCTGGAGGCGGGGACGTCGCTCAACATCGCAACCCCCAACGGCCTGGTCGAATGCACATTCTCCACAATCGATGCCAACACCGAGCAGGAAACAAATATGCCGCTCGGGGCATTCATCAATGTGCTCATCTTCGGCAATTGCCATAACGGCCTGGAAGAAGTCGAAGTGGTCACCGTCAAGCGCGGCACATTGGACATCGAAATCATCGATCTGCCGTTCTGGACCCACGACGGAACACTGACGCTCACAGGCACTGAAATCACAGTGCTCTTCAAAAAAACCGGTGCGCACTGTGTGTATGACGCGGGTCACACCGGAGTCCTCACAGGCGGGCCGATGGCGACAATCGATTGGTCGGGCACCCTGACCACAACAGCTGGGAACGCCCAGTGCCTCCCAGGAAACGCCAACTGGAACGGCGCCTACACAGTCACAACCCCGGAACCGCTCTGGATCTCGATGTGATCCAGACGTGAAGGAGCGCGGTCGCCAATGGCGATCGCGCTCTTTAGCCTGAGGCCGTCACCGCCGCGATCGTCTCAAGCGCGAATTTGCCGTCGGCCTCGTCGGGGTCGCCGAGCGGGTAGTTCCCGGTGAAGCAGGCGTCGCAGTGCTCGCCGGGATCGCCGCCGATCGCCTCGTAGACGCCGGCGATCGAGAGGTAGGCGAGCGAGTCGGCCTCGAGCTCGTCGGCGATCTCCTCGACCGACCGGTTGTGGGCGATCATCTCCTCGCGGGTCGACATGTCGACGCCGTAGTGGCAGGGGTTGCGGATCGGGGGGGCCGAGATGCGGAGGTGCACCTCCTTGGCGCCGGCGTCGCGCAGCATGCCGATGATCTGCCGCGTCGTGTTGCCGCGCACGATCGAGTCGTCGACGACGACCAGCCGCTGGCCGGCGACGATCTCGGGCAGCGGGTTGAACTTCAGCCGCAGCCCGTGCTTGCGCAGCTCCTGTCCCGGCTGGATGAAGGTCCGCGCCACGTAGCGGTTCTTGATCAGGCCATCGTCGCGCGGCAGGCTCGAGGCGCGCGCGAACCCGGCCGCCGCCGGGTTGCCCGAGTCCGGCACCGAGATCACCAGGTCCGCCTCGACCGGCGCCTCACGCCAGAGGATCTCCCCCATCCGCCCGCGCGCCTGCTGCAGGACCTTGCCCTCGAGGCGGCTGTCGGGGCGGGAGAAGTAGATGTGCTCGAAGACGCAGCCGGCCCGTCGCTCGGTCTTCACCACCTGCCGCGTCTCCAGCCCGCGCTCGGTCAGCGAGACCATCTCGCCCGGGTGCACCTCGCGCATCAGCTCGGCGCCGATGATGTCGAAGGCGCAGCTCTCGGAGGCGACGACGAAGCGGTCGCCGAGACGGCCGAGGCTGAGCGGCCGGATCCCGTGCGGGTCGCGGAAGGCGACGATCGCCCGCTTGGTCATCACCACGGTCGAGTAAGCGCCGCGCAAGCGCGGCATCACGTCGGCGACCGCGTCCTCGATCATCTTCCCCTCGTGCGAGGAGAGCAGGGCGGCGATGATCTCCGAGTCGGAGGTGCCGCGGAACCGCAGCCCGCGCTCCTTCAGCTCACCCCAGAGCTCGACCGCGTTGGTCAGGTTGCCGTTGTGGGCGAGGGCGACCTCGCGGCCGTCGTCCCGCCAGATCGGCTGCGCGTTCTCCCAGGAGCCGCCGCCGGTGGTCGAGTAGCGGACGTGGCCGATCGCCATGTCCCCCTGCAGCGCCCGCAGCTTCTCCTCGTCGAAGACCTGGGAGACGAGGCCGGCCTCGCGCAGCGTCGTGATCATCCCGCCCTCGCAGGTGGCGATCCCCGCCGACTCCTGGCCGCGGTGCTGCAGCGCGTAGAGCCCGAAGTAGGCCAGGCGAGCCACCTCGTGGCCGGGTGCGTATACGCCGAAGACGCCGCATTCCTCTCGCGGCCCCTGTCGGTCGAAGCTGAACCCCTGGTCGGGAGTCAAAAGCGCGTTTTCCTCGCTGCCATTGAAGACGGACGCGCAGGCAAGACAGACTGCCTACCCGGGGAGGGTAGCAGCGCCCTGCGGCTGCGCGATCCGTCTCCGGCCCCCGGTATTTGCTGGATTTGGAGCGGGATTGAGCCTAAGCGAGCTGGAGAGCCGTCTCGACCGGCTCGCCGATCTGCAGGTTGAATCGCTCCAGCAGCTCGGGCACGGTCTCCGGTTTCATTTCCAGCCCGTAGCGGTCGTTGAGCGCAGCCACCTTCTCGGGGTCGGCCTTGAGGACGCCGCCCATGTCGACCAGCTCCTCGAAGAAGTGCTCGAAGCCGGCCGGGGCGACGATCTCGAGGATCCGGCAGGGCTCCTCGCCCGCGTTCCAGAAGGTGTGCCACTCCTCGCGCGGCTTGAAGACGAGGTCGCCCGGACCGGCCTCCAGCACCTCGTCGCCGAGCAGCGCGCCCATCCGGCCCTCGAGCACGAAGCTGTACTCGTCCTCGCGGGTGTGCCGGTGGAGCGGCGCCGCCAGCGCCCGCGAGGAGAGTGGGTGTTCGACCAGGGAGAAATCTCCGCCTGCGTCCTCACCGTCGATCATGAACCGCACCCCGATGCTGCCGAGGAAACCAGCCTTGCCGTCGCCGGGACCAATCACCGTTGCCATCTTCCCTTCCTTTCATAAGACAGTAGTGTTGCGTCAAATATAGACAGACTCCGGGTCATCTGTCAAGATTGGTGCTACAGCTATGTCCGATAAAAGGCGTCCCTACAAGATGACGCGCCGCGCCGAACAGGAGGCGCAGACGCGGCAGCGGATCACCGAAAGCGCGGTCGAGCTGCACGGCACGCTCGGCCCCGCGCGCACCTCGATGAAGGCCGTGGCCGAAAAAGCGGGCGTACCGCGCTCGACCGTCTATCGCCACTTCCCGGACGAGGAGGCGCTGTTCGGCGCCTGCTCCGCCCACTGGGCAGCGGAAAACCCACCGCCCGACATCAGCGCCTGGGCAGAGATCGAAGACCCCGACGAGCGGCTGCGGGCCGCGCTCGACCAGCTCTACGCCTACTACCGCCGCGCCGGCGGGATGATCGAGAAGCTGCTGCGCGACGAAGCCACGGTGCCGATCGTCGCCGAGCTGTTCGCGCCGTTCCACCAGTTCATCGTCGCTATCGCCGAGATGCTGATGCAGGGGAGGGGACTGCGGGGGAAAGCTCGCGTCCGCGTCCGCGCGGCGATCGGCCACGCCGTCTCCTTTCGCACCTGGCAGCAGCTGACCGAGGAGCAGGGACTCGGCGATGGGCAGGCGGCCGAGCTGATGCGCCGCTTTGTGGCTGCGGCGACCTGAGTCGGCCGCGTCCTCTCAACGCATCCGACTTTCTACACACCCGAGTGGGTAAAAAATCGGATGCGGCGCCGCACTCGACCTAGAAGGCCGGCAAGCCATCGAACGGCGGCGTTCGATGCGACGGGAGCGGCGGGAATCAGATCCGCGCGTTCAGCGAGCGCCAGGCGCGCTCGGCTTCGGCGAGGCCGAGCGCGAGGCTGCGGTCGCCGGCTGCGATCTCGATCCGGTCGCCGCCGACGGTGCCGATGAGGACGGCACCTAGCTCTTCGAGGCCGGCGCGGTCGCCGCTGACGAGGAAGCCACCGGGACCCTCGCCGAAAAGGGCTTGCTCGGGCTGGGCGCCGCGCTCGCGGAGGTGTTCGACGTTCGTCTCGCAGCCGATCCCGCCGGCGATCGCGGACTCGGCGAGGGCAACGGCGAGGCCGCCGTCGGAGACATCGTGGACGGAAGCGAGGCGGCCGGCGCGGACCGCGTCGCGGACGATCCGGCAGGCAGCGGCGACGGAGGTGATGTCCGAGCGCGGCAGGCCCATGTCGAGCTGGCCCCGTTGCTTCGCCAGCTCCGACCCGGCCAGGTTCGGTTCGAAGGGGCCGATCAGACCGATCGCATCGCCCTTCTTGACGAAGGCGCTGCCGGCGACCTGCGTCGGGTCGGGCAGCTCGCCGACCATCGCCACCACCGGCGTCGGGTAGATCGGGCCGTCGGGCCCCTCGTTATATAGAGAGACGTTGCCGCCGACGACAGGCACGCCAAGCGCCTTGCAGGCGTCGGCGAGGCCGCTGACCGCGCGGTCGAGCTGCCAGGCGCCGACCGGCTTCTCGGGGTTGCCGAAGTTGAGGCAGTTGGTCAGGCCGAGCGGCTCGGCGCCGACGCAGGCGAGGTTCTGG
>JBIOWB010000015.1:0-3985 GCA_044868125.1 Solirubrobacterales bacterium
CCGAGCCGGAAGATGACGCCGCGCTCGTACTCGCGCAGGATCCGGACCGACGTTCCCAGCGCGATCAGCGCGAAGAAGACGAGGACGATGAGAATCCCTGCTACTGCCTCCATCAACCGGCTCCTTCTTCGGACTGGACCGCGGTCTGCGGCTCCGGGCGAACCACCAGGGTCAGCCCGTCGACCGCCTCGACCCTGACTCTATCCCCCAGGCGCACCGGCTCTGAACCTTTGGCCAGGCGTGCGCTCCAGATCGTCCCGCCGAGCCAGGCCCGGCCCTCGGGGTCGATCGAGGTGCGCGCCTCGGCGGTGGCGCCGACCAGCTCCTCGGTGCCGGTGCGGACGTGGGGGTCGCGGTGGGCCGCGATCACCTTACGGGTGACGAAGTAGAAGCTGATCGCCGAGACGACCCCGAGCGCGATCAGCGCGCCACCGATGTAGTCGGCGGCGGTGGTGTCGGAGCCGAGCGCGACGATGCCGGCGGCGGTGAGGCCGGCGACGCCGATCGCGGCGAGGACGCCGCCGGTCGGCAACAGCAGCTCGGCGAGCAGCGCTCCGAGCCCGATCAGCGCGATGACGACGAAGGCTTCCATCGCCTCTGATTATGCGCCGACGGCGTAGCGGCGCACGTCCGCTTCCAGGTCGGAGTCCTCCGTGTAGGGCCCCTGCTTGAGGTAGAGGAGCCTGCCGTTCTCGTCGTAGAAGGCGGTATCGGGGAAGCCGACGACGCCGATCGACTCGGCGATCGCTTTGTCGGGGTCGGTGTAGCTGGGATAGGGCACCGGCTCCTCGCGCAGGAAGGTCGCGGCGGCGTCGTCGGAGTCCTCGGAATTGAGCCCGAGGAAGGCGACCTTCTTGCCGTAGCGGGCGGCGAGCTTCTGCAGGACCGGGAACTCCTGCCGGCAGGGGACGCACCAGGAGGCCCAGACGTTGACGACGACCGGGTAGCCGCGGAGTTTCGCGAGGCGCGCTTCGAAGGCCTCCTGGCCACCTTCGAGCAGGTCGTTCGCCTGCTCGTGGAGGGCGGCGAGCGGCGGGGGCGAGCCGGCAAGCGCCCTCGCGTAGTCGGGATGCGAGCCTCCGCTGCCGCTCTCCGAGCTTCCGCAGCCGCCGATCGGGGATGCCACGATCAGCAGCCCGCACAGCGCCAGGAGGGATCTGATTCGCGCACGCATCCGCTCGGTGGGTACAATACGTACGTTCGGTTCGCGGTTCGCGAGCCTCTGAGTTCTTCGGGGGGACCTCCAGTCAAGCCCCGCAGCCTCGTTCACTTGTTCCGGCCGTACGTCTGGCTGTACGTATTTCCTACGTCTGCCTGAGTTCGGCGGGGACCGAATTCCGGAAGCCTTCCATGGCCAACACCAGCGACGTTGCCGCCGACGCGGCAGTTCCCTCAAGCGCCGACATCGAGCGTGCTGCGGCATTCGCCCGCGAGCCGTTTCTGCTTGATGGCGAGGGGCCGGAGGCGCTGGCGCCGGGGACCGCCAGGCGCCGGGCGCTGGACGCGGCCCTGAAGGAGCTCGACGATGGGGCCGAGTACCCCTCGATCCGGTGGCGCCGGGACTTCTCGCTGCTGCTCGGGCTCGAGCGCTTCCTTGCCGAGGAGCCCCCGAAGCTGCGCGACGGGGCGGAGCTGAACCCGCACCAGGTGGACGCCCTCTCCGGGACGCTCGCCGAGCTGATGGGGCAGCAGCAGGTGGGCGCCGCCGTCGAGGCTGCCGCGAACGGCAATGGGACGGAGGGCGGCAACGGGAGCGCGGCTGCGGCTGAGAGCGCCGCGGGTCCCGACGGCGCCGGCGACCTCGTCGAGGACGACGAGGTCGCCCTCGACGAAGAGCCGCAGGATTGGGTCGAACAGGCCTCCGACGAGGACGACGAGGTCGTCGAGGAGGCGCCCGAAGACCCGGGCGCCGAGCGGCGCTTCTGGTTCGAGCACGCGACCGGGGCGGGCAAGACCGTCGCCGCCGTCGGCTTCGTCGAGGCGACGCGGACCGGCGGGGTGCTGATCCTCACCCATCGCCGCAACCTCGTCGACCAGTTCATCGGCGAGATCTCCGACCGCGGTTACAAGGAGCGGCTGCGACCGCCGCTGCTCGACGGCCGCGACGACCCCGACGGCCCGGTCACGGTCGAGACCTACCAGTGGTTCGTCCGCAACCACAAGAAGGTCTCCGACGCCTACTCGATCGTCATCTGCGACGAGGCCCACACTGCGCTAGGGGAGAAAACCAGCGCCTGCATCCGCGAATGGACCGGCCCCGTCTACATCGGGATGACCGCGACCGGGGCGCTGATCGCCCGCCACGTCGCCGACCTCTTCCCCACCCAGACGTCGCGCTTCGACCTCGCCCAGGCGGCTCGGCGCGGCGTGATCGCGCCATTGCGCTGCATCCGCATCCCGCCCGGTCCCGGAGTGCGGACGATCGCCAAGGTGCCGCTGCGCCGGGGCGAGGTGGACCAGGACTTCGACCAGGAGGAGCTGGCCAAGCTCTTGGACCAGGAGCCGTTCAACGTCGCGGTGGCCGACCTCTACCGCTCGCGGTTCCGCAGGATCCCCGGGGTCGTCTACACGGCGGGGGTTCGCCACGCCAACAACGTCGCAGCCTCGTTCCGGGCGGCCGGGATGAAGGGGCAAGCCGTCTCCGGCGAGACGCCGAAGCGCGAGCTGGCCGAGATCCTCGCCGCGTTCGAGCGCGGCGAGGTCGACGTGCTGTGCAACGCGATGCTGCTCGCCGAGGGCTGGAACTCGCCGCGGGCGACGATCTGCATGCACCTCGCCCCCACCGCATCGCGGCGCGTCTACCAGCAGCGAGTCGGGCGCGTCACCCGCCGCTCCCAGGAGAAGGAAGCCGGCCTGGTGATCGACTTCGTCCACCCCGCAACCACGAGCGACGAGACGATCGTCACCCTGCACAGCCTGCTCGACCGCGACGTCTACCGTGGAGGCGCGATCGTCGTCGGGCCGGTCCGCCGCGGCAGGGGCCGCCGGGTCCGGGTCGAACGCCGCGTGGTTCCCGTGGCTGCGGATCCCGAGCGCCGTCTCGCGGTGCTCGAGCGCGAGCTGTGGCGGATCGCGGTCGAGAACCTCAACTACTCCGAGCAGCACGCCTGGGCGGCGCTCGCCGGGGCGCGGGTCACCGCCAATAACTGGCGCCGGGCGAAGGCGATGATCCAGCACGACCAGGCGAAGGAGCTCCGCCGCCGCTTCCTGCTCACCTGCGTGCAGCGCAACCGCAACCACCAGCTGCGGCTCAAGGCGCTGGCGGAGGTCGCGGCGCTTCGCGATCCCGACGCCTTCGACGACTCCGTGGAGGTGGTCGCGACCTGGTCGCGCGACGAGCGCCGCGCCGGCGCCAAGGTCCTGCTCCAGGCTCTCGCCGAGCGGCGGATCGGGCGCCGCGATCAGGCGCAGGCGTGGGTCTGGCGCCTGGCGGCGATCACCCGCGAGCTCCATGAGGAATACGCCGTGCAGCGATGGCCGGAGACCAAGCGCCTCCTGGGGCTGTTCGTGAATTCCTCGGGCCGTGCCCACGGGCGCAACGCGCGGCGCATCGTCCACGCCGCTCGCCAGCAGGACCGCCGGCTTGCGATCGCGCTGCTGGCCGCCTCGGTCGCCCACACACCGGAGGCCGAAGAGGTCTTGCGTGGGGCCCGCATGCGCATGGCCCGAAAGCCCTCCGCCGTCGCCCGCGAGCTGCTCCGCAACTTCCCGAAGTCGGGGGGCAAGCGCCGGCGGCGGCGGCCGAGGAACGGACAGCGTGAGGGAAACGGCGCAACAGCGCAGCGCGAGGGGAGCGGCGCGGCTGCTCCGACCGACGGCAAACCACCGGAAGGGTCCGACGGGACGGCCTGAGCCGCCCGGCCGAGCTCGCGGCCCAGCTCTCGCGCAGGAACCGGGCGCGGGCGCTCGAAACACATCCCCCATGGACCCCCGCGAGGCGCTGAAGAGCGTTCGCGACGCGCTCAGCGTGCGTCAGGTGTTCGGC
>JBIOWB010000016.1:0-11100 GCA_044868125.1 Solirubrobacterales bacterium
GCTATAGGCAGGTCAACTCGCCAATCGCCTAGCTCGACCAGCCCGGGTAGCGGCCGGGGACGTGCCACTGCCAGGGTGGGCGCTCGGAGGCGGGGAAGGCGTAGTGGTTGCGACCGGGGAGGGTCTCCAGCGGGACCAGGTCCGGGTCGTCGCGCTCCAGGACTTCGATTCCGGCGGCGGCTTCGACGTCTGCCTGGGTGGCGCGACGGGCGATTCGCCGCCAACCCAGGGTCGGCCGGTACTCCCAGTAGAGGATCTCGACCCAGCCGCTGGAGCCGCGGCGGTCGATCAGCTCGGTGAAGGCGGTGGTGCGGCGGCCGGAGGCGGTGAGGTGGGGCCCGGCGGCGATCGCGCAGCTTTCCGAGCGGCAGCGGCGGAAATCGACGGGCATCAGCGGCAGCCCGGCAGGACTCGGCAGAGCTGCCGGAGCGGGTGCCAGCGCTCGCGTCAGGCGCGCCAGCGGCCAGCCGTAGGCAGGGACGAGCGCATGGTGGCGGCAGGCGTCCGGCAGCCGCGGCGCGCAGCTGAGCCGGCGGCCGAGGGCGCCTGCCAGCGACCGCCCCGCGTCGACCTTGCCTCCGGCGGCAATTGCCGAGATCGCGGCGATCAGCAGCAGCGCGAGCAGCGCCGCAAGCGCCGCCTGCTCGACCGTCGCCGAGCCTCGTTCTCGCTCCCATTTGGCCATCCCGACCGACACTAGGGCGGCGCGGCGCACGAGTGGCGCGCACGGAGTGGCGACTCTGGATCGGCCGTGTGTCGGTTCTGCTTACATGCAGGGAGATGGAGGGCTTCAACCTGTTCGGCGACCCCGACGAGTTCCGCGCTCGCATGGAGGAGCTGTCGGAGCAGATGCAGTCCTCGCAGCGGGTCGCCTGGGCCGACAACGCGATCAAGCTCGCGGTCGAGATGACCGTCGCCTCGATCGGCCGCCTCGACCTCACCGGCAACGCCGACGAGCAGGCGATGCAGGTCCGCGACGCGATTCGCGTCCTCTTCCCCGAGGCCGTCACGCTTGTGCGCGAGGCCAGGGAAGGCTTGAGCTAACTCCCTAGAGCAGCTCGAAGCGCAGTTCGACGACCGCGCCGCGGCCGAGCGCCACGGCGAGCAGCTCTACCGGGATCGCGACCAGCAGCGCCGGCAACGCGAGGACGACGCTGGCAAGGATGTCGATCCGCCGCTGCCAGAGCCGGGCGGCGAGGACCGCGGGCCGATCGCGCAGCCCACCCAGTGCCACGTCGTGGCCGAAGGTGACGCTGTTCAGCAGCGTCTGCCAGGTCGCCGCCAGGCTCGCCAGCGGTCGCCAGCGAGCCTTCTTCACCACCTGGTCCCGCCGCGCGACCAGACGCCGCGCCGCCTCGACCGTGAACAGGTGCCGCGCCTGCGGATGCAGCCCGGACCAGCCGGCGCCGCCGAGCGAGCAGGCGACGCTTGCCCGGTTCTCGATCCGCACCGTCGGTCCCTCGCGGTGCGAGTCCAGCTCGCGCAACGCCTCCTCCGGGTCTCCTGCCGCCCCGATCACTCCGAGGCCGCAGCTCTCGCAGCGGCGCACCGGCCCGGCCAGGCCCCGGCGCTGCCCGAGCCAGCCGAACAACGGCTCGCCGCAGGCGGGGCAGGGCGGGTTCTCCGGTCCGGCGCCGGCCTCGAGCGGGACGACCCGGGTGGCTTCAAGTCGATTCACGCTCGGATAGCGTACGGACCTGGATGAGCCCAGCGCAGACCCGGGAGCGGGAGTCGAAGTGGGCGTTGCCGACGGCGCTGGCGACGTTCCTCGCCGTCGTCCTGATCGTCATCTCGATTCCTCTCAACGCGGTCAGCGGCACCGACACGGCGGAAGTCCTGCGCTCGACCGAGGTCCACAGCGGCTCGGTCGCGACCGTGGCACTGCTGCAGGGGTGGGCCTTCCTCCTCTTCGCCCTGCCGCTCCTCTACCTCTTCAACGCCGTCCGCGCCCGCAGCGAGCGGGTGCGCTCGCAACTATTGGGCCTCGTCATCGCGGCGCCGTTGTTCCTGGCGGCCTCGACCGGCCTCTCCGGCGTGAGGGGCCAGGAAGCCGCGGACCAGTTCGTCGCCGGCGAAGCGAAGTCGACGCTCTCGCAAGAGGAAGCGAAGGAAGAATGCAGGTCCGACCTCGAGAACGAAGGAGCGAAGGACTTCGCCGAGGAATTCGAAGCCAACGAGGGCGAAAATGCGCTGGCCGCCTGCGAACGGGGGAAGACCGAAGACGACGAAGCCTCCAACGCGCTCAGCGAAGCTTCGCTCACCCCGCTGGTCACCGGCCTCGGGTTTGCCGGTGCCCTCGGCCTCCTGATCGTCCTCTTCTATTGCTGCCTGTGGGGCATGCGGACCGGTCTCCTCAGCCGCTTCTGGGGGTCGCTGGGGATGGCGATCGGCATCGTCGTCCTCCTCGGCCTGCTCCCCTTGGCGCTGATCTGGTTCGCCTACTTCGGGCTGCTGGTCCTGGGCAAGGTTCCGGGTGGGAAACCCCCCGCCTGGGAGGCCGGGGAGGCGATTCCCTGGCCGACGCCGGGGGAGCGGGCAGCCGCCGAACTGGAGCCCTCGGAGGGCGAAGACGAGAGTCCGGAGGACACCTCCGAGAGGCGCAAGCGCAAGCAGCGCGAGTAGGCGCCGCTAGACCTGCGGCGCGGGCGGTGCGGCCATCAGCTCGACCCGGTGGCCGCTGGGGGCGATCGCCCAGGCGCGCGGGCTGCCCCAGTGCTCCCGCCGCCGCTCCGCCTCGAAGCCCGCGTCTTGGAGCCGCTGCAGCGCCTCTTCGAAGTCGGGGGCGACGACGGCGATGTGCCCGACCTGCGGAACGATCGGCTCCTCACGCGGCATCAGGTGAACCTGGGTCCCTTCCCGTTCGACCCAGGTGTACCTCTGGAGCGTCTCCGGCGGCTCGACCCGCTCGAACCCGAGCAGCTCGAAGAAGCAGACGGTGGCCTCGATATCGGCGGGTGCGACCTCGATTCCTACGTGGTGGAGCATGGCGAAGAATCTACAGAGATGGTGCAATTACGTAACATATTGTCTGCTACGGTTGAGCCATGGAGGCAGCGGTCGCAGAGAAGGAGGCAGGGATGACGGAATGGAACGACGGTCGGCTCGATGAACTCGGCAAGCGGGTTGACGAGGGTTTTGCGGAGATGCGCGGGGAATTCAGGGAGGTGCGCGGGGAAATCACGCAGATCCGCGGGGAGATGCAGGGAGAATTTACCGCCGTGAACAAAAAGATCGAGCAGGTCGGTCAAAAGCTGGACGGCAGGCTTGAAAGGCTCGAGGGCAAAATCGACGACAAGTTCACGACGTTTCATCGGATGCTCTTCCAGGCGTCCTGGGGCTTTGCCCTCGCTTTGATCGGCGTAATCGGCGTCATCGCCACCAAGCTCTGATCAAAACAGCAGCGACACCAGCGCAGCCAGGATCACGATCGCCGTCGACCAGGTGATCGTCTCGGCGACGATGCGGTTGTCGAGACCGTAGGCGTGGGAGACGACGAGGGCGTTGATGCCGGTCGGCATCGCTGACATCAGGCGGTAGGCGGAGGGCAGATCGATCAGCGGGGCGGAGAGGAGCATCAGGAGCGCGGGGGCGAGGGCGAGGCGGCCGGTCGTGGCCAGGGCGACGGGCCTGGTCATTGGCGGCGGCAGGGAGAGCTCGCCCTGCTCGGCGCCCTCGGCGAGCGTGGCGCCGACGGCGAAGAAGCCCAGCGGCAGGATCGCCACCGCGAGGATCTGCGAGGCATCGACGAGGACCGGGGGGGCGAGGGCGTCGGGCGCGAGCAGACCCAGCACCGCCGCGTAGAGCGGCGGGTTGCGGGTGAAGAAGGCGCGGGCGCGGGCGCGCATCCCTTCGCCGGCGCGGGTGCCGAAGGCGGCCCCGACCCCGAAGGCGCCGAACATCAGCGCCGGCCCGCCGACGAGGACGTCGAAGAGGACCCCGGAGGAGAGGTGGTCGCGGCCAAGGAGGGCGACGGTGAGCGGGTAGCCGAGGTAGGTGGTGTTGGCCACGATCACGGCGCAGATCACAGCTCCCGTCTGCGGCCGCCCCAGCTTCAGCAACCGCGAAGCCACGAACCAGACCCCGACCCCGACCAGCGCCATGTTCACCAGCGCAACCCCGATCCCGACCGCGTTGTCGACGCTGATCGAGGCCGCCGCCAGGTTGAAGAAGATCACCGGCGGCACCAGCACGTACAGCATCACCAGCAGCAACCTGCGCGCCAGCGCCACCGCCTGCCGCGGCCGCCGAACCTCCGCCGTAACGCCGACTCCGGCGCCGGCGAGCATGAGAACCAACGTCAAGAGGACGCCCATTCCGCGCCAGTCTGACGGCGTGAGCAGGAGGGCGGGGTCACCCTCCTCTAGAACAAAGCGCTGCCCGCGTGGCTGGCGAACTCGACCAGCGGCTGGGGGATGACGCCGAAGAAGATGCTTGCGGTGGCGGCTAGGACTGCCGGGCCGACGAGGTACCAGCGGCGGCCGGCTTCGGGATCGACCGGGTCGGCCTCGGGGGAGGCGCCGGCGATCGCGGGGGTGCCGCCGGGCACCGTCTCGCGCCCGGGGCCCATCCACATCGCCGCCACCACCCGCAGGTAGTAGGCGAGGGAGATCATCGTCCCGACGGCGATGAAGACCGCGAGCCAGGTGTAGTCGCCCTCGATCAGGGCCTCGATCAGGTAGAGCTTGCCGATGAAGCCCGCCGTCGCCGGCAGCCCCGCCAGCGCCAGCATCGAGATCGTCAGCGGCCAGGCCAGCGCCGGCCGCTCGGCGCCGAGGCCGCGCACGGCGCGGATGTCGTCGCCGAAGACCGTCTCGCGCTCGCGGGCGACGATCACGGCGAAGGCGGCGAGGTTCATGAAGGCGTAGGCGGCGAGGTAGAAGACCAGCGAGCTCGTCCCCGCCTCGGAGGCGACGACGACCCCGCCGAGCATGTAGCCGGCCTGGGCGATTCCCGAGTAGCCCAGCAGCCGTTTCAGCGAGTCCTGGCCGAGGGCGCCGACGTTGCCGACGACGATCGAGATCGCCGCCAGGGCCGCCAGGGCCGGCTGCCAGGAGTCGAGCTGGGAGCCGAGGGCGACGTCGAAGAAGCGGACGAAGACGGCGAAGGCGGCCGCCTTGGTCGCCACCGCCATGAAGCTGGTGATCGGGGTCGGGGCGCCCTGGTAGACGTCGGGGGTCCACTGGTGGAAGGGCGCGATCGAGGTCTTGAAGGCGAGCCCGACCGCCGCCATCGCGATCCCGATCAGGATCAGCGGGTCGCCGTCGAGGCCGTTGCGGGCGATCCCGGCGGCGATTCCCTGGAACCCGGTCGAGCCCGTGCCGCCGTAGATAAAGGCCATCCCGTAGAGCAGCGTCGCCGAGCCGATCGAGCCGACGATCAGGTACTTCAGCCCCGACTCGAGCGAGCCCTCGCGCCGCAGGTTGGTGGCGCAGAGGATGTAGAGCGGGATCGAGAGCGTCTCCAGGGCGACGAAGAAGGTGACGAGGTTGGTCGCCTGCGCCAGCAGCACCATCCCCAGCATCGAGCCGAGCAGCAGCGAGTGGTACTCGCCCGAGCCGGCTTCCTCGGTCGCCCGCTCGCCGATCGAGAGGAGGACGCAGAAGGCCGCGGTGAGGATCGCGATCAGGGAGATCGAGATCGCCAGGTCGTCGAGCCGCAGGGCGCCGGTGATCAGGCTGCGCGGGTCGTTCCAGTGCCAGATCAGCAGCCCGGCGGTGGCGCCGAGCGTCAGCAGCGTCAGCACCGGCGCCCAGCGCTTGGTCGGCTTGAAGACGGCGCTGAGGAGGACGACGCAGATGCCGACCGTCAGCGCGATCAGCGGCGAGATGCCGGCGTAGTCGATGTGCGGCTCGTTGAAGTTCATCGCAGTTTGTTCTCCCCGACGCTGACGGGACGATTTCGGTCTATATAGGCCCCTTTTCGTCCCGTCGGCGGGGTGGTGGCCAGCTTCGCTTCCGGTGCCGGGCCGCCGTTGACGCGGGCGACGGTCTGCTCGACGCTCGGCGCGGTGCGCTTCAGGATCAGCTGCGGGTAGAAGGCGAGCGCGAGGATGCAGGCGACGAGCGGCGCCAGGACCAGGGCGTCGCGCACGCTTATCTCCCGAGACAGCAGCCCCTCGGGCTTACGGTTGTGCATCGTCCCCTGGTAGAGACGAAGCGCGTAGTAGGCCGACATCGCGACGCCCGTGATCGCGATGAAGGCGAAGACGATCTTCGCCTGGAAGAGGCCGTTGAGGATGTAGAACTCGCCGACGAAGTTGGCCGACCCCGGCATCGCCAGGGTCGCCAATGCGACGATTAGAAACAGACCGCCAAGAATGGGCGCCCGCAGCGCCATCCCGCCCATCTCGCGGATGTCTTCGGTCCCGGTCCGCTCCAGCAGCAGGGCGACGACGATGAAGATCGGGGCGACGACCAGGCCGTGGTTGACCATCTGCAGGACCGCTCCGTCGGAGCCGTCGGCGCGCAGGGCGAAGATCCCGGCGGTGATGAAGCCGAGCTGGGCGACCGAGGAGTAGCCGGCGATCAGCCGCACGTTGGTTTGGGTGAAGGCCATCGCCGAGCCGTAGAGGATCGAGGCCAGGGCGATGACCAGGATCACCTCCTGGAATTCGACCGTCGCTTCCGGGAAGAGCGGCAGCACGATCCGCAGGAAGCCGTAGGCGCCGACCTTGGCGAGCACGCCGGAGAAGACCGCCAGGGCCGGCAGCGGCGCCGCCCGGTAGGCATCGGGCATCCAGCCATGGAGGAGGAAGGCCGGCATCTTGACCAGGAAGGCGGCGGCGAAGAACCAGAAGATCCAGCGCTGGCTGCCGAGGCTCAGGCCCTGGTGCTGCAGCGCCTGGATCGAGAAGGTGAGGTGGCCGCCGTCGGCGGAGATGATCGCGGTGGCGATCGCCGCCACCAGCATCAGCAGCGAGCCGATCAGGGTGTAGACGATCATCTTCAGCGTCGCCGCCGAGGCGGTCGGGCCACCTTCGTCCGTCCGGTCGTGCCCCCAGGCGCCGAAGAGGAAGTAGAACGGCACCAGCATCAAGTCGAAGAAGAGGACGAAGAGCAGCAGGTCCTGAGCGAGGAACGAGCCCAGCGTCGCCGTCTCGGCCAGCAGCATCAGGAAGAAGAAGGTCTTCGGCCGCTCCTGCTCGCGGAAGGCGGCGAAGGCGACGCCGCCGGTCCAGAGCACCGCGGTGAGCAGCACCAGGAAGAGGTTGAGCCCGTCGAGTCCGAGGCTGTAGTCGACGCCGAGCCCGGAGATCCAGGGCGTGTCGACGGTGTACTGCAGGCCCGAGTCGCCGCCGTCGAATCCGATGACCGTGCCGATCGCGACGCCGAGGGTGACGACGGCGCCGAGCACCGCCCACCAGCCGACGGCGCGCCGCGGCAGGAAGAGGCCGATGACTCCGAAGGCGAGCGGGGCCCAGAGGAGGACGTTGATCATCGCCGCGCTCCCCTCATGAGCTCGAGATCAGGAAGTAGAGGGCCAGGCCGGCGAAGCCGGCGATCAGCAGCAGCGCGTAGCTGCGGACGAAGCCGTTCTGGACGGCGCGGACGACGCCGCTGGTGCCGCGCACCGTCGCCTCGGTTCCGACGACCAGGCCGTCGACGACGAAGCGCTCGAAGACGCGGTTGGCGAAGCGGCCGATCGCCAGCGCCGGGCGGACGACGAGGAAGTCGATCGCCTCGTCGAAGTACCACTTGTCGAAGAGGAAGGTATGCACGGAGCGGAAGCGCGCTTCCAGGCTCCGCGGCAGCTCCGGCCGGGTGACGTAGAGCAGGCGCGCGACCCAGATCCCGGCCAGCGAGATCGCGGCGCCGATCCCGAGCCCGATCCAGCTCCACTCGACCGAGGGGTGGATCGCCGCCAGCGGCGAGTCGGCGAAGACCGGGTCGAGCCACCTGGCGATCACGTCGTCGACCCCCGGAACCTGGATCAGACCGCCGAACAGGGCCAGGAAGGCGAGCACCGCCATCGCCACCCGCATCGACGCCGACTGCTCGGCGATGTGGTGCTCGGCACCCGGGAAGCCGACGTCGCTGTCCTCTTCCTCGCCGGTCGCCGGGTTGAAGGGGTGGGCATGGTGGACGTGGCCGGTGTCGATCAGCTCCTGCGCCTCCGGGCACGGCTTGCCCGGCAGGACCCGGAAGATCAGCCGGAAGGTGTAGATCGCGGTCAAGAAGGCCCCGAGGTAACCAAGAACGACAAAGATGAGATACATGCCTCCCCGTGACCCGGCGTAGGCGAGGATCTCGTCCTTCGAGAAGAAGCCCGAGGTGAGCGGGAAGGCGGCGAGGGCGAGGCCGCCGCAGAGCATCGTGATCGAGGTGAAGCGCATCGCCCTGCCGAAGCCGCTCATCTTGTCGATGTTCTGCTCGTTCGCCATCGCGGCGATGATCGAGCCGGCCGCCATGAAGAGGAGCGCCTTGAAGAAGGCGTGGGTCATCAGGTGGAACATGCCGGCGCTGTAGGCGCCGATCGAGACGCCGACGACCATGTAGCCGATCTGGCTCATCGTCGAGTAGGCGATCGCCCGCTTCAGGTCGGTCATCACCAGGGCGATCGTCGCCGCCACCAGCAGCGTCGCCAGGCCGACGAAGGCGCTGATGTCGGCGGCGGTGGGGGCGAGGACGAAGAGGGCGTGGGTGCGGGCGATCAGGTAGACGCCGGCGGTGACCATCGTCGCCGCGTGGATCAGCGAGGAGACCGGGGTCGGGCCCTCCATCGCGTCGGGCAGCCAGGTATGGAGCGGCAGCTGGGCGGACTTGGCGAAGGCGCCGACCAGCAGCAGCAGGCAGATCGCGGTCACCGTCCACTCGTTGGTGCTGAAGACTTCGGGCGCCTTGGCGAAGACGGTGCCGTAGTCGAAGCTGCCGAGCTCGCGGAAGATCAGGAAGGCCGCGAGGACGAGGCCGATGTCGCCGACGACGTTGATCACGAACGCCTTCATCCCGGCCCGGGTCGCGGTCTCGCGCCGGTACCAGAAGCTGATCAGCGCGTAGGAGGCGAAGCCGACGAAGGCCCAGCCGACGATCAGCAGGACGAAGTTGCCGGCGAGGACCAGCAGCAGCATCGAGAAGACGAAGAAGTTGAGGTAGCTGAAGAAACGGTGGTAGCCCTCGTCGGAGGCCATGTAGCCGTAGGAGTGGAGGTGGATCAGGGTGGAGACGCCGGTGACGACGAGGACCATGAAGACCGAGAGCTGGTCGACGAAGATCCCGAGCTTGACGTCGAGGCCGGCGACGCTGGCGTAGTCCCAGAGCGAGGAGGCGTGGTGGCGCGCCTCGGGGTCGTCGCCGAGCAGGCTGATCAGGGCGGCGACGCCGCAGGCGAAGGAGAGGCCGATCGCGATCGTGCCGATCGCCCCCGCGGCCTTCGCCGGGAGGGCCTTGAAGCCGAGCGCGATCACGATCGACCCCAGCAGCGGGAACAGCAGGACCAGCCAGCACCAGGCGGTGGCGCTCATCCGCGCAGCTCCCTCAGGTCGTCGACGTTGAGCGGCAGCCTGCGGCGGAAGATGGCGACGATCAGGCCGAGGCCGACGACGACCTCGCAGGCGGCGATCACCATCACGATCACCGCGAAGACCTGACCCTGGCCGTTGCCGACCATGCGGCTGAAGGCGACCAGGGCGAGGTTGCCGGCGTTCAGCATCAGCTCCAGGCAGAGCAGGATCACCATCGGGCTGCGGCGGATCAGGATGCCAAGGACGCCCGTTGCGAAGAGCAGGGACGAGAGAACGATGTACCAGGCGATGTTCATGGGGTGGAGGGCACCCCTTCCTCACGATTTGGGGAGGGTTCGTCAGGGGCGCCCTCCACCCCATGACGAGCGTCCGCGATATTTCCGCCTTCGCTGCGGCGGGCGGCCAGAACGATCGCGCCGACAGCCGCGAGTAGGAGCAAAATGGAGGATGCCTCGAAAGGCAGTAGGAACTTTTCGAGGAGGAGGCGGCCTATGGCAGCTGGGTCGCCGAAGCCGTCGGGGGTGTCGGGGCCGTGGGTTTCCAGGGCCTTGAGGGCGGAGCCCAGGACGGCTATCGAGAGCTCTACGAAGAGGGCTATGGCCAGGAGGGGGGCGAGGAAGCGTTGGCCGGGGATCGGCTCCCAGGCGGACTCGCCGCCGCCTCCTACGTAGGCGACGACGAAGACGTAGAGGACCATCACGGCGCCGGCGTAGACGACGACCTGGGCTGCCGCGACGAAGGCGGAGGTGAGGAGCAGGAACAGCGCCGCCAGCGAGAAGAGGTGGACGATCAGCGCCAGCACCGAGTAGAAGGGGTTGCGCATCGCGATCACGCCGAGCGCGCCGCCGAGCGCGCCGATCGCGGCGACGAAGAAGACCACCGCTTCCACTATTCCCCCTCGCTTTTCAGCGGCGTCCGCTCGACCGGCTCGGCGAGCAGCATCTCCTTGGTGAAGATCAGGTCGCGGCGGTCGTAGTCGGCCATCTCGTAGTCGTGGCCCATCGTGATCGCGTCGAACGGGCAGGCGATCTCGCAGTAGCCGCAGAAGATGCAGCGGCTGAGGTTGATCTCGTAGACGGCGGCGTAGCGCTCTCCCGCCGAGACCCGCTCGCCGGGCACGTTCTCCGCCGCGACGACGCGGATGCAGTCGGCCGGGCAGGCGGCGGCGCAGAGCGAGCAGCCGACGCATTTCTCCAGGCCCGTGTCCTCGAACTTGTGGAGCTTGTGGCGGCCGCGGAAGCGCGGGTAGACGGGCGTCTTCTCCTCGGGGTACTCGATCGTCATCGGCCCCTCGATCAGCCGCGCCATCGTCGTCTTCAGCCCGCGCAGGGTCTCGCCGAAGGCGCGGTAGGCGCCGCCGAGCCCGCCCGGCTCGGGACCGCGCTGCACCTCGACCACGTCGATCGAGTCGAGGTAGGAGGCGCTGCGGGGGTCGAAGCCGTTGCCGTCGCTCACGTGACCACCACCAGGACCGCGGTGACGAGGACGTTCAGCGTCGCCAGCGGCAGCAGCACCTTCCATCCCAGGCTCATCAGCTGGTCATAGCGAAGACGCGGCAGCGTCGCCCGCACCCAGATGAAGATGAGGACGAGGCCGAGCATCTTCGCCAGCATCCAGATCGGGTCGAGGAAGCTCGGGCC
>JBIOWB010000017.1:0-2285 GCA_044868125.1 Solirubrobacterales bacterium
CGCTTTTGTCGGGCGAGGGTCACCCGCTCCCCCCCAACGGCTTGGACCCGGCAGCCCCTTCGCGCGCTTAGTGCGCCGCACCAAAGGCCCCCCGAACTTCAGCCCCGCGCGTGAGAGCTTTTCGACCGCACCCCACCGCTTGGCCGCCCCCAACGCCGCCCGTTCCGCCCGCTCCCCATGCTGCGCCGTCCGCAGCTCCTTGACCATCCGCCCGGTGTCGATCCCCAGCGGGCAGGCGATCTGGCAGGAGCCGTCGGTGGCGCAGGTCTCCAGCGCGTCGTACTCGTACTCCGCCAGCAGCGCCCGCTGGACCGGCGAGCCCTCGGGCTGGCGCGCCATCTCGCGCCGCAGGACGATCCGCTGGCGCGGCGTCGTCGTCAGGTTGCGACTGGGGCAGACCGGCTCGCAGAAGCCGCACTCGACGCAGGCGCTCGCCCCGCCCCAGTCCTCGATCGCCGGCGTCGTCTTCAGGTTGCGCAGGTGGACGCCGGGGTCGCGGCTGAGGACAACCCCTGGCGCAAGGACACCTTCCGGATCGGCGAGATTCTTCACCCGCCACATCAGCTCGGTCGCCTTCTCCCCCCACTCGCGCTCCACATAAGGGGCCATGTTGACCCCGGTCCCGTGCTCGGCCTTGAGCGAGCCGTCGTACTTCTCGACGATCAGCTCGACCAGGCCGCCCATGAACGCCTCGTAGCGGTCGAGGTCCTCCGGCTTGGCGAAGTCGGGGGTCAGCATGAAGTGCAGGTTCCCGGCCGAGGCGTGGCCGGCGACGCCGGGGAGGAAGCCGTGCCGGCCGAGCAGCGCCTGCAGGTCCTTGGCGCCCTCGGCGATCCGCTCCGGCGGCACGCAGACGTCCTCGACGATCAGCGCCGTCCCCTCCGGCCGCACCCGGCCGATCAGCCCGTGCAGGCCCTCGCGCACCCGCCAGGCGAGCTCGATCTCCTCCAGCTCGCGGGTGAAGGCGATCGGCCGGATCGTCTCGTGCGAGTCGAGGATCGCTTCGGCCCGGAGAACCTGCGCGGCCAGGTCGCCATCGTCCCCGCCGCCGTACTCGACCAGCAGCACCGCCGACTCCGGCGGCAGCTCTTTCCACTCCTGCGGCGCCCCGACCATGTTCCAGGCGGCGGTGATCAGCGCCGGCGCGACCATCAGCTCGACGGCTCGGGCGCCGGAAGCGACCAGATCCCCGACCGGCGCGATCGCCTCGTCGATCCCCGGGAAGTGGATCCAGGCGGTGGTCGTGAGCGGCGGGACCGGCACCGTCTCGAAGACGACCTCGGCGACGAAGGCGAGCGTGCCCTCCGAGCCGACGAGGAGGCGGCGGAAGATCTCCAGCGGCTCGTCGGCGTCGAGGAAGGCGCAGAGCCGGTAGCCGGTCGTGTTCTTGATCGCGAACTTGCGGCGGATGCGGTCGGCCAGCTCGGCGTCGGCGCGGATCTCGTCGCGAATCGCTTCCAGGCCGGCGACCAGCTCGGGCTCGGCGGCGGCGAACCTCTCCTCGGCCCCGGCTTCGCCGGTGTCGATCCTCGTCCCCGAGGGGAGGACGAAGGTCAGCTCGCGCACGGTCGAGTAGGAGTCCTTGGTGACGCCGCAGCGCATCCCGCCCGAGTTGTTGGCGACGACCCCGCCCACCGTGCAGACGTCGGTGCTGGCCGGGTCGGGGCCGAGCTTGAAGCCGTGGGGGGCGAGGACGCGGTTGGCGTGGCCGAGGATCGTCCCCGGCTTCACCCGGGCGCGGGCCCCGTCCTCTTCGACCCGAACCCCGCCGAAGTGCTTGCGGACGTCGACGAGGATGCCGTCGCTCTGGCCCTGGCCGTTGAGGCTGGTGCCGCCGGCGCGGAAGGTGACGGGGATCTCGCGCTCGCGGCCGAAGCGCAGCACCTTGGCGACGTCCTCGGCGTCGCGCGCCTCGACCACCGCCCGCGGGAAGCGCCGGTAGGGGCTGGCGTCGGAGGCATAGGCGACGAGGTCGCTGACGCGGTGGAGGACGCGGTCGACACCGAGCAGCCGCTCGAGCTCTCCCCTGAGCGGCTGGGCCGTCCCCTGCGCCAGCGAGTCCGGCGCACGATCGTCAACTGCCTGACTAGGCGGCGCCGGAACCGAACGCAGTCGCGGACGGAGGAACATCGGCTACGTCACGAGGGCCGGGGGATGCCCGACGGACCCTCCCCGCTGTTGCTCCGCCGAGCATCCCTTCGGTCCTCGTGACCTAGGGCCATGTTCCGTCGCCGGGCAGGCCGTTCGGTTCCGCCGCCGCCGAACCTCGCCAAGGTCCTCCGCTT
>JBIOWB010000018.1:0-4556 GCA_044868125.1 Solirubrobacterales bacterium
GCAGGCGTCGGCGAGGCCGCTGACCGCGCGGTCGAGCTGCCAGGCGCCGACCGGCTTCTCGGGGTTGCCGAAGTTGAGGCAGTTGGTCAGGCCGAGCGGCTCGGCGCCGACGCAGGCGAGGTTCTGGACGCACTCGAGCACCGCCTCGATCGTCCCCGCGTAGGGGTCGCAGGCGACGCGACGGCCGTTGCCGTCGATCGAGACCGCGATCGCGTTGCCCGCCTCAGGCAGCTGCAGCACGGCGGCATCGGCCTGCTCGGGCCGCCGCACCGTGCGCGAGCCGACGATCGAGTCGTACTGCTCGAAGGCCCAGCGCTTGGAGGCGATGCTCGGGGCGCCCAGCAGCGCCAGCAGCTCCTCTTCGGACGAGGCACCCTCGGCCAGCGTCGCCCGGTTGCCGTAGATCCAGCCCTCGGGCTCGGCCGGCTCCAAGTCATACAGCGGGCAGCCGTCGACCAGCGCCTCGACCGGCATCTCGCCGACGAGGACCCCGTCACGCAGGATCCGGATCGCGCCGCTCTCGGTGACGCTGCCGATCACCGCCGACCCCGTCTGCCACTTCTCGCAGATCGCCCGCACCTCGGCCACCCGCGCCGGCTCGACCACCGCCAGCATCCGCTCCTGGCTCTCGGAGACCATGATCTCGAAGGGCTCCATGTCGGACTCGCGCAGCGGCACCTCGGCGACGTCGATGTCGATCCCGACCCCGCCGGCGCTCGCCATCTCGCCCGCCGAGGAGGTCAGCCCCGCGGCGCCGAGATCCTGCAGCGAGACCAGCAGCCCCTTCTCCAGCAGCTCCAGGCAGCACTCGAGCAGCTTCGACTCCTCGAACGGGTCGCCGATCTGCACCGTCGGCCGCTTCGCCTCGTCGCCCTCGCCGAGCTCGGCCGAGGCCAGGACCGAGGCGCCGCCGATCCCGTCGCGCCCGGTCGAGGCGCCCATCAGCACCACCGAGTTGCCGGCGCCCGCGGCCGCCGCGCGCACCATGTCCTTGGTTTTCGCGAACCCGATGCACATCGCGTTGACCAGGCAGTTGTGCTCGTAGGGCTCCTCGAAGTAGATCTCGCCGCCGACCGTCGCCACCCCGATCGAGTTGCCGTAGTGGCCGATGCCGCGCACCGCCCCGTCGAGCAGGTGGCGCGAGCGGACCGAGTCGAGCTCGCCGAAGCGGAGGCTGTCGAGGATCGCGATCGGCCGCGCCCCGATCGCGAAGACGTCGCGGAGGATGCCGCCGACCCCGGTCGCCGCCCCCTGGAGCGGTTCGACCGCGCTCGGGTGGTTGTGGGACTCGACCTTGAAGGCGACCGCGTAGCCGCTGCCGACGTCGACGGCGCCGGCGTTCTCGCCCGGCCCCATCACCACCCGCTCGCCCTCGGTCGGCAGCCGCCGCAGCAGCTTGCGCGAGTGCTTGTAGGCGCAGTGCTCGGACCAGAGCAGGCTGAACATCGCCAGCTCGACGTCGTTCGGGTCCCGCCCCAGCTTCTCGACGATCAGCTCGTACTCGGAGTCGGCCAGCCCCAGCTCGCGGTGCTTCGGCACGCCCACGGTCACGCCGTCACCCCGGCCATCCGCTCGAAGACGCGGAGGCCGTCGGTCGAACCGGTCAGCGGGTCGACCGCGTGCTCGGGGTGCGGCATCAGCCCGAGAACGTTGCCGCGCTCGTTGGTCACCCCGGCGACGTCGCGGACCGAGCCGTTGGAGTTGTGGCCCTCGGCGTAGCGGTAGGCGACCTGGCCGTTCGCCTCCAGCTCGTCGAGCATCTCCTCGGGCGCGTAGTAGCGGCCTTCGCCGTGCTTGGCCGGGATCGAGAGTCGCTCCCCGCTCCCCTCTTCGATCAGCTCGACCTGGTGGCAGCGGAAGCGCAGCTCGACGTTGCGCAGCAGCGCCCCCGGCAGCAGCCCCGCCTCGCAGAGCACCTGGAAGCCGTTGCAGATCCCCAGCACCGGTGCCCCGCCCGCGGCCGCCTCGGCCACCGCTTCCATCGCCGGGCTGAAGCGGGCGATCGCCCCCGCCCGCAGGTAGTCGCCGTAGGAGAAGCCGCCGGGGACGACGACGCCGTCGACGCCGTCGAGGTCGCGGCTTTCGTGCCAGATCAGCCGTGCCCCGTCGCCGTGGACCGCGCAGGCGTGCAGCGCGTCCCGCTCGTCGCAGGACCCGGGGAACTGGAGGACGCCCCAGATCACAGGGTCTGGATCTCGTAGTCCTCGATCAGGGTGTTGGCGAGGAGCTTCTCGCAGAGCTCGCCGAGCCGCTCCGGGTCCTCGGCCTCGAGCTCGACCATCCGCCCGACGTGGACCTGCTCGATCCCCTCGAAGCCGAGCGCCGGCAGCGCCCGCTCGACCGCCTTCCCCTGGGGGTCGAGGATGCCCTCCTTGGGGCGGATCAGCACGCGCGCCTTCACAGGTGCCAATCTAGCGACCGGCTCAGAACGACTCGCCGGTGATGCGCTCGTAGGCCTCGACGTATTTGGCCCGCGTCTGCTCGACCACGTCGGGCGGCAGCTCCGGCGCCGGCGGCTTTTTGTCCCAGCCGCTCTGGGTCGCCCAGTCGCGCACGAACTGCTTGTCGAAGGAGGGGGGCGTCGCGCCCGGCTGGTAGCTCGCCGCCGGCCAGAAGCGCGAGGAGTCCGGCGTCAGCACCTCGTCGCCGAGGACGATCTCGGCGCCGGCGTGGCGGCCGAACTCGAACTTGGTGTCGGCGAGGACGATCCCGCGCTGGGCCGCGTGCTGGGAGCCGCGCTGGTAGACCTCGATCGAGATCCGCCGCAGCTCTTCCATCAGCGCCCGGTCGCCGACGATCTCGGCGGCGCGGTCGAAGTCGACGTTCTCGTCGTGGTCGCCGATCTCGGCCTTGGTCGCGGGGGTGAAGATCGGCTCCGGCAGCTGGTCGGACTCGACCAGGCCGCCCGGCAGCTCGATCCCGCAGACGGCGCCGCCCTCCTCGTATTCCTTCCAGCCCGAGCCGGAGAGATAGCCGCGGACCACGCACTCGACCGGGTACATCTCCAGCCTGCGCACCCGCATCGCCCGTTCGGCGACCTCCTCGGGCACGTCCTCGGAGATGAAGTGGTTGGGGACGATGTCCCCGGTCAACCCGAACCAGAAGACCGACATCCGGTTCAGCACCTTGCCCTTGTCGGGGATCGGCGTCGGCATCACCACGTCGTAGGTGGAGATGCGGTCCGAGGCGACCATCAGCAGGTCGTCTTCCCACTCGTAGATCTCGCGCACCTTCCCGGACGAGAGGAGGTTGAGGTCGGCGACGCTCGGCATTAAGGCGATGCTAACCGTCCGGGGTATGGCCACGCAGCCAGGATCCTCTGCGATCCTTGAATTCGTGGCGCTCCCGCCCGAACCGAAGATCCCGCCGCTGCTGCAGACGCTGCGCTGGGCTTTCCGCCCGATCCCCTTCTTGGAGGACTGCCGGCGCAAGCTCGGCGACTCCTTCAGCGTCCGCTTCGTCGGCTTCGAGCGGCCGATGGTCTTGATCAGCGACCCGGCCGCGATCAAGGCGCTCTACCGCGAGCGCGAGCAGGGGCTGCCGCCGGGGCGCAACGTCATCCTCGAGCCGATCCTCGGCTCGAAATCGCTCTTGATCCAGGAAGGGGCGGAACACCTCAGCCGGCGCAAGCTGATGCTGCCGCCCTTCCACGGCGAGCGGATGCGCTCCTACGAGGAGACGATGACCGAGATCGTCGCGGCGGAGATCGACTCCTGGCCGCTGCGCTCGGTTTTCCCCATCCACGCGCGGATGCAGGCGGTGACGCTGGAGGTGATCCTGCGGGTCGTCTTCGGCGTCTCCAGCGGGCCGCGGCTCGACCGCCTGCGGGAGATGCTCTCGACGGTGCTGCAGGAAACCGCGGCGCCGGGACGGCAGGTGCTCGCGCTGGCGCTGCGGCGCTTCGGCGGCCAGGGGCCGTTCGCCGAGTTCCAGGACCAGCTGCGAGAGGTCGACGAGCTGCTCCTCGCCGAGATCGCCGAGCACCGCGAACGCCCGGACCTGGAGGAGCGCGAGGACATCCTCTCGATGCTGATGACCGCCGAGTTCGAGGACGGCACCCGGATGGAGGACCGGGAGCTGCGCGACCAGCTGATGACGTTGCTGCTGGCCGGGCACGAGACGACCGCGACGGCGCTGGCCTGGACCTTCGACCTGCTGCTGCGCCACCCGGCGGCGCTGGGACGGCTGCGCGACGAGCTGGCGGCGGGCGACGAGGACTACCTGCGGGCGACGATCACCGAGTCGCTGCGTCTGCGGCCGGTGATCCCGCTGGCGGGACGGCGTCTGGCGCAGAACCTGGAGGCCGACGGCCTGAAGCTGCCGGCCGGGACCGACGTCACCCCGGCGATCTGGCTCACCCACACCCGCGCCGACGTCTATCCCGAGCCGTTCGCCTTCAAGCCCGAGCGCTTCCTCGAGGAGGGGCCGGACACCTACGCCTGGATCCCCTTCGGCGGCAGCGTCCGCCGCTGCATCGGCGCCACCTTCGCCGAGTTCGAGATGCGGGTCGTCCTGCGCGAGGTGCTGACCCGCTGCGAGCTGCGCAAGGCCGACCC
>JBIOWB010000019.1:0-26874 GCA_044868125.1 Solirubrobacterales bacterium
CTGCATCACCAGGAGGATGATCGTGCGCCGCGACCAGCCCTTCGGCCAGAGCACCTTGGCGAAGCGGGCGGGGTGGCGAACGATCTGCCCCAGCAGCTTCAGCGGCCGGGTGACGCGGGTCCCGTCGCCGACCAACAGCGTGTAGAGCAGGCTCATCGAGTCGCCGGCCTTGCCGTAGCTGACGGTCTCGATGTGGGTGTCGGGGTCCGGGTAGATGCTGCCGCTGATCGCGACCCGCTTGGTCAGGTCCTCCGGGTAGTCATCCGGCACGGTGACCGCGAGGATCATCTCGCTGTTGGTGCGGACGAGCTCGCCGAGGCGGTTGGAGATCCGGGGCAGGGAGCCGCCGAGGCGGCAGCGCTGCAGCAGCTTGTTGGTGCCCAGTGCCCCGGCGGCGACGACCACGCCGCGGGCGGTGATCGTGCGGCGGTCGCGGCCGGGGATCATCCCCGAGCGTTCGCTGGTGATCGCGTAGCCGTCGCTGCCGTCGGCGGCGCCCAGCGGGCGGATCTCGGTCACGGTGCGATCCGGGGTCACCTCGACCCCCCGCCGCTCGGCCAGGTGGAGGTAGTTCTTGACCAGGGTGTTCTTGGCGCCGTGCGGGCAGCCGACCATGCAGCGGCCGCAGAAGCTGCAGCCGGTCCGGTCCGGTCCCTCGCCGCCGAAGTAGGGGTCGGCAACGGTCTTTCCCGGTTGGCCGAAGAAGATCCCGACCGGGGTCTTGCGGTAGGTGTCGCCGACGCCGATCTGCTCGCCGTACTCGCGCAGGAGCCCGTCGGCGGCGTCGTCGGTCTCGACCGCGGCGACCCCCAGCATCCGCTGCGCCTCGGCATAGTGAGGCGCCAGCTTCTGCTCCCAGTCGTCGAGGTCGCCCCATTGCGGGTCCTCGAAGAACTTCGTGGGGGGCACGTAGAGCGTGCAGGCGTAGCCGAGGCTGCCGCCGCCGACGCCGCTGCCGCTGACAACCGAGACGTCCTTGAAGGTGGAGAGGCGGAAGATCCCGCGCAGGCCCAGCCGGGGCGCCCAGAAGTAGCGGCGGACGTCCCAGGTCGACTTCGGGAAGTCCTTGTCGGTGAAGCGCTTGCCGCACTCCAGGACGGCGACTCTGTAGCCCTTTTCGGCCAGGCGCAGGGCGGAGACCGAGCCCCCGAACCCGGAGCCGACGACAACCCAGTCGTAGTCGTACCGGCTCATTGCCGCGGGCTCGCCCGACGCTTCCTAGGCTTCGCCCGGCTCGAGCGGGCGGAAGTCCGTCGTGCGGGCGCCGCAGACCGGGCAGAACCAGTCCTTGGGGATGTCCTCGAAGGCGGTGCCCGGTGGGATGCCGCCGTCGGGGTCGCCGACGGCGGGGTCGTAGATGAAGCCACAGCTCTCGCAGATCCAGAGCGTGACGTCCTTGGTCTCCGTGGTCATTGCCATTGAATCTTAGAGCGGTTGGCCCGGCTAGTTGCCGAAGCTGACCTGCGGCGTGGCGCGGTCGGCTTCGTCGATCTCGAAGTACTCGCGCGGGGTGAAGCCGCCCTGGTTGGCGATGATCGAGCCCGGGAGCTGCTGGATCGAGGTGTTGTAGGACTGCACGTTGGAGTTGTAGATCCGCCGTGAGGCCTGGATCTCGTCCTCGAGCTCGGAGAGGTTGCGGCTGAGCTGCTGGAAGTTCTCGGTCGCGCGCAGGGTCGGGTAGTTCTCTGCCACCGCTTTCACGTCGGCCAGGGCCTGGGTCAGCTGCTGCTCGGCTTTGGCGGTCTCCTCGACCCCCTGCGCCTGCATTGCCGCGGCGCGCGCCTGGGTCGTCTTCTCGAAGGTCGCGCTCTCGTGCTCGGCGTAGCCTTTGACCGTCTCGACCAGGTTGGGGACGAGGTCGTGGCGCCGTTTCAGCTGCACGTCGATCCCGCTCCAGGACTCGTCGACGCGGTTCCGCGAGGCGATGATCGAGTTGCGCTTCCCGATGTAGTAGAGGACCGCGAGGATGAGGACTACGACGACGACGATGATGACGATGGTCATATGGGCTCCTGTTGGGGACCGGGCTCGTGGGCATCCTAACGCCGCGGCGTTCATCTTTTATAGCCCTGTGGGCGAATGAGGACGAAAGCCGGGGACATAGGATCGCAGCGTGAGCGCGAAGCAGGAAGCGCAGGAATGGGCCGGGATCGTGCGCCGCTACGGCGAGCGCAACGAGCTCGCCTATGAGCCGGTGGGCGGGATCAACCCCAAAGACGGGCCGGTCGCCCTCTGCGTCGGCGGCGTCAACCGGCTGACCGGACAGCTCACTGAGGGCTTCTGGGGATCCTCCTGCGATGCCGACGAAAAGGAGGTCGGCGGATTCTTCAACAAGGCGGTGCTGCCGACCGCGGTGCTCGCCAAGGCGCACATGCCGGACCTGGCGCAGGTGGTGCCGGCCTTCAACGTCGAGTCGATCGAGGGGCACGAGGTGGTCACGCAGCGCTTCCAGCGCAAGGTCGAGTTCGAGTCGATCGACTTCAACAAGCGCTTTTTGGCGACGGTGCCGAAGGAGTACGACCCGGTGGCGTTGCGCGAGCTTTTCGGCCCCGGCTTCCTCGGCTGGGTGACGACGATCACCGGAGAGATCGACTTCGGCGTCACCGACCGCCAGCTCTGGTTCCTCTGGCGCCTGCGCGAGCGCAGCGAGGCGGAGCTGAAGGCGGCGCTGAAGAACGCGGGGCAGCTGTTCCGGCGGCTGCAGTCGGAGATGGAAGAGAGCGGCATCCACACCTACGCGCCCGGACCCTGGCACGCGGGGCTGGAGCCGTTCCCCGCGTGAACCGCATCAAATCCTGGTCCTATCACAACCAAAATTTGATGCGGTTCGATCAGGTGGGGTAGTCGGGGTCGCTGGGGAGGACGACGCGGGGTTCGGCGCCGTCGTCGGCGAGGACCTTGGGCAGGATCGGCTCAATCGTGCGTTCGCGGTAGGCGGCCAGCGCCTCGTCTGAGGTGCGGAAATCGGCGAGCCAGCCGAGCTGGGTGCGGGTGGGGAAGGAGAGGACGAGCTCTCCTGCCTCCTGGGCCTCCAGTGCGGCGGCGGGCTCGAACCAGCGCGCCTCGGTCGTCTCGACCCCGTCCGGTTGCGGTGGCGTATGGGCCGGCGCCAGGGCGAGGAAGAACCAGGCATCGAAGCGGGTGGCGACCACCTCCGGGGTGATCCAGCGGGTGAAGGGGACGAGCTCCTCCTCCGCCGGCAACTCGATTCCCGCCTCCTCGGCCAGCTCGCGCAGGGCGCAGGTGCGCAGGCCGGCTTCTTCGGCGCCGTCGGCGTCGTCGAGGGAGCCCCCGGGGAAGACCCAGACGCCGGGCATGAACTTCGCCTCCTCGCTGCGCCGCAGCATCAGCACCTCGAGCGCCCGCTGCGCGTGCTTGCCGCCGCGCCGCAGCAGCACGATCGAGGCCGCCGCACGGGGCGTCGACGGCGGTCCGAAATTGGGCATCTCGGCCGGTCCCCGTCGCCTCTCCTCCATTGGAGGATCCTACGCGCTCAGCCGAGGACGCGGCGGCGCTCGTGCCGCAGCTCGGCTTCGACCGAGTGTCGACGATTGGAGAGTTGACCTTGCTATAGGCCGGCTAACTCGCCAATCGTCAGGCGGCCTGGGGGAGCTCGACGGGCGCCGAGGAGATTGCGGCGTGGATCGAGTCGCGCGCGACTCCGACCAGCTCCCGCAGCTCGCTCCCGCTGATCGAGAGCGCGGGCATGAGCACCACCGTGTTGCCGAGGGGACGGATGAAGGCGCCGCGCCTGCGGGCCTCGATCGTCACCCGGTGGCCCATCCGCAGCGAGTCGTCGTGGTCGCCGAGGTCGATGCCGACCATGAAGCCCTTATGGCGCACTTCGGCCACCTCGGGCATCGCCGCGACGTCGGCCAGCAGCTCTTCCAACAGGGCGATCTTCGGCTGCAGGCGCTCGATCGTCCGCTCCTCCTCGAAGACGTCGAGGCTGGCGAGCGCCGCCGCGCAGGCGAGCGGGTTGCCGGTGTAGGTGTGGCCGTGGAAGAAGGTCCTGAACTCCTCGTATCTGCCGAGGAAGCCCTCGTAGATCGCCTCGCTCGTCAGCGTCGCCGCCAGCGGCAGGTAGCCCCCGGTGATCCCCTTCGCCAGGCACATCAGGTCGGGGGAGACCCCTTCCTGCTCGCAGGCGAACATCGTCCCGGTGCGGCCGAAGCCGGTCGCCACCTCGTCGCAGATCAGCAGCACGCCGTGGCGGTCGCAGAGCTCGCGGGCGGCGCGCAGGTAGCCCTCGGGCTGGAGGAGGATCCCGGCGGCTCCCTGGACCAGGGGCTCGACGATGACGCCGGCGATCTCCTCGCCATGGGCGGCGAGCACGCGCTCCAGGTCGGTCGCGTCCCCCGGCTCCACCACGTGCGTCTCGAACAGCAGCGGCCGGTAGGTCGAGTGGAAGAGGTCGATGCCCCCGACCGACACGGACCCGATCGTGTCGCCGTGGTAGGCCTCGCGCAGGCGCACGAACCTGGTCCGCCGGGCGTGCTCGCCGCCGCGCTGCTGCTGGTACTGGAAGGCGATCTTCAGCGCGATCTCCGCCGCGGTCGAGCCGGAGTCGGAGTAGAAGACGCGGGAGAGGCCCTCCGGGGCGATCGCGACCAGACGCGCCGCCAGCTCGGTCGCGCCGGGATGGGAGAGGCCGAGCATCGTCGTGTGGGCGACGCGGTCGAGCTGCTCGCGGACGGCGCGGTCGATCGTCGGGTGCCGGTGGCCGTGGACGTTGCACCAGAGCGCCGCCGTCCCGTCCAGGTAGCGCCGCCCCTCGGTGTCGAACAGGCAGGAGCCCTCGCCGCGCTCGATCATCAGCGGCTCTTCCTCGCTCCATCCCCGCTGCTGGGTGAAGGGGTGCCAGACGTGGTCGCGATCGAGTTGCGCGTAGTCGGGCTGCATTCGCTCGCACGTTAGCCCTGGAGTCGGCGGGAGGTGCCAGACCGAGTGATATCCATCACACGAACAACTATTGCTCTGTTGAAATAGTTGCTCCCGTGCAAATATTGTTCGAAATGCCCAAGGCCAACGACACCGCGGCGCGGCTGACCGCGCTGATGCACCACATGTTCCTCTACGACCGCGGCAACCAGCTGCGGGTGATCGAGGAGACGGGTCTCTCGATGACCCAGTGCAAGGTGCTGCTCGAGCTCGGCGGGCTCGGGCACGACGCCCAGGCCTGGCAGGTGAGCGACCTGGCCGAGCTGTTCGGCGTCTCGGTGCCCTCGATGAGCCGCGCGGTCGACGCGCTGGTGAAGGCGAAGCTGGCGACCCGGGTCGAGGACCCCGACGATCGCCGCGTGCGCCGGGTGAAGATCACGGCCAAGGGCAAGAAGCTGGTCGCCACCCTGGTCACCGTCCGCCTCACCGGAATCGAATCTTTTGTCGCGACCCTCAGCGCTCCCCAGCGTCGCAAGCTCGACGCCGCGGTCGAGGCGCTGATGGACCGCGAAGACCTCGCTGCGACCTACGAGCACCTGAAGGGAAGTGAGCTCGCTTGACCCGATACAGCCACCTGATCACCGACGACAACCGCAAGTGGTGGACGCTCGGCGCGATGTGCTTCGCGCTGTTCATGATCATGCTCGACAACACGGTCGTGAACGTCGCCCTGCCCTCGATCCAGAAGGACCTGGGGGCGTCGATCAGCGGGCTGGAGTGGACGATCAACGGCTACACGCTCTCCTTCGCGGTGCTGCTGGCGACCGGCGGCCGGCTCGGCGACATCTTCGGCCGGCGGCGGATGTTCCTCGCCGGCGTGGTGATCTTCGCCCTCTCCTCGGCGACGGCGGGCTTTGCCGTCGACGAGACCGCGCTGGTCGTCAGCCGCGTGGTCCAGGGCGTCGGCGCGGCGCTGATGATGCCGGGCACGCTCTCGATCATCACCGACGCCTTCCCCGCCCACGAGCGCGGCAAGGCGATGGGGACCTGGGCCGGCGTCTCGGCGCTGGCGCTGGCGATCGGGCCGGTGCTGGGCGGCTTCCTGACCGAGCACGTCAGCTGGCGGGCGATCTTCTACATCAACATCCCGGTCGCGATCGGCGCCGTCCTCGCGACCCTCTTCGCCGTGCGCGAGTCGCGCGACACCTCGGTGGGACGCGACGTCGACTACGCAGGGGTCGCCGTCCTCACCGTCGGCCTGACGGCGCTGGTCCTCGCCCTGGTCGAGGGCAACAGCTGGGGCTGGGGCTCGCCGGAAATCGTCGGCCTGCTGATCGCCGCGGGGGTCTCGCTGCCCGCCTTCGTCTGGGTCGAGAACCGCGTCAAGGCGCCGATGGTGCAGTTCGATCTGCTGAGCGACCGCAACTTCCTCGGCGCGGTCGTGGTGGCGATGATCATCAGCTTCGCGATGCTGGGCGTCTTCTTCTTCCTCGCCCTCTACATGCAGGACATCCTCGGCTACTCGCCGCTGGAGGCGGGGGTGCGGTTCCTGCCCTCGACCCTGATGATCGTCGGCGTGGCGCCGGTGGCAGGGCGGCTCTCGGACCGCTACGGCCCGCGCTGGCTGATCGCCGGCGGGCTCGTGATCGTCGCCGCATCGCTGTTCAGCTTCAGCCGCATCGCGGTCGACTCCGGCTACCTCGACCTGCTGCCCGGGTTCATGCTGCTGGGCATAGGGATCGCGATGACGATGTCGCCGATGACCAGCGCGGCGATGAACGCGGTGCCGGTGCAGAAAGCCGGGATCGCCTCCGGCGTGCTCTCGATGTTCCGGATGGTCGGCGGCAGCCTCGGCGTCGCCGTCACCGGCGCGATCTTCCAGGGCCTGGTCAGCTCCAAGCTCGACTCGCTGCTCGGCAGCAGCGGGGTGAACGCCGCCCAGCGCGACCAGGTCTCCGAAGGGCTCGGCAGCGGCACGGTCCCGCACGTCCAGGGGCTGGACGCGGCGCAGACCAAGCAGGTGATGGCGGCCGGCAGCGAAGCCTTCGTCTACGCCCTCGGCCACGCGATGACGGTCTCCGGCTTCGTCGCGCTGCTGGGGGCGGCGATCGGCGCCACCGCGATCCGGGCGAAAGCGAAAGGCGTCAGCGCCGAGGCGGCTGAGGCCGAGGTAAGCCCCGGTGGCGAGATCCTCGCCGCCGAGGAGGCCCGGGAGGCGCCGCAGGCCGCTTAGGGACCCTCGGGCGGCATAGGCTGCCGCCCGATGCTGGTCCTACTCCCGCCATCCGAAGGCAAGGCGAGCCCCGAAGCGGGCGAGCCGGTCGATCTCGACTCGCTCGTCTTCGCCGCCGAGCTGGGCGAGCGGCGGGAAGAGGTGCTCGACGCGCTCGACCCGAAGCTGCGCGAGGCGCCCGCGGCGCCGGCGGCCGAGGTCTATAGCGGCGTCCTCTACCAACGGCTGGAGCTGCCCGAGCTGCCGGCGAAGGCGCAGCGCCAGGTGCTGATCGCCAGCGCGCTGTGGGGGATGGTGCGGCCGGGCGACCGCATCCCGTATTACCGCCTGCCGCCGAAGGAGAAGCTGAAGGGGATCGGTCCGCTGGCGAAGTACTGGCGACCGGCGCTGCCCGAGGCGCTGCCCGACGAGGAGGGGGACCTGATCCTCGACATGCGCTCCGGCGCCTACTCGACGATGTGGAAGCCGAAGCGGGCGACGCTGCTGGCAGTGCGGGCCTTCACCGAGAGCGACGGCGAGCGCAAAGCCGTCTCTCACATGGCCAAGGCCGTGCGCGGGGACGTCGCGCGAGCGCTGCTGACCGCGAAGAAACCGCCCACCGACCCTGAGGGCGCCGCCGCGATCGCCGAGGCAGCGAACTTCACCGTCGAACTTTCTGAGGGTTCACTCGACGTGATCGTCTAGCTCCTGCCGACGGGACGAAAACGGTCCTATATAGACCGAAATCGTCCCGTCGGCATCAGAATCGGAGGGGCGGCCAAGTCTCGGGGCAGCTGACGTCGACGGGAGGGAGGGTCAGGACCGGGACGTTGCCGAGGGTGGCGATCGTCTCGCGGTTCGACTGCTCGATCTCGGTTGGCTCCTCGGGCCAGGGATTGAGGACTACGGCGGCGACCTCGAGGCCGGCGGCGCGGGCGGATTCGATCGTCAGCAGGGTGTGGTTGATCGTGCCGAGGCCGGGGGCGGCGACGATCACCAGGGGGTAGCCGAGGTCGGCGGCTAGGTCGCGGACGAGGTAGGTGGGGGAGAGGGGGACCAAGAGGCCGCCTACCCCCTCGCAGACCAGCATGTCGGCGTTCTCGGCGGCGTCGCGGGCGGCCTGCCGTAGCTGCTCGGGGTCGATCTCCTCGCCGGCCAGCGCCGCGGCTAGGTGGGGGGAGGCCGGAGGGGCGTAGCGGTAGGGGGCGATCTCCTCGTCGCTCTGGCTCGACCCGGAGGCGCGGCGCAGCAGCGCGTGGTCGGTCTCACCCTCCTCTTCGAGGCCGGTGACGGCGGGCTTGAAGACGGCGACGCGCTTGCCTTCCGCGGCGAGCGTCCTGGCGATCGCGGCGGCGACCACGGTCTTGCCGACCTCGGTGCCGGTGCCGGTGACGAAGAGGCCGGGCGTGCTTCCCATCGCTAGGCGGCGAGCGGCTGGGTGCCGAGGAGGCCGACCTCGCGGGCCGCGGCGCCGATCTCTCGCGCCGCCCAGACCAGCTCCTCGGCCTTGTGGGTCGCCATCACCGTGCAGCGCAGGCGGCACGAGCCCTCGGGCACGGTCGGTGGCCGGATGCCCTGCGCGAACACCCGGCGTCGCAGTACCTCCTCGCAGAGATCCATCGTCGCTCCGGCGTCGCCGACCTGGATCGGGACGACCTGGCTTTTGGAGGCGCCGACCTCGAGGCCCGCGGCGGCGAGCGCCGTCCGCAGCGTCCTCGCGTTCGCCTGCAGCCGATCGACCAGCGCGGGTTCACCCTCGAGCAGCTCCAGCGCTGCCAGCGCGGCGCCGACCGCTGGCGGTGGCGGCGCCGTCGAGAAGATGAAGGGACGGGCGGCGTTGACGAGGAAGTCGACCGTCTCCTCGTCGGCGCAGACGTAGGCGCCGTAGGAGCCGAGCGCCTTGCCCAGCGTCCCCACCACGACGTCGACCTCGCCGCTGAGGTCGGCGGCCGAGACCGAGCCGCGGCCGCCGGGGCCGATCGCGCCGGTCGCGTGCGCCTCGTCGACCATCAGCCGCGCCCCGTGCCGGCGCGCCAGTTCCAGCAGCTCCGCCAGCGGCGCCAGGTCGCCGTCCATCGAGAAGACGCCGTCGGTGACGATCAGCGCCGGCCTGCCGCGCTGGTGGTAGAGCGCCCAGGCCAGGTGTTCGAGGTCGCCATGCCGGTAGACGAAGGTCTCCGCCCGCGAGAGCCGGCAGCCGTCGACGATGCTGGCGTGGTTGAGCTCGTCGGAGAAGACGACCTCGCCCTTGCTCGCGAGAGCCGCGATGACGCCGGTGTTGGCGAGATAGCCGGAGCCGAACAGCAGCGCCGACTCGTAGCCCTTGAAGGCCGCCATGCGCTCCTCCAGCTGCCGGTGCGGCGCCATGTTCCCCGAGATCAGCCGCGAGGCGCCGGAGCCCGCGCCCCAGCGCAGCGCCGCCTCGGCGGCGGCCTCGCGCACCTCGGCGCGGTCGGCCAGGCCCAGGTAGTTGTTGGAGCAGAGCAGCAGGACCGGGCGGCCGTCGAGCGTCACGCTCGGCCCCTGCGGTCCCTCGATCAGTCTCAGTTGCCGATGGAGCCCCCGCTCGCGGAGCTCCTCGAGCCGCTCGGCGACGTCGGTCACGCCGCGGCGGCGCCCGACGAGGGGTAGGAGGGCGGCTTCTTCGCCTTCTTGACGACCCGCAGCTGGGTGGAGGGGTCCCAGAGGTTCGCCTCCTCCTGGCTGTCGACCAGATCGTCCATCGGCGTCGCCGGCGTCTCGCCCTCGAGCCAGCCGGAGCGGTTGTCGGGGCGGGGGTTGGCGCCGTTGTCGGGCTGGCGGGCGACGTTGAGGCCGAGCTCTTCGAACATCGCCCGGTCCTCGGCCGGCTCGGCGCCGAGCGTGGTCAGGAAGTTGCCCATCATCACCCCGTTCAGCCCGGCCTTGACCGCCAGCTTGTGGAGGCTGCCGAGGTTCTCGACCCGGCCGCCGCAGAGGCGGAAGAGGGCGCCGGGGATGATCAGGCGGAAGATCGCGATCCACTTCACGACCTCCCAGGGATCCATCACCTCGCGGTCGCCGAACTTCGTACCCTCCTTCGGGATCAGGAGGTTGATCGGGACCGAGGTGGGGTTGATCTCGGAGAGCTCGAAGGCCATCTCGACCCGCTGCTCCTCGCTCTCGCCGAGGTTGAGGATGCCGCCGACGCAGGTCTCCAGCCCCGCCTCCTTGACCGCCTGGATCGTCCGCAGCCGACCCTCGTAGCGGACCGTGGTCGAGACCTCCGGGTAGTAGGAGCGGGCCGACTCGACGTTGTGGTGGACGCGCTGGACCCCTGCCTCTTTCAGCGCTTTCGCCCGCTCTTTCGACATGTGGCCGATCGAGGCGCAGCGCTTGAGGTTGGTCTGCTCGGCGACGAGGCGGGCGCCGGCGAGGATCTTCTCGAAATCCCGCTTCGAGAGCCCCTGGCCCTGGGTGACCATGCAGAAGCGGTGGGCGCCGGCGGCCTCGGCCGCTCTCGCGTGCTCGAGGATCTGCTCCGGCTCCATCATCGCGTGCATCGGCGTGTCCGCCTCGGCGTAGCGCGACTGGGCGCAGAAGCCGCAGTCCTCGGCGCAGCCGCCCGACTTGGCGTTGACCAGCGAGCACATGTCGGTCGAGTCGCCGAAGTTCTCGCGGCGCACCTCCCAGGCGCGTTCGACCAGCGCTTCGATCTCGGCATGCTCGGTGAGGCGGCCGTAGGCGAGGGCCTCCTCGACGGTGATCAGCGGGGGCATGCGGCGCAGCCTAGGAAGCGGCCCGGACGCCGAGGCGCGGCTAGCATCGGGCCGATGGAGCGAGCGGCGGCGCGACGGCGAGGAGTGGCCCTGGCCGTCCTTGCCTGCCTGGCGATCGGGGCGTTCGCGTTCGGCGCCGGCCTCGGGGACGGGGCGCCGCCATCGGAGCCGGGCGTCGCCGAAACCCTTCCCCTGGAGCAGCTCGCCGGCCAGCGCATCGTGGTCGGCCTCAACGGCACCGCGGTCGGGGCGGGGCTGCGATCGGCGATCCGCCAGGGCCGCGTCGCCGGCGTCGTCCTCTTCGCCGGCAACTTTCCGAGCCGCGTCGCCGGCCGTCGCCTGATCGCGCGCCTGCAGGCGATACCGCGGCCGCCGATGCTGCGCAGCCCGCTGCTGGTGATGGTCGACCAGGAGGGCGGGCAGGTGAGGCGGCTGAGCGGCGCGCCGACCGCTTCCGCCAAGACGATGGGAGCCCGCGGCGCCGCCTTCGGCGGCCGCCAGGGCCGCCGCACGGCCGCCAACCTGCGCGACGTCGGCGTCAACGTCGACCTCGCGCCGGTGCTCGACGTCGGCCGCCCCGCCGGCGTCATCGCGAAAACCGAAAGGAGCTTCGGCTCGACCGCCGCCCGCGTCACCGCTACCGCCGTTCCCTTTGCGAGGGCGCTGCAGGCCGGCGGCATCGCCGCCACCGGCAAGCACTTCCCGGGGTTCGGCGCGGCCACCGAAAACACCGACTTCACGGTCGAGCGGATCGACCTCTCCAGGCAGGAGCTGCGGAGCGTCGACGAGAAGCCCTACCGGGCGTTCGTCGCGGCGGGCGGCAAGCTGGTGATGCTCAGCACCGCGATCTACCCCGCCTTCTCAAAAGACCCCGCCGCCTTCACGCGCTCGATCGCCACCGGCGAGCTGCGCAACCGTCTCGGCTTCGAAGGGGTGACGATCACCGACGCCCTCGAAACTCCTGCCGTCGAAAGCTTCGGCAGCCCCGCCGAGGCCGCCGTCGCCGGCGCTCGCGCGGGCGCCGACCTGCTGCTCTACGCCCGTCTCGGCTCCGCCGAGTCCGCGTGGCGGGCGTTGCAGCGCAAGCTCAGCTCCCGCGCCCTCGATCGAGAGGGGTTCGAGGCGGCGGTGGAACGGGTGCTCGACCTCCGCGCCGAGCTGCCTCGCTAGCGGGCGGGGGAGCCGTCCTCGCGGAGCGACATCGGCTCGAAGATCCGGACCGCGTTCCGGCCCTCGTCCTTGGCGGCGTACATCGCCGTGTCGGCCTGCGAGACGACGGTGGCAGGGCTGGTGCGGGGATCGTCCCCGAAGACGGTCACGCCGACGCTGACGGTGGGGCCGCCGGTCTCCTCCTCGAAGTCGTGCCTGCGGATTTCCGCGGCGATCGCTTCGGCGGCGGTCCGCGCTTCCTCCTTGCCGCAGCTGGGCAGGATCACCGCGAACTCGTCGCCGCCGAAGCGCGCCAGGGAGTCGCCCGCTCGGGTGCGGCGCCGCAGCGTCTCCGCCACCGCCTTGATCAGCCGGTCGCCGGCGGGGTGCCCCTGCGAGTCGTTGATGCGCTTGAAGTGGTCGAGGTCGAGGATCAGGAGCGCCCCGGTGGTCCCGTCGCGTCGGCCGCGCGCCATCGCCACCGCCAGGTCTTCCTCGAAACGTCGCCGGTTGCCGAGCCCGGTGAGGGAATCCTGACTCGCCTGCCGTTCCAGCTCGCGCATCCGTTCACCCCGGCTCCAGCTGACCACCAGCGAAGCGAGGAGGGCGGCGAGCAAGATGCCGAGGACGGCAATGGCGAGCGGCAGCCCGAAGGGTGGCCCGCCCGGCTCCTTCAACGTCAGCAGCCAGGTGCGGTCGGCGATGTGGACCGCTGCGGTGGCGGCGTCTTCCAGCTCCCCCTCCGTCCCGAACGCAACCCGGTGGGCGATTCGCAGCTGGACTTCTACGTCTTTCGGCAGGACGGTCATCGCCGCGTCCGCAACGTCGCCGATCCGGAAGCTGCCGGCGATGAACCCGGTCAGGGCCCGCATGCGCTCGGCGGGGGTCGAGACCGGGGCGCCGTCGCGATAGATGGGCCGGAAGACGTTGATCCCGGTACCGCCGATCAAGAGGTGCACCAGCGGCGTCGCGACGGCGTGGCCGGTGGTGCCGGCCTGGCGCAGGAAGCGCGCTCGCAGGCGATCCGATCCGAGGTCGAACCCCCGTATCCGCTGCGGCTGACCCCTTTCGCTGGTCCCAAAGGTGACCGGAAAGTAGGCTGGACGGGGTTCGGCTCGGCGCAGGATCGGCCCGAAGCCGCGTTCGCGGATCTCGAACCCGAACCGCTCTTCGTAAGCGGCACGGCTCGCCGCAGGCACCCGGGGAACGTAGGCGGCTCCGTCGAGCGCACCGTCGCCGAGCAGCGAGCGGCCGATCACACGAAACTCGTGCCGATCGAATGCCCCCTGGGTCTGGGCGAACGCCGCCGCGGTCGCGAGCTTGCCCACCGACAAGGCCGCCGTGGCTTCGGCCTGATGCGCCGCCCGCACGGCTTCGTCGCGCTGGACCCGCTGGAAGTCGTCGCGGTCGTTGAGGTAGATCACGGCGGCGGCGATGACCGAGCCGACCGCGATCGCGGCGACGGCGGCGATGCCGATCCAGAAGCGCTTCCTCATCCGGGCACCGCCGCCAGTGACTCCCACAGGTACAAGGACGCCAGACTGCGGTGAGGCCGCCACCGCTCGCCGATCTCGAGCACCTGCTTCGGCGGCGGCATCTTCTCCAGCCCGTACTCCACCTGGATCGCTTTGCGGATCCCGAGGTCGCCGCCGGAGAGGACGTCGGGTCGCCGCAGGTGGAAGAGCAGGAACATCTCGGCCGTCCACTGGCCGAGGCCGCGGACGGCGACGATCTCCGCGACCACCTCCTCGTCGCCCAGCTCCTCGAGCCGGTCCAGCTCCAGCTCGCCGCTGAGCACGTGGGCGGCGAGGTCGCGCACGTATTCGGTCTTGCGACCGGAGAGGCCGCAGGCGCGCAGGTCCTCCTCGCTCGCCTCCAGCAGCTGCTCCGGCGAGGGGGTGGTGCCGCCGAAGAGGTCGAGCACGCGCAGGTAGATCGTCCGCGCCGCCTTGGTCGAGAGCTGCTGGCCGACGATCGCCCGCAGCAGGGCGCCGTAGGCGTCGGCCGGGCGCTCCTCCCGGCGCCGTTTCAGGCGCGTGGCGAGATCGATTTTCCCGACCCGTTCGATCAGCGCCGCCATCGTCGGGTCGGACGCGGCGAGTGCTTTTCGCGCCTTCGCGCTCACCGTCCCGTCCACTGCGGACGCCGCTTCTCGGCGAAGGCGCGGATGCCCTCGCGGAAGTCCTCGGAGGTGAAGCAGGACTCGCGCAGTGCAACGAGGCCCGCCTCCTGCTGTTCGGTCAGCTCAGGGGAAGAGTTGAGGAGGTCGATCGCGTGCTTGTTGCCGCGCATCGAGAGCGGTGCGTTCTCCGCGACCGCCGCCGCCAGCGCAACTGCCTCGCGCTCGAGCTCCTCGTCGGCGACGACTTCGTTGACGAGGCCGATCTCCTCGGCACGGCCGGCCTCGACGTTGCGGCCGGTGAGGAACAGCTCCTTGGTGCGCGCCAGCCCGACGACGTCGAGGAACTTGCGCAGGCCGGTGTGGCCGTAGATGAGGCCGAGTTTCGCCGGTGGCATGCCCAGCTTGGCGCCGGCGGCGCAGATTCGCAGGTCGCAGGTGATCGCCAGCTCGAGGCCGCCGCCGAGGCAATGGCCGTTGATCGCGGCGACGGTCGGCCAGGGGTGCCTGGCGATCGCCTCCATCGCCGCGTGGAAGGGATGGGCGACGAGCGCCTCGGCGTCGCGCTCGAAGCTCTGCTCGGGGATCCCGGCGATGTCGTAGCCGGCGGAGAAGAGCGGCGGCGCGCCGGTGACGAGCACGCAGCGGTGTTCGATCCCGCGGTCGAGCTGCGGCATCGTCTCGGCGAGCGTGTCGAGGATCTCGTGGTCGAGGGCGTTGCGGCGGTCCGGGTTGGAGATCGTCAGCCGGGCAACCGCCGGCGCCGGCCGGTCGAGGAGGAGCTTGCCGCCCGCGAGCCGATCTTCCACTGCCTACCCCAGCACTACGAGGACGTCGCCTTCGCTGACCGACTGGCCCTCCTCGCAGCGAATCTCCTTCACGACCCCGTCGTCTTCGGCCTCGACCGGGATCTCCATCTTCATCGACTCGAGGATGACGACGGTGTCGCCATCGGACACCTGGTCGCCGACCGCGACCTCGATTTTCCAGACGTTGCCGGTGATGTGCGCCTCGATGTCTGCCATGGGCGGGGACAATAACCCGACGATGGGACCGGAACGGTGACGAGGGAAGATGGCGCGTTGGCGGCGATCGTGGCGGCGCGCAACGAGGCCGACCGGGTGGGGGGGACGGTGCGGGCGCTGCGCGAGGCTTTCCCGGGCGCACGCGTGTGGGTCGCCGACGACGCCTCCAGCGACGGGACGGCCGAGGCGGCGATGCTGGCCGGAGCCGAGGTGGTCCGGCGTGGCCGCTCGCACGGCAAGGGCGGCAACGTCACCGCGGCCGCGGATGCGGCGCTGAGCGTGGAGCCGCCGCCGCGGATCGTCCTCCTCTGCGACGGCGACCTGGGGACCTCGGCCGCGCGGCTGGCGCCGCTGGTCGAGGCGGTGGAACGGGGCGAGTGCGACCTCGCCGTGGCGGCGTTCAGCCGCCGGGTCGGAGGCGGCTTCGGGATTGCGCTCGGCTTCGCCCGCTGGGCGATCAGGCGCCTCTGCGGCCTGGAGACGCAGGCGCCGATCTCCGGCCAGCGGGCGCTGCGGGGCGAGGCGCTGCAAGCGGCCCTGCCCTTCGCCAAGGGCTACGGGATGGAGATCGGGATGACCGTCGACGCCGTCCGCGCCGGCTGCCGCCTGCGCGAGTACGAGCTGGACCTGCAGCACCGCGCCACCGGCAGGAACCTCGCCGGCTTCCTCCACCGTGCCGGCCAGCTGCGCGATTTCGCGCGGGTGTTCCTCTCCCGCCTGGTGCAGCGGCCCTGAGCAGGTCACAGACATTTTCCACTTCGGCGCACCAAAGGTGATCTTTTGTCTTCTAGAGTCCCTGTCACCATGGAGGCTGTGAGAGAAAAGTGGACCGATGAGCGGCTCGACGACATGAACGCCCGCATGGCGGAAGGATTCCAGCGGGTCGACTCAGACCTTCGTGAGCTTCGTGCCGACATGAAGGCCATGCAGCGGCTGATCATCCAGGTCGGTGGCGGGCTGTTCGGGACGATGGTGATCGGCTTTCTCAGCCTTCTCCTCGGCTTTGTCCTCACTCAAGGTTTGAGTGAAACTTCCCGTTAGCCTGATCGAGGTGGGGAAACGGGGAAAGAGGGCGCTGGTGGTCGCCGCGCTGGCAGCGTTGTCTCTTTTCGCTGCCTCGATGGCCGACGCCGAGCTGATCGAGCGGGGCGACCTCTTCGTCAAGTTCGACGGGGGCATCTTTCCGACGGCGCTGCCGCGGCACTCGAACGCGCCCATCACCGTCAGCGTCGACGGCACGATCAAGACTCTCTCCGGCGAGCACCCGCCGGCGCTGCGCTACATCTCGATCGCGATCAACAGGGGCGGTCGGATCGACACCAAGGGGCTGCCGACCTGCCGGCGCTCTCAGCTCGAACCAGCGACCTCCAGGCAGGCGCTGGAAGCCTGTGGGCCGGCGTTGGTCGGCGAAGGGCGCTACCTCGCCGCCCTCGCGTTGCCAGAACAGAGCTCCTTCCCCCTGCAGGGGCGGGTCCTCGCCTTCAACGCCGTGGTCGACGGGCGGCGAGCGATCCTCGCCCACGTCTACGGGAGAGACCCGATTCCGAACAGCCGCGTCCTTGTCTTCCACATCCGCAAGAGCCACGGCACCTTCGGGACGATCCTCACCGCCGTCCTCCCCGTCCGCCTCAACCGCCACGGCTACATGAGGAAGATCAGCCTCGACCTGCGCCGGGTTTTCGTCTACCACGGCCGCAGGCACAGCTATCTGAGCGCCGCCTGCGCCGCGCCGAGTGGTTTGAACGTCGGAGTCTTCCCCTTCGTTCGCGTCGGGATGACCTTCGCCGACGGACGCAAGCTTGCCTCGACCTTGACCCGCACCTGTCGGGTGAGGAAGGGGCGGCGGTGATCCTCGCGATCGACCAGGGGACGACCGGCACCACTTGCCTCGTCTTCGACGACGAGGGTCGAGTATGCGGCCGCGCCTACTCGGAGTTCGAGCAGTTCTTCCCGCGGCCGGGCTGGGTCGAGCACGACGCGAACGAGATCTGGGAGGTGACGCGGCGGGTCGCGGCCGGAGCGCTCGCCGACGCGGGCGTCGAGGGCGCCGAGCTCGATGCGATCGGGATCGCCAACCAGCGCGAGACCGTCGTCGCCTGGGACCCGCGGACGGGGGAGCCGGTCCACCGCGCGCTCGTCTGGCAGGACCGGCGCACCGCCGAGCGCTGCGACGAGCTGAGGGCGGCGGGGCACGAACCGCTGGTCCGCGAGCGCACCGGCCTCACCATCGACCCCTACTTCTCCGGCACCAAGATCGAGTGGCTGCTGCGCAACGCCGAGGGGGCGGAGCGGGCGGTCTTCGGCACCGTCGACTCCTGGCTCCTCTTCAAGCTGACCGGACGCCACGTCACCGACTACACGAACGCCTCGCGGACGATGCTGTTCGACATCCGCAAGCTCGGTTGGGACGGGGAGCTGTGCGAGCTGCTCGGGGTCGACCCGGCCCGCCTGCCCGAGCCGCTGCCTTCCTCCTGCGTCTTCGGCACCACCTCGGAGTTCGGCGGCGAGGTGCCGGTCGCGGGGGTGGCGGGGGACCAGCAGGCGGCGCTCTTCGGCCAGGCCTGCCACCACCCGGGGATGGCGAAGAACACCTACGGCACCGGCAGCTTCGTCCTCCTCAACAGCGGCCCGGAGCCGCCACGGGTCCCGGACGGGCTGCTGGGGACGGTCGCCTGGGGGCTCGCCGAGGAGGTCGCCTATGCGCTGGAGGCCTCGATCTTCGTCACCGGGGCCGCCGTGCAGTGGCTCCGCGACGGCCTAGGGATCATCGACGAGGCCGCGGAGACCGAGGCGCTGGCGGCCTCGCTCGATTCCAACGACGGCGTCTACTTCGTCCCGGCGCTGACCGGGCTCGGCTCGCCGCACTGGGACCCCTACGCGCGGGGGACGATCGTCGGCCTCACCCGCGGCAGCGGCCGCGCCCATCTGGCGCGGGCGGCGCTGGAGGCGATCGCCTACGAGACGGTCGACGCGGTCCGCGCGCAGGAGGCCGCCGCCGGCGAGCGCCTGGAGCTGCTGCGGGCCGACGGCGGCGCCACCGTCAACCGCTGGCTGATGCAGTTCCAGGCCGACGTGCTGGGAGCGCCGGTCTCGCTGCCGGAGATCGCCGAGACGACGGCGCTCGGCGCCGCCTACCTGGCCGGGGTCGCGACCGGCGCCTGGTCGCTGCAGCAGGTGGGGGCGATGTGGCGCGAGGCGATCCGCTACGAGCCGCGGATGGAGGAGGCACAGCGGGAAGAGCTGTTGAAAGACTGGAGGAGAGCACTGGAGCGCTCACGCGAATGGGCGAGATGAAGCCACAGGTCTATAAGGACCCGCGCCCTGCGGAGTACTTCCGGCAGTTCCACGAGGCGGCGCGGAAGGGCGTCGGCTGGACCTACGCCCTCGCCCGCATCGTCCTCACGATCCCGACGATCCTGATCTACCGGGTGCGGGCGGTCGGGGTGGAGAACGTCCCCAAGCAGGGGCCGCTGGTCCTCGCCCCCAATCACTTCAGCCAGATGGACCACTTCTTCGCCGGCGTCTACCTGCGGCGGAAGATCCGCTTCATGGCGAAAAGTCAGCTCTTCGGCCCGCGCGTCCTCACCTACATCTACAAGCACGGCGGCGTCTTCCCCGTCCGCCGCGGCCACCACGACGAGGAAGCGATCGAGACCGCTCGCATCCTCGTCGAGCAGGGCGAAATGCTGCTCGTCTACGCCGAGGGCGGCCGCTCCCGCTCAGGAGAGCTGGGGGAGCCGAAACCCGGGATCGGCCGCATCGCCCTGGAAACCGGCGCCCCGATCGTCCCCGTCTGCATCCACGGCTCCGAGCGCGTGCGCAGCTGGAAGCGCCTGCGCTTCCCCAGGGTCACCGTCCAGTTCGGCGAGCCGCTCTCCTTCCCGGTCGAGGAGGCGCCGAATCGCGAGCGCCAGCTCGAGGTCGCGACCGAGGTCTTCGGCCGCGTGCGGGAGATGTACCGGGGACTCGCTACTCGTAGCGCTGCTGGATCCGGGAGTAGAACTCCGGATCGTGGCCCGGCGTGACGATCGCGTCGGGGAACTGACGCTGGAAGAGGCGCAGCTCCTGCAGCGAGCGGCGCAGGTTGTGGGCGTCCTGGGGGCGCGGCGGGCCGGCCTCGGAGCCGTCGAGCTGGCTGAGCAGGTAGACGACGTCGCCGCCGATCACGAAGTCGCGCTGGGCGAGGCGGGCGATCACCGACATATGGCCGGCGCTGTGGCCGGGCGTGAAGGCAAGGCGGACGGAGCCGTCGCCGAAGAGGTCGAAGGTGCGGCCGAAGCCGGCGTAGGAGTTGACGTTGGCGCGGTTGAAGTCAACCGTGCGGTACTCGAAGGCGTAGTCGAAGTGGGAGCGGCGATAGCCGTTCAGCGCCGGGCTAGGGCCGTGGGCTGCCGCCTGCCACTCGGCCTCGCTGACGAGGAAGGTGGAGTTGGGGAACTCGGAGATCGCCGAGCTGTGGTCGAGGTGCAGGTGGGTCAGGACGACGATCGGGATCTCACCGGGGTCGAGGCCGCGCTCGCGCAGCTGCGAGGGCACGTCTTCTCCCGGGGCGAGGGTCGGGTGGCCGAAGCGCGCGCCCATCGAGCCGAAGTTCTCGCGTGGATCGGTCGCGATCGAGGGGTGCAGCCCGGTGTCGACGAGGATCGCGCCGGCGCTCGGGTGGCGGATCAGGAACGAGGGCACCGGCACGGCGACCGCCCCCTTGCCCGTGAAGAGCGCGCGCAGCAGCTTCAGGGTCAGGAGGCGCCCGCCGGGGCTGACCATCATCGACCGCGGCCAGTCGACGTGGCCGGCGATCAGCGGTTCGACCGCGACGGCGGCGCCGCGGGTGCCGCCCGCGAGCGGCTCGTGCAAGGGGTGCGGTTGGATCTGGACGCTCATCGCGAAGGGAATTTACGCGGCTCGGATCGCCTATAGGCTGCCCGTCGATGGCTGAAAGCGACCGTTCGCGGGTCTTCAGGGACGGCCTCCTCGAGGGGCAGGTATGTGCGGTCTCCGGCGCCGGCAGCGGCCTGGGTCGGGAGACGGCGCTGGAGCTGGCGCGGCTCGGCGCCACCGTCGTCGCCTGCGGCCGGCGCGAGGAGCCGCTGGCCGAGACGGCGGCGCTGGCGGCGGCGCTGCCCGGTGCCTTCGAGCACGAGACGCTCGACATCCGCGAGGAGGAGCCGGTGGGTCGCTTCTTCGACGGGCTGCTGGAGCGCCACGGCCATCTCGACGTCCTCGTCAACAACGCCGGCGGCCAGTTCCTCAGCCCGGCCGAGGCGATCAGCCCGAAGGGCTTCCGCACCGTGATCGACCTCAACGTCAACGGCACCTGGCTGATGACCCACGCCGCCGCGACCAGGGCCTTCATCCCGCAGGGCGGCGGCAAGGTCTTGAGCGTCACCCTCTCGCCGCACAACGGGATGCCCGGGATGGTCCACTCCGGGGCCGCTCGGGCGGCGGTCGAGAACATGATGCGGACGCTCGCGGTCGAGTGGGCGCGGTTCGGGATCAGGACCGCCGCCCTCGCCGCCGGTCAGTTCGCGACCGAGACGCTGCTGACCAAGTATCCGCAGGTGGTCGTCGCCAACCTCGAGCGCTCGATCCCGATCGGCCGCGCCGGCCGCCCGGAGGAGATGGCCTGGCTCGTCGCCTACCTCGCCTCCCCGGCCGGCGACTTCGTCTCCGGGACGACGATCACGATCGACGGCGCCCGCGACAACTGGGCGGGGCCGTGGCCGCCGGAGGCAATCACCACCGAGAGCGGCGATCCCGTCGCCGAGGAGCGGCGATCGAAGTGACGAGTGGTCAATTGAGCACACCACTGTGTGCTCAATTGGCCAACCGCTAGCGCGGTTCGAGGATGACGAGGGGGATCTCGCGGCCCTTGCTGCGGGCGGCGTAGTCGTCGTAGCCGCGGTAGCCCCTGACGGCCAGCGCCCAAAGTCGCTCGCGCTCCTCCGGTTTCGCCACCCTTGCGTGGACTGGGATCTTCTCTCCCATCACCTGGACGCTGGTGTCGGGGTTGGCCATCAGGTTGTGGTACCAGGCGGGGTGCTTGGGATAGCCGCCTTTGGAGGCGACGATGACCAGGTCCTCGCCGTCGCGGACGTAGAGCAACGGCGAGGTCCGCTTGGTCCCGCTCCTGGCCCCGACGTGGTCGAGCAGGAGCATCTTGCCCGGCACGCCGGGAATGGTGTGCCCCAGGCGTCCACCCGTCCTCTTGTAGAGGAGCGTGTGGACGCCCATGAAGCGACGCGTGGCGGGCCAGATGCGGTCCGCCACGTCGAGGTAGCGCGGCGGGCGCCGGCCCCCTTCGGATGAGCCGGTCGAGCTCAGGTGTACATCCCCCCGAACATGCCGCCGGTCACGTTCAGCACCTGGCCGTGCATGTAGTCGGCAAGCGGTGAGCAGAGGAAGAGGACCGGGCCGGAGGCCTCCTGCGGGGTCGCCGGGCGGCCGAGCGGGATGATCGCCGAGGCCATCGCCCGCATCTGCTCGGGGATGCCGAGCTCGATCTTCTCGCCGGTCGGCGAGGTCATCTCTTCGCCGGCCTCTTTGGCGGCGGTGAGGCGGGTTTCGACGAAGCCGAAGGCGACCGCGTTGACGTTGATCTTGAACTGACCCCACTCCTTGGCGAGGGTTTTGGTCAGGCCGACCACGCCCATCTTCGCCGCCGAGTAGTTGACCTGGCCGGCGTTGCCCATCATCCCCGAGGTCGAGGAGGTGTTGACGATCTTGCGGAAGACCTCTTTGCCTTCGCCGCGCTCGGCCTTCGCCGCCTCGCGCCAGCTCGGGGCGAGCGCCCGGGCGACCCGGAAGGGGACGATCGTGTGGATGTCGAGCATCGCCTGGAACTGCTCGTCGGTCATCTTGTGGGCGACGCCGTCCCAGGTGTAGCCGGCGTTGTTGACGACGATGTCGACGGAGCCGAAGGCGTCGTTGGCGGCCTTGACCAGCTCGTCGGCGGCGCCCTCCTTGGTCAGGTCGCCGGCGTGGACGGCGGTCTCGCCGTCGATCTCGCTGGCCGCCTGCTCGGCGACGTCGGCGTCGAGGTCGTTGATCAGCACCTTCGCGCCCTCGCTCACGAACAGCTCCGCGGTCGCCCGGCCGATGCCTCGCGCCGACCCGGTGACGATCGCGGCTTTTCCATCCAGAAGTCCCATTGCTGCGCCTCTCCTTTGATCGTGAAAAGTCGCGAGGAGGCTACCGGGATCGGCGCCGGACTGGTTGACCGGCCAGTCGGTTTGAGGAGGGATATCCCTCCTAGTTGAGGCGGACGCCGCCGTCCTCGGTGACGGTCCAGTGCGGGTTGTGCGCCACCTCCCAGGGGTGTCCGTCGGGGTCGACGAAGACGGCGCTGTAGCCGCCCCAGAAGGTCTCGGCGGGCTCGCGGCCGATCGTCGCCCCAGCGGCGCGGGCTTCCTCGATGACCGTGTCGACCTCGGCCGGCGAGGCGAAGTTGAGCGCCAGGGTGACCCCGCCCCAGCCGCCGCCGTCGGCGACGGTGCTGTCCTCCGCGAGCCGGGCTCGGTCCCAGAGGGCGACCACCATCTCGCCGGCCTGGAAGAAGACGACGTCGTCGTCGGGCTCGGCCCCGGTACTCCAGCCGAGGGCTTCGTAGAAGCGCCGGGCGCGGGCGAGGTCGGTGACCCCGAGGGTGACGAGGTTGACCCGCTGCTTCATGAGGCCGGCGCCGGTTGCTTGCCCTTGCCCTCCAGGTAGGCGTCGAGCGCCTCGGTCTTGTGGGTGTCCTCGTAGACCTCGTAGGCGCGCATCTTTCCCCAGGCGAGGTGTCCCCAGATCACGTAGCGGTTGTCGTAGACCCGGCCCTCGTTCGGGTCGTCGAGATGGATGTGGCCGCGGACGCAGATCGTCTGTCGCCACGGAAAGCCCTTGAGGACGACCTCGTCGGGGTAGATCTGGAGGCCGAGGTCGGCGAAGCGCTCGAGCCAGCGGGTCAGGTCGGCTTTGTTCGTCGCCCCCGGGGCGAAGGAGCTGGTACCGGGGAAGGTGAAGCTGACGTCCTCGGCGTACATCCGCACGGTCGGCGAGGGATCGCCTTCCCTCAGCTTCCGCATGTTGCGGTCGATCAGCTTGCCTGCGAGCCACGAGAGCATCGGCGCCTCCTTGTGTTGACCTGCCTGCAACGTAACGCCTCCAGGCATCCGCAGCGGCCGCCGTCCCTTGTGTGGCGAATTCACGATGCGACAGGGTGTCCAATTCGCCACAATCGAGGCGATGACAATCCTCGTCGCCTATGCGTCCAAACGCGGCTCCACGGCGGAGATCGCCGAAACCGTCGCGGCAACGCTCCGTCGCGAGGGCCTCGGCGTCTGCCTGGAGCGAGTCGAGGACGTGCAGAGCCTCGAGCGCTACGACGCCGTCGTCATCGGCAGCGCCGTCTACATGAAGCGCTGGCAGGGCGACGCCCGCCACTTCCTCAAGAAGCACCGCAAGACGCTGCGCCAAAAGCCCTTCTGGGTCTTCAGCTCCGGCCCCGTCGGCGACCCCGCCAACGACAACCCCGACTGGATGGAGCCCCCGAGGATCATCCAGAAGGTCGAGGAGCTGGGAGGCAAGGACCACGTCGTCTTCGGCGGCCGCCTGCCGGCCGAGCCCAAGAACCTCATGGAGCGCGCAATGGTCGAGGGCACCCCCGGCGAGTACCGCGACCGTCGCGACTGGGCCGCGATCCGGGAGTGGGCACAGCAGATCGCGACCGTCCTGGTCGCGGTTCCCTCTGGCTAGCCGACTGCCTCCGCAAGTGCCGCCAGATCGTGCGGGCGCAGCAGCGCCAGCGGCGTCGATCCGTCGACGATCGCCAGGCCGCCCTTACGCAACTTCGCCCTGCCGCCGGTGAGCCGCGATCTCGTTCGAGGAGTCAGATGGATCAATTTTCCCTCCTAATCACGGCTATTTCCCCTGTGATCCTCAAGTCTTCGTTTTGTTAGCCGATACACATGATTAATATGCCCCGGATGTTTTGGACCCCCGGCCGCAGCTTTTTGGTCGGCGTGCTCGCGGTCGTGGCCATCCTGGCCCTGCCGGCCGTCGCCACGCCCGTATCCAAGATCGTCATCTACGGCTCCCACAAGGGATCGACGTTGCGGCTGCACCCCCGCGGTCACCACAAGATCGTGGTCAAAGGCAACATGTCCCGCCGCCATCCGCGGGGCTGCCACTTCACCCGCGGGCACCGCAAGGCGGTCTGCTCCACCCGGGGAGTGGGCGCGATCGAAGTGCGGATGGGGCCGAGGGGGGATCTGGTCAAGGTGACGAAGCGCCTGCCGTTGCCGCTCGTCGTTCATCTCGGCCGTGGCTCGGACAAGTTCATCGGCAATGGCGAGCGGGACATCTGCTTTTCCGAAGGCTCACGGCGGAACCGCTGCATCGGCGGGCCCAACAACGACCTCTGCATCACCGGCAACCGCAACAGCGACTGCGTCGGTGGTCCCGGAAACGACTACTGCCACCATGGCGCCGGCAGCGATGGCTGTTGGGGCGGTCGCGGCAACGACATCTGCATCATGGGGCCGGGCCAAGACGGCTGTCACGGCGGCCGCGGCAACGACCGTCTCTACGGCGGCTCCAGCCCCGACCAGCTCTACGGCGGCCGCGGCTTCGACTATTGCAACGGCGGTCGCGGCATCGGCAAGTCCCACCGCTGCAACGCCGGTCCTCGGCACTGAGTCCTAATCTGGCGTGATTCCTGGCTTGTGAGCTGAGCGAGCTCAAGATGGCCCGTCGAAGAATTGGGCCAAACGCTTACAGCCCCATCGTCTTGCCGACGATCTCCTTCATGATCTCGTCGGTGCCGCCGCCGATCGGGCCGAGGCGGGCGTCACGGACGGCGCGCTCGATGCCGTACTCGCGCATGTAGCCGTAGCCACCGTGGATCTGGAGGGACTGGTCGGCGATGTCGAGGACGGCGCGCTGGGTCAACAGCTTCGCCATCGAGACCTCCTGGATGCAGTCCTTCCCTTCGTGGAAGAGGCGGAGGGCGTTGTAGGTGAGCGCCCGGGAGGCTTCGGCGCGGGTGGCCATCTCGGCCACGTGGTGGCGGATCGCCTGGAACTTGCCGATCGGGCGGCCGAAGGCTTCGCGGTCGAGGGCGTAGGCGACGGTGGTCTCGATCAGGCGCTGCATCGCTCCGACGGCGCCGATCGCCATCAGCAGCCGCTCCCAGGCGAAGTTGGCCATGATCAGCCTGAAGCCGCCGTTCTCCTCGCCGAGCAGGTTCTCGGCCGGCACCTCGACCTCGCTGAAGGAGATTTCGCCGGTGTCGGAGGAGTGCCAGCCCATCTTCTCCAGCTTGCGCGAGACCTCGTAGCCGGCCATCTCGCGTTCGAGGACGAGGAACGAGATGCCGCCGTGGCCGCCCTCATCGCTGGTTTTGCAGGCGCAGACGAGGAAGTCGGCGCGGACCCCGTTGGTGATGAAGGTCTTGGCGCCGTTGACGACGTAGGTGTCGCCGTGGCGGCGGGCAGTGGTGGCGATCGAGGCGACGTCGGAGCCGGTACCGGGCTCGGTGATCCCCAGCGCGCCGATCTTCTCGCCGGCGATCCCCGGCACCAGCCAGCGCCGCTTCTGCTCCTCGGTGCCGAAGTTGAAGATCGGCGGCATCGCGATCGAGGTGTGGGCGTTGAGGCCCGCGGCGACGCCGCCCGAGCCGCCGGAGCGGGCCAGCTCCTCGACCCAGACCGCGTCGTGCAGGTGGGTGCCGCCCTGGCCGCCGAGCTCCTCGGGGAACTTGAGGCCGAGAAAGCCGAGCTCGGCGCAGCGGGCATACAGCTCGCGGGGGAATTCCCGCGCCGCCTCCCACTCGTCGACGTTGGGAGCGATCTCCTTGGCGACGAAGCGGGAGACGGTCTGCCGCAGCTCCTCGTGCTCCTCGCCGAACGGCGGGAGGGTGGCGCGGGCGCCTGAGTCCTTGACGACGGTCATGCCGCACCCTCCTTGCCAGCCGGCGCCTCCCAATCCTCGAGCATCCGGTAGCCGCGGCCCTCGTGGTCGAAGCCGAGCAGGTCGCCCTGTGGGTTCTTCTCGCCGCCGTGGTGGTAGGCGCGGACCTCGGCGATCCTGCCGTCGCGGATCAGGAACCACTCGGTGCCGCGGTCGAGCCGCTTCGCCGCGCTCTTCGGGTCGCGCCAGGTCATCGTCCACTCAATGACGACCTGATCGCCCTGCTCGATCGCGTTCTCGACGTACCACTGGGCGTCGATCGTCGAGACGCCGAGCGCGGCGAAGCCGCCGATCGTCTCGGCGCCCTCATGCGGGCCGAGGCGGGTGTAGTAGTGCACCGCGTCGTCCGTGAAGTGGGCCGAGACCGCCTCGGCGTCGCCGGTGTTCAGCGCCTCGTAGTAGGCGCGGACGCGCTCCGTCCCAGTCATGGCACAAAGTTGGTGCTATAAATTTGCAGACAACGCATTTCTCATGGCATTTTCTTTGTTAGCTTGGCGGCGTGAGGAGAACGATGTGGTCTGACAAGCGATTGGACGACCTGGCGCGGAAAGTGGATGCCGGATTCGCGCGAGTCGATACCGATATCCGAGACCTCCGCAAGCTGATCTTCCAGCTTTGGGGCGTCAACACGTTCGCCGTGCTCGCGACGATCGCAACGGTCATCGCGACGCGTTAGCCCTACAGCCCGTAGCTCCGCCCGATCACGTCGAGCATCACCTCGTCGGTGCCGGCGCCGATGCGGTTGAGGCGGACGTCGCGGTAGGCGCGCTCGATCTCGTACTCCTTCATGTAGCCGTAGCCGCC